>JBJMGC010000082.1:0-5680 GCA_045808105.1 Acidobacteriaceae bacterium | reverse complement strand
CGCGCCTCTGGGAAATCCTTCACTCGCCGCTGCGGCGACGGCAGCAGCCGCATCGCTGCGTCCCAGCGCCGCCGCATCCTTCCCCTTCAGCTCTTTATCCAGGCGGCCATTCCACAGCAGCAGGAATCCAAAGCCGCGATCCCGCAGCACGGCGCGCTTGCCCGTCCACGTGCTCGCCTTCTCGCCCGGAGGCGCATTCAGCCAGTAGCTCGTGTAGGTGAACGATTTGTGCAGCGCGCCCAGCATCGAGTCGCCGGGATAGTCATTGCGGTCGAAGCCATTGAAAGCCTGCGCGGACGCCACACCGCTCACCATCATCACCGCAGCCATCAGCCATACCTTCACCAGCATCCTCCTGTTCGCCTGCTTTTCACGCCCTGTGTCCTGTCAACCTTTATCATGGACAGAGGAGCACGCTTGAACCCGACCCTACCTGCGCATCTATCCGCCAGCGACTTCCACCGCGCCGTCCTCGCGCTGTCGCCGCGCGTCGCTGTCTTTGACTGCGACGGCACCCTTTGGGGCGGCGACGCCGGTTACGACTTCATGCTCTGGTCCATCAAGACCGGCCTCGTCTCCCGCAATGCCGCCGACTGGATCGACTCGCGCTATCGTCTCTATCGCACCGGCGACATCTCTGAACTTGCGATCTGCGGCGAGATGGTGCAACTCTACACTGGCCTTGAAGAGACCGAGCTCCGCCGCGCCGCCGCTACCTTCTTCCGCACCCAGATTCATCCCCACATCTTCCCCGAGATGCAGCGCCTGGTTGCCGATCTCCGCGCCGCAGGCTGCGAGATCTGGGCAGTCAGCTCCACCAACAACTGGGTCATTGAAGAAGGCGTGCGCGACTTCGGCATCCCGCCCGAGCGCGTCCTCGCCGCGCGTGTCTCCGTCGTGAACGGCCTCATCACCAGCACTCTCATCGATGTCCCCACTGACGACGGCAAGGCGCTCTCACTCCAGCGCGTCGATCGCGGACGGCCGGACGTCGTCTTCGGCAACTCCATCCACGACGCCGCCATGCTCGCGCTGGCCCGCGGTCCTTTCGCGGTCAATCCGACGCCGGCTCTTCTCGAAATTGCCACGGAGCGCAACTGGCCCGTCTTCATCCCTGCCGCCATCGCCGAAGGCGCGCGCTGAAGCCGGCGATGCCTGCGCCCGCCGGTCTCCGCGTCGCAGCGCTGCAACCCAGCATCAGCATCATCCTCGATCGTCTTGGCGCGCTCGATGCGCTCGTCGCCTGCACCCGCTATTGTGTAGAAGCGGTGCCCGCGCTGGCCGAGCGCTCCCTTACGATCGTCAAAGACTCCTGGTCCTGCACCACGGAAGAGATCCTCGCATCGAATCCCGGCCTGGTGCTCGCCTCCGTGCCTTACCGCATGGAATCGCTCGCCGCCCTGCTCAAATCGGGCTGCCCCGTCGTCACGCTCGCGCCCCACACACTCGCCGACATCTATGCCGACATCCGTCTCATCGGCTCCATCGTGCATCGCATCGAAGCGGCCGAATCGCTCGCTGCCGAAATGCAGAGTGAGATCGCAGCCACACGCGCCCTCACCGCGGACGGTTCGCGCCCCGTCGTCTACTGCGAAGAGTGGGGCAAGCCGCTGATTCACTCGCAGCCCTGGGTCGCCGAGCTGGTCGAGGCTGCCGGTGGACAATTCTTTGGCGACGCGGCGAAGCAGACTACTGCCGAAGCGATCGCTGCCGCCGAACCCGACGTGATAATCCTCTCCTGGTGCGGCGCAGGCGACCGCGTGCCGCTCGAGCGCGTCATCACGCAGCGTGGATGGCAAGACCTTCGCGCCGTACGCGAAGGAAATGTCTTCTGCATTGCGGATGAATGGCTGAATACTCCCGCCCCCACGCTCCTGCTCGGCCTGCGCGCGCTCGCCGCCGCGATCCATCCCGCCCAATTTGCTGGAAAAGACCGGCCTCGGAGTTTCCATACAGTCGCAAGCGCCGGAATTACCATCTAGGGATCAAGTGACGGAACCCCAAAAAACAGAGAGTCCCAAAGGAACTATCGAGGACAACACACCGGAACCGCGTCCAGACGCGCGGAGCGACAGCAAGACCGTACGGGCTGTCTCGGCCGCTCTGATCCTGCGCGGCGACGAGGTGCTGATCTGTCAGCGCCGTCCCGACCAGCCGCTCGGGTCAAAGTGGGAGTTTCCCGGCGGCAAGATGGAGCCGGGCGAAACCGCGGAAGAGGCGCTGCGTCGCGAACTCATGGAAGAACTCGGCATCGAAGCCATCGTCGGCACACAGGTCGCGCATATCCGCCACAACTACCGCAGCGGCGGAGCCGTCGATCTTCAGTTCTTTCTAGTCAAGGAATACTCCGGCGAGGTCACCAACCTCATCTTCCAGGACGTGCGCTGGTGCCCACTGCGCAACCTGCCCGAGTACGACTTCGTCACCGCCGACCGCAACCTGGTCCGCGACTTGGCCGCAGGCAAGCTCTTGTAGGGATTCAGAAGATTTTTTGTCAACCTGAAGTTCATCCGCGAGAACCACAACACCCAATGTGAGCGACAACGGAGCGAACCCAAAATTTTGCGCCGCAGGCGCGTCCGCCCGTACGGCTAGTACTCAGCCAACAAACATCAGCGCCACCGACAACACCACCACAATCCCCGCTGTGGTCCACGCAATCACATTCATCCATCGCGGATTGACGAAGCGCCCCATCAAGTCCTTGCGGTTGATCAGCAGCAGCATCATCACCAGAATCACCGGCAGCAGCACGCCGCTCAGCACCTGCGTGTCCACCACCACTTTCATCGGCTGAATGTGCGGCAGCAGCACCACGCCCGCGCCCAATGCGATCAGCAGTGTGTACAGCCAATAGAAGGCCGGCGCTTCGGCAAATTTTTTGTCCACGCCCGACTCGAACCCCAGCCCCTCGCAAACCGTGTAGGCCGTCGAGAGAGGCAGCACCGATGCCGCAAAGAACGATGCATTGAACAGCCCTATCGCGAACAGCAGATAGGCGTACTCCTTGGCCAGCGGCTTCATCGCCTCCGCCGCATCGGCCGGCACGTTCAGCGGCCCGACCCCGTGCGCATAGAGCGTCGCCGCGCACGCCACCACGATGAACCACGCGACAACATCAGTGAAGATCGATCCCACGATCACATCCAGCCGCGACGCCGCATAGTCCTTCACTGCGACACCCTTCTCCACTACCGAAGCCTGCAGGTAAAACTGCATCCACGGTGCAATCGTGGTGCCGATCACTGCAATCGTCATGGAGATGTACCCCGGCGTGTGCCACACGCTCAGCGGAGGCCCCTTCACCGTGGCCAGCATGGCCTCACGCCAGCTCGGGCCGGACAACACACCGGTGATGATGTAGGCGATGTAGAACACGCTCGCTGCGAGAAAGACCTTCTCCACACTCTTGTAATCCCCGCGCACCGCCAGCAGCCACACCAACACGGCGCACACCGGCACCGAAATGTACTTGCTGATGTGAAACAGCTCGAGCGAGCCCGCAATCCCGATGAACTCCGTCATCACCAGGCCGAAGTTCACGATCAGGAGCAGCACCATCGTGATGAACGTCGCCCGCAACCCGAACTCCTCGCGGATCAGATCGCTCAGCCCCTTGCCCGTCACCACACCCATGCGCGCGCACATCTCCTGCACCACGATCAGCGCAACCGTGATCGGCAGGATCGTCCACAGCAGCGAATAACCAAACTGCGCGCCCGCGCCCGAGTAGGTCAGGATGCCGCCGGCATCGTTGTCCACATTCGCAGTAATGAAGCCCGGCCCCAGCACCGCGAGGAACAACACGATCCGGGTTTGCCATCGCTTCAACATGCGCTCATCCAAATATTGGCTTGACGGTGGGTGGGGTCAGCAGGAGAGCGCGACAAGCGCACGGCCCACAGGCGAACATATCAGACCGCATCCACAGGTCCGCAAGTCACCAGATATGGAAGCCAGCAGCAAGCCGGCTTCTCTGCTGAGGTCGGCCTCAATTTTCAACGTGTGCGGCCGAAGGAAGCGAATTCAATATCCCGTGCCGCCGCAGGCCGTCGCCCGGTTGGCCGCCGGTTAAGACCGCCCACGCAAAAACGAAATCACATCATCCGCTTCCACAATCCCCACCAGTTTGTCGCCGCTGTTCACCACTGGCAGTGTGCGCAGGTTGTATTTGTCGAAGAGCTCCGCGACCTTGTCCTCATCGGTATCTACCCGGCAATGGATCGCCTGGCCTGCCGACAGATCTTTCAGCTGATTCCCGGGCTGCGCCAGCATCAGCCGCAGCAGCGGCACGCTCCCCTTCAGCGCATGATGCTCGTCCACCAGGTAAACATCGCTTACCGTCTCAGGATCGCCCTCAAACTGGCGCAGAGCCTCGATCGCCTCTGACACCGAACCCTCGTGCGATACAGCCACGAAGTCCGTCGTCATGTAGCCTGCAGCGGAGTCCTCGCGGAACTCCAGCAGCTCCTCGACCTCCTGCCGCTCCTCCGGCTCCATGCTTTCGAGAATGGCGTCGGAGTGCGCCTCCGGCAGGTCTGCCAGCAGATCGGCTGCGGCATCCGGATCCATTTCTTCGACGATGTCCGCCGCGCCTTCGGAGTCGAGCGAGGCCAGCAGCGAGCGCTGCAGTTTCGGCTCGACCTCTTCCAGCGCCTCGGCCGCCACCTCTTCATCCAGCGTCTGGAAGACCGCTTCGCGTTCCGCAGGCGCCAGCTCTTCCAGAATGTCGGCAATGTCCGCCGGATGCATCTGCGCCAGGCGCTCGTGCTCGATCTTCAGCTTCACCCGCCGCGCCGGATCGACCTCGATCACATCCACGAACTCCCACGGAATCACCCGCGGCGGAAAGCGGTTGGCAATCGCAGCCACACGCGCGGCCGGCAGCAATCCCTTCAGCATGCGTCGTGTCGCGCCGCGCAGCCCCACCTCCACCTGCGTCACCTGCAATGGCGTGCCGCGCTCCACCGCCTGCCATTTCAGGTCCACATCGTTCACGCGGACCACCTTGCGGCCGTACACGTCGATGATCTGCCGGTCCAGCAAATCCTGGCGCAGCAGCAGCGCGTTCTCGTTCTGGTTGGTGGACATCTGTTCGGCGCCCGCAATCATCACCAGGCCGCCAGCTTCCGTCAGGCTCAGCGCCTGCACATCGATGTACTCGCGCCCACGCCCGCTCTTCACCACCAGCGACAGCACGCGTCCCGCATCCTGCCCGGTGCCGACCACCACATCGGCGACGCGCCCGCGCATGTGCCCGCCGGCGTCCACCACCGGCGTGCCTTCCAACAGGATCAGACTGCTCTCCTGGCCGTTGTTTGCATGCATCAGCGCGATCTCCGAGGGAGAGTCTATTGCATTTGCCTGTTGCCGTGAGATGCAGAGATGGTGCTGCGTGTCCTTGCTAGAAGTATGTTGCAACTACTCAGATGTCATCCTGAGCGTAACCGAAGGTAGAGCGAAGAACCTGCCCTGAGCTTGTCGAAGGGACCCGCTGTGCTTATTCAAAACAGAATCGGCGCGCAGCGCCGCTCGTCAATCAACTCTGCCGCAATCCAGCACTCAGTGCAACGCAGGCGGCGCCTCATGCACATGCCGGATCACGATGGTGTCGTCCTTGAACTCGACCCGGTCATAATCGCGCCCCTGTGACGCCACATAGCAGCCGCACTCGGTGTTG
>JBJMGC010000081.1:0-8292 GCA_045808105.1 Acidobacteriaceae bacterium | reverse complement strand
TTGTCCATTCTCGGTGACGAAGTCAAAGGCGATATCCGTCGATCGTGAAATCAGTTCATCGGGCTTTACTATCGCGCCGTCATATCTGAGTTCGACGTCAGGATATTGCCTTAGATAAAGAGCGAAGTGGGCAGTTAGCTCTGGCTTGACTGCGTCAAATTCGACGCTACCGAGTTTCGGAGTTGGATTTGCAATCGTTACGGTTGTACCTCTGGACTCAGTGCTGGGTGTCGGATCTGTGGCAATGACCGTGCGCCTATCACTGGAATCGAAGGTGATCTCATAACCAAAGACCTGTCCGTCCGCAACAAATCGAGTGTTCCAAACAACCCTGCCCCCAAGCGAAAGAGCCCTATATCGGCCAACGCCCCTCTTTCCGTGGAGTGCTCTGCCAAGCGTCTTTGTACGTTCAGCGCGCTTCTTCCATGAATCCCCAAGTTGACCGAAGCCGATATCAAACTCGTCTGGGGAAATGCCATCTCCGTCGTCTTCGACCTGAACAGTGTCAAGGCCAGCCAACCCATTAGGAGTGAGAATCACGGAAACTCGCTTCGCGTCTGCATCAAGTGCGTTCCAAATGAGCTCGACAATTGCTAGCAGTGGTTTGCGAGCGCGTGCCAAGCTATCTATGTGATCTGCGCCTACTCCAACGCTAAGCCGCTTCATGGGGCTCCTGAATACAGATGATAGTGGGTCGATTACCAGAAAAGCGAACAAAAAGCGTAGATGCGCGCACTAATATTCATGCATCATTCGTTAGAAACCCGGGATCAGGACATGCGCCTATAATCCCCCCGCCCGAGGAGGGCACAAACGATGCGCATGCTAATGAAAGTCTCATTCCCCGTGGAAGCGGGCAATGCCGCGGCGCGAAACGGCACTTTAGGGACCACGGCGAAGGGAATTCTGGATGAGCTCAAGCCCGAAGCAGCCTACTTCATCGCCAACGAGTTTGGCGAACGCTGCGGTTATATTGTCTTCGATTTGAAGGAAACCTCCCAGATACCCGCCATCGCGGAGCCATGGTTCCTTGCCTTCAATGCAAGGGTTACGATCACGCCCGCTATGACTCCGCAAGACCTGGCGGCTGCAGGGTCGAGCATCGAGCAAGCCGTCAAGACGTACGGAAAGGGCAGGCTGTCTTAAGACGAGCGCTGCAATCGGCCGTCGGAACTCCTCTCATCGCTCGGGTAATTCCCCCGCCCGGGATTTCAGACCTCGCCACCGCTACGACCCAACCAGAAACCATCGCTCATGAGCCCGCCGCAGCACCCCAGGCATAATCGGAATCCCCGACGCCGACCCCACCACCGCATCCACCCCGCAGTGCGGACACACTGCCGTCTCGCCATCCACCCAGCGCACAATCTCACTCGGAAAATAGATTCGCTCGCACGCGATGCACCCGCAAACCTCGCTCGCTTCGAGCTCCATCCGGTTCGCCCGCGTGTGCCGGTGCAGCCGGCTCGCCTCGCGCTCGCGGTCGATCCGCGTCCGCAGCACGGCAAATAACATCGCCGCTGCGACAAATAGTGGCCACGTCAGCGCTAATCCAGACAGTATCGCGCCCCACCCGCCGCCTACCCAGACCAATCCGGCAAGCGCGGCGAAGGCGCCCGCCGTCACTCCGACCGCCGCTGCGCGCGTCTCGCGAAACGCCGCCGCCGATGGCAGCACGCACAGCAGCGGCAGCAGCGTCACCCAGGCATGCCCATTCGCGCGCGGATCGACCGACACCAAACCCTGCGCAATCGACACCGCGTCGCCGAGCACAAGAATCAGCTGCGCCCACAGCAGCACAATTTCGACGCGGCTCCGGATCGGCGGCGAGGGATGCAGCTATTGAACCTCTACCTTGCTGATATTGAGCGTGCCTCCACGATTGTCAACGTGGACCATGGTTCCCTCGGCAACCTGAATCTTTTCGGCAAGCCAGAACGGAATCGAAACGACAAGATCGTCCCCATCGATCTCCGAGATCTGCTCGCAGACCAGATGCAAATCACCGCCACCTTCGTCGAGCGGGATGCGCAGGACTAAGCGTGAGCCCTCGCGCTCAATCGGTCCTCGGAGAGAAACAATCTCGTCATCCATAGGCTGCTCTCCGGCTACTGTATCGGAAACCCCGAGTCGACTGGACGCAGCGCCGATTCCCGCCTGTCGATTGTCCATATCGGGAACGCGGCACGCCTGCAATGCAGAAACCTGCCGGTTTACCCTATCCATTTCGTTAGACTCAAAGTAGGGCCATTTGCGCGCACCTCGCGCACCCACCAAAGGCCCGCCGACAAGTCTTTTGGCTGGACGGATTTAGCGATAAGTCCTTTGCCAGGACGAATTTAGCTTCCGGGAGCACCTCTATCCCAATGCAGCCAAAAGACTTACACCAGCCTCCCGGCAGCGGAGGGGGAGGGATAGGGGCACCGTTACCTCTTCCAAAAACAACCTCGCTGTAAACTCCCTCGCCACGGGCTCGTCTATGAGTCTGCATGGAACAAGTGATCGCGAATGCCATGGCCGCCACTGATCTCCCAGCCGCCGTCGTGACCGACACTGGCGGCGTCGAGGAGTGGATGCGACTCTACCGAGGCCGGGTCTTCCGCTACATCCTCTTCGCCACCCGCGACGAAGATGTAGCCGAGTCGCTGACTCAGGATTGTTTTTTGCGCGCCCACGCAGCACGCTCCAGCTTTCGCGGCGACTGCGCCATGAGCACCTGGCTGATGCGCATCGCCGTCAACCTGGTGCGCGACCACCAACGCAGCATGAAGCTGCGCTTCTGGAAGCACGCAGCGATGCTCGATGCCTCGGAGATGAGCGACCGTCTGCCGGACAACAGAAGCTCAACCGAGCACCGGCTGATCGCGCAGGAGCGCGTCGCGGCGGTATGGCGGGCGGTAGAGACCCTGAGCGAGCGCCAGCGCAGCATCTTCCTGCTGCGCTTCGTAGAGGAGCTGGACCTGCCAGAGATCGCAGAGGCCATGCGCATGAACGTGAACACAGTGAAGTCACACCTGTACCGCGCATTGACCGTCGTGAAGCAGCAGGTGGGGGAGGCACGATGAGGACGAGCGAACATTTGAACCAAGAAGCACTGCTGCGGTTGCATATGGGCGATGCGAGTGAAGCGGAGCGGGAGCACGTCGCGATGTGCAAGGAATGCCAAGCCCAGGCGAAGCCGCTCGATGACGCGCTGAGCTGGTTCGGCGCGGCGGCGCGGCAGTGGGGCGAGGAGAAAGCGGCCGTGGCCGAGGAAGCCAAAGCCGCGGCCGCGATGGAGTGGCAGGAATCGAAGAGCGCGGCGGCACGAAACTGGCGCGGGATGATCGGCGTGTGGGCGACGGTCAGCGTGGCTCTGTTGCTCATCCTCAGCATCGGACTGCCGCGATGGAATGCGCATCGCGCAGCCCTCGAAGCTCAGGCGCACCAGCAGCAGCTCCTGCAGCGGGAGAAGCAGGATAAGCAAGAACTGGCACGCGACAATGCACTGCTCGATCAGGTCGATCAGGATGTGTCACAGGTAGTGCCGCAGGCAATGCAGCCGCTGTCGTGGAGTCCAGCAAGTAGCGGGTCTGCGAGCGCATCCGGCGGCACGGCCTCTCGTCAGTAGGTTCGTAGGGCGACAGATTATTCGAGAAAGTTCCAGGGAGAAGGATCACGATGAAGCAACTCATGAAGACACGCGCCATACATTGGACTGCCACAGCAGCGCTGTTGCTGGGCGGGCTGCCCCTGATGGCGCAGCAACAGGCCGCGAACGGGCCGCCCCCGCTTCCGCCGCTTCCACCGCTTCAGGGCCCGGATATGGGCGACGGCATGGGCCCCGACGCTATGGATCGAGGTCCGATGGAAGCCCATCGCCCGCCCATGGAACACGCCTTCCGCGTGGGTCCGCATGGCCGGTGGTGGGACAACGCGGAGATCGCGCAGAAGCTGGGCTTGAGCGCGGACCAGCAAAAAAAGATGGACGATATCTTCCTGCAGAGCCGTCTCAAGCTGATCGACGAGCATGCCTCGGTGGAGAAGCAAGAGGCGATCCTGGAGCCGTTGCTGGCAGCGGAACAGCCGGACGAGTCACGCATCTTGGCGCAGATCGACAAGGTCGCGCAATCACGCGCTGAACTGGAGAAGGCAAACGCGCGCATGCTGCTGGGGTTGCGCGGTGTCTTGACCACAGCGCAGTGGAAGACCCTGCAGACGCTGGGACCGGAACGGCGCGAACGCATTATCATCCACCGGCCGGATGATGCCGGAGGACCGCGCGGCCGCCGTGCACCTGACGGTCCTCCGGATGTAGGTCCGCCACCCGCCGGTGCGCCCGCACCGCACGGCGGCGAGTCGCAGTAACTCGTGACGCGGAGTGTCGCGCGGACGCTGAACCCGTCCGGTCTCCGCGTTGCTTTTGCTATCAGCAGAAACGGCGAGCAGGTAGGATAAGAAGTCTTCTATCTTCCTTGCGAGTTCGACATGCGTCTCCGCTTGTGTGCCGCGTTGCTGCTTGCGGCCCTTATCCCATGCGTCCTACATGCCCAGGCACCTCCGCCACGGCGTCCCATGACCTTCGAGGACATGCAGCGCATGCGGCGGCTGGATGATCTGTCGCTCTCGCCTGATGGACATTGGGTGCTCTTCGCGGTTACAGATGTCGACCTCGAGCAAAATCGCAAGACCTCTCACCTATGGATCGTGCCCACCGGCGTCGGCTCCAAGCCAATGGAAGAAAAACCGGTAACAGCATCGTTGCCTGGCGAAGGACATGGGCGTTTTTCGCCGGACGGGACACAAATCCTCTTCCAGAGTTCGCGCGATGGCGCGCAGCAGGTCTACATCGCCAGTTTCGACCCGCGCAGCGGCACGGTAGGCGACGCGCGGCAAGTGACGCACGCAGCCATGGGTGCCGAGGGCGCGCTGTGGTCCCCGGATGGAAAGTACATCCTGTACGTTTCGTCGGTATATCCAGAGTGCGGTGCCGGACCACAGGAAGAGGGTTGCAACGCCGAGCGCGCAAAGGCGAAGAGCGAGAACAAGGTCAAGGCGCAGATCTTCACCCATCTTCTCTACCGGCACTGGAACGTCTTCACCGGTGAAAGGCGAGCGCACCTGTTTCTACAGCCGGTAAGCGGCGGCCCAGCGCGCGACCTGAATCCTGGCGATGAACACGAAGTGCCCCCGTTCTCGCTGGGCGGCCCCGCTGCATACGCCTTTTCACCGGACAGCAAAGAACTGACCTTCGAAGAAAACACGGATCCGATGCCGGCTATATCCACACACGTGGACCTGTGGACCCTGGACCTGACGGACCCCGCGACGAAGCCGGTGCGCATTTCGACCAGCGCGGGCGGCAACTTCAGCCCCGTGTATTCGCCGGATGGCAAGTACATCGCATGGCGCTCGCAGGCACGCGCCGGTTACGAGAGCGACCGCTTCCGCCTTGCTTTGTACGATCGCGCCGCGAAGAAGATTAGGTTGCTGATGGAAAGTTTCGATCGCTGGGTGGACGAACTGATATGGGCGCCGGATTCGCAAAGCATCTACTTTACTGCCGGTGATGAGGGCGAGGAGCCGATCTTCCAACTCGATCTCGCATCCGGCCAGCGCACCTATATTGCGCGGCGGGGAGAATACCGCGATCTGCATGTGACGCCGGATAACACCCACATGGTGGCCAGCCGCAATACGGTGAAGCGTCCTGCGGAGATCACGCTGCTCAACCTGACCGAGGAATCGGTGCCGCGCAATCCGCACGTCGCGATACAACCTGCACTGCATTTGCGAAGCACCCGTTCTCGGCGTGCTGCACCCGTAGCTGAACCCTCCGAAGTTACGGAGCAGCCGCTGACGCGCCTCAATCGAACACTGCTGGCGCAGTTGGATATTCCGGACATGGAGCATTACTGGTTTCATGGCTCCGGTGGCGTGCGGGTCGAAGGCTTTCTGATACGTCCGCCCGGCTTCGACCCGGAGAAAAAGTATCCGGTAAAGTTTCTTATGCACGGCGGCCCGCAGGGTGCCTGGGGCGACAGTTGGAGCTATCGCTGGAATGCGGAGTTGTTTGCCGCCAGCGGCTATGCCGTAGTGATGGTGAATCCACGTGGTTCCACTGGGTACGGGCAGGCCTTCGTCGATGGCGTGAATGGCGACTGGGGCGGACGTCCCTATATCGATCTCATGCGTGGGCTGGATGCTGCGGAGATGCAGTTCCCGTTTCTTGATAAGACGCGCGAGTGCGCGCTGGGCGCGAGTTACGGCGGCTACATGGCGAATTGGATCCTGGGGCATACGGACCGATTCCGCTGCATCGTTTCGCACGACGGCATGTTCAACCCGGAATCGGCGTATGGAACCAGCGATGAACTGTGGCTCAACGAGTGGGAGTTTCGCGGGACACCGTGGAGCAATCGGCTGATGTATCGGCGGTGGTCGCCGATGCTGTTCGCGGCGCGCTTCAAGACGCCCACGCTGGTGGTGCATAGTCAACTCGATTACCGGCTGGATGTGAGCGAAGGTATGCAGCTCTTTACCACGCTGCAACGGCTGGGTGTTCCATCGGAGATGCTCTACTATCCCGACGAAGGCCATTGGGTGCTGAAGCCGCAGAACTCGCAGCTTTGGTACAAGACGGTGAACGCGTGGTGCAATCGTTGGACACAAGCGGCTGGCGAGAACGCAAAGTGAAGGGATGCCATGGGCCTCAGCAATCGACCGAAGAAGCCGCGCGAGCCACTGACTGAAGCTGCTCTGTTCGATTACGCGACGGCGTCACTCGGGCGCCGCGCGCAGACCGTTGCGGAACTGAAACGCAAGCTGCGGACTCGCGTGGAGGCTGATGAGATCGGTGAGAAGAAAATTGCCGCAGTTGTCGCCCGGCTGAAGGAATACAAGTTCCTGAACGATGCGAGCTTCGCCGCGGACTATACCAGGCTGCGTCAGGAAAACGACAAGTTTGGCCGGCGGCGCGTGCAACAGGGACTGATGCAGAAGGGCGTGCATCCGGAGCTGGCGGCCTCCACGCTGGAAACTGCTTACGAAAATGTGAATGAAGAGCAGTTGGCCCGCGCCTATATCGAGCGCAAGCGCATGGCGCCGCCGAAAGACAAGAAGGAAGCAGCGCGGACGATGCGACGGCTGATTGCCGCTGGCTTCACGCCGCCAACTGTCTTCAAGGTGCTGCGCAAGTGGATGCCGGACGAGGAATCGCTAGAGGGATTAGACACAGCGGACCACTAACAACGTAGTCGGCAACCGATCGCGAAGATCCACCTCTGCTGAAAGACCTCTTCAAGGGCAACAGCGCTGAAGCCAAAAGCGCTGTCATCTGGCGAATTGTAGACTTGAGCATATGCAAGTCCGTCCCGGAAACCAGATTCGTGAGCTGTTCCTGAAGTTCTTCGAGGAGAAGGGACACCGCCGCGTGCATTCCTCCTCGCTTGTACCTGCCAACGACCCCACGCTGCTCTTCACCAACGCGGGCATGAATCAGTTCAAGGATGTCTTTCTCGGACTGGAGCATCGCGATTACAACCGGGCGACAACCTCACAGAAATGCGTCCGCGCCGGCGGCAAGCACAACGATCTGGAAAATGTCGGCTTCACCCGTCGCCACCACACCTTCTTCGAGATGCTGGGCAACTTCAGCTTTGGCGATTACTTCAAGCACGACGCGATTCAGTACGCATGGGAATTGCTGACCGAAGTCTTCAAGCTGCCGAAGGACAAGCTGTGGGTCACGGTCTACGCGGAAGACGACGAGGCTTACGAGATCTGGAACAAGACAGTAGGCGTGCCGGCCGCGATGGTCATGTCGGCGCGCATGAACAGCACCGCATCCAGAATGAGGAAGCGCGCCAGTCACGCCGTGTCCATCGTGAAAAGCATAACGGTTGATTGATTGCCAATAGATTTTCAGGCCAGCCCGCCGCGTTCTCCGGCGGGCTTTTTTGTCGCCCGCGCAGCGCTGAATCGGGGGAGGCTAATCACGTATAATCAAGGGTTTAACGCATCACATCTCATTTTTCATCGAACATGAACTCGTCCGAAATCCGCGAAAAATTCCTGAAGTTCTTTGAATCCAAGGGCCATACCATCGTTGCGTCAAGCCCGGTCGTCCCCGGCGATGACCCGACACTCTTGTTTACCAATGCTGGCATGAACCAGTTCAAGCCCATCTTCCTCGGCACCATTGGCAAGACCGATCCTATGGCCGGCCTCAAGGCCGCTGTCGACAGTCAAAAATGTATCCGTGCTGGTGGCAAGCACAACGACCTCGACGATGTCGGCAAGGATAGCTATCAC
>JBJMGC010000080.1:0-9395 GCA_045808105.1 Acidobacteriaceae bacterium | reverse complement strand
GTGCTGCAACAACCGGGCCCCGCAGATCTTTCTTCGTCACATCGCGATTGTGCATCATTGCCCTCTGTTCTAGCAGTCGCAGCGATTTGCCCAGCGCATGCTGGAGGGCGGTACGAAGGCGGACGATTGCAGGTTCCGGCAATCGTCCAGCAGGGAGCAAAGAGGTACGGTTAATTGCCGCGGAGGGCGACCAGGGGGTTGACGCGTGAGGCGCGGCGCGCGGGGATGTAGCCGGCGAGCAGCGCGACGACGATGAGCAGCGCGACCATGCCGGCGAACGTGGCGGGGTCGGTGGGCGCGGTGTTGAAGAGCATGGCGGAGATGAGCGAGGCGAGGACCAGCGAGAGCACGGCGCCGACGGCGATGCCGATGAGGGCAAGCCGCATGGTGCGGAAGATGACGCCGAACTGCACGCGCGCCGCAGTGGCGCCGAGCGCCATGCGGATGCCGATCTCGAGCGTCTGCCGCGTGACCGAGTAGGAGATGACGCCGTAGATGCCGAGCGCTGCGAGAAACAATCCGAGCGCGGCGAAGGTGCCGACCAGCAGGACGAAGAAGCGGCGCGGCGAGACGGCGTGATCGACGAACTCCTGGATGGGACGAAGCGGTACGGCGGCCTGCGCGGGATTGATCTCGTGCAACGTGTGCAAGACGCTGGAAGCGAGCTGTTCCGGCGGCACCTTGCTGCGGATGACGAGGTAGGCGCCCTCTGTATTCTCCTGCGCCTGCGGGTAGTAAACCTGCGAATCGGGCTGGCCCTCAACGCTGGTGAGGTGCACGTCGGGGATGGTGCCGACGATGCGCGCTTTGTCGCCGGCGTCGATGACGTGGCCTATAGCGTCGCCGTTGGGATAGAGATGACGCGCGGTGCTTTCATTGATGATGACGACGGGATCGCCCTGCACCACATTGCGTTTCGCATCGCGGACGAGCGGCTTGTCTTCCCAGGAGAAGTCGCGCCCCTTGACCGGAATGCCCATGGCGGCGAAATAGCCAGGGGTGATCATGTAGACAAGCGCGCTCTGACCTTTGACTTTGCTGTAGTCGACACCTAGCAGATGGGGGATGCCCCAACTGCGATTGCGGGCGAAGGGCAGATTGTCCGAGATGCCCGCGTGCTCGACGCCGGGCAGCGCGGAAACGCGGCTGATGACGTTCTGAAAGATCGCGGTGCGCTTGGCATCATTGCCGTCGCCGTCGTCGAAGTCAACTTTGATGGTGGCAGCATAGGTGGGTTGGAAGCCGAGGTTGACGTCGAGGATGCGCAGGAAGCTGCGCATGAGCAGGCCGGCGCCGACGAGCAGCACACAGGCGAGCGCTACCTCTGAGATAACGAGTATGGAACGAAGGCGATCGTGCCGGCGGCTGTCACTGGCGCCGTGCCCCCCGCTGTCTTTGATGGATTCCTGCAGGTTCTGGCTGGACATGCGCAGACCGGGCGCGAGGCCGAAGAGCACGGCGGTGCCGACGGCGATGGCCAGGGTCCAGAGGAGCGCCGTGGCGTCGATGTGGACGTCGTTGAGCAGCGGCAGAGCGAGAGAGGTCTGATGCTGCAGCCACAGCGTGATGCCGTATGCGAGCCCGAGACCGAGCGCTGCGCCCGCGCCGGAGAGCAGGAGGCTTTCCGTGAGCAACTGGCGAACGATGCGGCGGCGGCTGGCGCCGAGCGCACCGCGAAGTGCGAACTCCTTGCTGCGCGCGGCGGCGCGGGCGAGCAGGAGGTTGGAGAGATTGACGCAGACGATGAGCAGCACCAGGCCGACAGCGGACCACAAGACGACGAGAGAGCGATGGAGCTTGCCGCTGACGTACTCCTTCAGCGGCGTGGGGTATGGGGCCGTATACCAGGTCGAGTTGGGGATATCACGGCGGAAGAGAATTCTGGGGAAGAGCAGCGCTGCTTCGGCGCGGGCCTGGGCGACGGAGACGCCGGGTTTGAGGCGGCCGAGCAGGGTGATGGTGTTGCCCTCCATGCGTATGTCTTGAGGGATGACTGCGGTGAAGACATCGACGTTGGTGCCGGGTGCGAAGACCGCACCGAAGTCGAAGCTCCTGGGCAGTACGCCGATGACGGTGGCGGTGTGTCCGTTGAACTGGAGCGGCTTGCCGACGATGTCGGGATCGCTGTGGGTTTCCCGCTGCCAGAAGTGATGGCTGAGCAGCATGACATCCGGTGCGCCGTGCAAGGCTTCACTGGGAAGGAAGAGACGGCCGAGCAGCGGCTGGACGCCGAGTACCTGGAAGAAGTTCTGGGTGACGTCGATGTCAGTGAAAGGTTTGGGATCGCCGTGTCCCATGAGCTTCACGTTGTCGGGAGAGGAGAAGGCGAAGTAGCCGGCGACATCTTCAAAGGATTTGTTGCGTTCGAGGTATTCCTGCCATGCGTCAGTGGAGTAAGTGGCCGCGGACCAGTTGCCGTCGAAGATCTCCGGGCCGATCCAAAGCAGGCGCGAGGGATCCTGGAAAGGCAGCGGACGTAGCATGAGTGTGTTGACGACGCTGAAGACCGCGATGTTGGTGCCGATGCCGAGCGCAAGGATGAGGATAGCGACGATGGTGAAGCCGCGGTCGCGGCGCAGGGTGCGGAGGGTGTAGCGGAGGTCCTGCAGGAGGATGTCGAGCGCAGGCAGGCCACGCGCGGCGCGCTGCTGCTCGCGCGATTGCTCCACACCACCGAAGCGGACGAGTGCCTGGCGGCGCGCCTCCTGATGTGAGAGGCCGCGGCGCAGATTTTCTTCGATGGCGAAATCGAGGTGCGAGGCGAGCTCCTGTTCGAGGTCGGCGTCGCGCACGGGCTTACTGGCGAAGGCGCGAATGCGGGCGAGAGATGAGCGAAGGGAGGAGATCATTTCGCACCTTCTTCCGGAGATTGCGCGAGCACGCGGCCCATGACGTTGCTGAGGCGGTGCCAGTCTTCCGTGTCGCGGGCAAGCTGCTTCCGCCCGCTGCGCGTGATGGCGTAGTACTTGGCCTTGCGATTGTTGTCCGAGGTGCCCCACTCAGCGGAGATCCAGCCACGATTCTGCAGGCGGACGAGCGAAGCGTAAATGGTGCCCTGATTGAGCAGGACGGTGTCGCCGCTGATCTGCTCAATTCGGCGCGCGATGCCGTAGCCGTGGAGCTCGCCCATAGCGGCGAGCGTCTGCAGGACCATGAGGTCCAGCGTTCCCTGAAGCAGGTCGAGTTTGGGGTCAGACATGCGGTACAGTCTCCTGTGTGGCGGCCACATGAGTATGTCACGTTCTCTGTGGTCGTGCCACAGGTGCAGCTACGCGCGTATCGCGACAGAAGTTCCGCTGCGGCAGTTTTTTTAAAGGAGGCCCCCCTGAGCTGCGTCCATCGCCCGCGGACTAAGCGGCAAGTACTTAATGGCAGCTTGCTCGCATCTTCTACATAATGCTACTGTGTGTAGCATTACCGGCTGTGACAAAGAGTTTTCGCATTTGTAATGAACCGTAATCGCTTCCGTACGTATTTGTTTTCTGAGCCTGTCTGTCTCTGACAAAGCAGTATGTGAGGTGCATACGTGCAGAATCTGCTCCGCAACCTTCGCTTCAGCGTCCGCATGCTGCTGAAAAATCCCGGTCTGACGCTCACCATTCTGCTGACACTGGCGCTCGGTGTGGGCGCGAACACCGCCATCTTTACGGTCGACTATGCAACGCTGTTGGAGCCGCTGCCGTATCCACACCCGGAGCAGTTGATGGTGGTGTGGTCGAAGATCCAGGGCTTTCACAACGGGATGTCCGCGGGAGACTTCACCGACTGGAAGCGGGAGAACACAACTT
Source organism: Acidobacteriaceae bacterium (assembly GCA_045808105.1). GTDB lineage: Bacteria > Acidobacteriota > Terriglobia > Terriglobales > Acidobacteriaceae > KBS-83. Next base: position 5,607 of record JBJMGC010000080.1, on the reverse strand, counting down.
TCCAGGACATGAATGCATGGACCGGCGGTGCCTTCAATCTGTCGACGAAGGACCAGCCGGAGCAGATCGACGGACGCATGGTGACTCCCGGCTTCTATCGCATGCTGGGTGCGCCGTTTTTTCTCGGCCGCGATTTTATGCCGGAAGAGGGCCAGATCGGCCGCGACCACGAAGTGATTCTGACGCACAAGCTATGGAAGCGGCTGGGCGCGAACCAGCACATCATCGGCACGACGCTGCGCGTGAATGCGGAGCCGTACACCGTGGTGGGCGTGCTTACGCCCGGAGTCTACGATCGCGGGCAGGGCGACATCGTGGTGCCGCTCGCCTTTAAACCGGAGCAACTCAATCACGACTTTCACTGGTTGCTGACCATCGGACGGCTGAAGCCGGGCGTGACCATGCAGCAGGCGCGCGCCGATATGGATGCGGTGACCGCGCATATCGCGCAGCAGTATCCGAAGAGCAACAAGGGCTGGGGCGCATTTGTGGAGCCGCTGCAGAATGACTTTATTCCGAAGGAGCGCATTCGCACGCTGTGGATGCTGCTGGGTGCGGTGGCTTTTGTTCTGCTGATTGCGTGCGTGAACGTGGCCAACCTGCTGCTGGCGCGCAGCATGGCGCGGCAGAAGGAGATGGCGGTGCGCTCCTCGCTCGGCGCTACGCCGAGGACGATCTTCACCCAATTGCTGACGGAGAGCATCCTGCTGGCGCTGGTCGGTGGCGCGCTGGGCATTGGCGTGGGATACGCGATATTGCATGCATTCATGGCTGCGATGCCGGAAGGCACGCTGCCGAGTGAGGCGGATCTGAGCCTGAACTTTCCGGTGCTGCTGTTCACGCTTGGCGCCACGACCGTGGCTGGACTGCTGTTCGGCTGCGTGCCGGCATGGGCCGCATCGCGGGTGGACCCCGCAGAGACGCTGAAGGAAGGCGGGCGATCCGGGACAGGAATCGGACGAAAGCGGCTACGGCAGGCGCTGGTGATCGGCGAGTTCACGCTGGCGCTATCCCTACTGGCCGGCGCTGGCCTGGCGATTCACAGTTTCCTGAACCTGACACGCGTGGATCTGGGCGTGCGCACCGACCATGTGCTTACGTTCTACCTGCCGATTCCGGACACCCGCTCGAAGGATCCGGTTCTAATCGCGGCGCACTATCGCCAGTTGCTGGCGAGCATCACTTCCGTGCCGGGAGTGATCTCCGCATCCGCGGAGACGGGAACGCCGCTGGAGGGATCTGGTTTTGGCATGCCGTTCACGATCGCGGGTGCACCGGCTTTTGCCGATCTATCGCAGCGGCCCCTATCTAGCTTTGGAATGGTGACGCCGGACTACTTCAAGACCTTCGGTATCCGCCTCATTCATGGACGCAGCTTCACCGACCAGGACTCGGCCGCGAGCGTAAAAGTCGCGATGGTGAACGAAGAATTTGTCAGGAAATTTCTCAAGGGAAAGGATCCGCTGCAGCAGCGCGTAGTGGTCGAACAATTGATTCCCGGAGTGACCAAGCTGGGACCGGCGCTGGAGTGGCAGATTGTGGGCGTCTTTCACAACGTGCGGGACCGCCTGCGTGAGGACAATCCGGAGATATTGATTCCGTTCTGGCAGATTCCGTGGCCTAACGCGGGCATGGGTGTGCTCACCAGTGAAGATCCGGGTGCGATGACGAAGAGTATTGCGGCCGCGGTGCACAAGGTGGATCCCGACGTTGCGCTGGCTTTGCCGCGCTCGATGGAGCAGGTTCATCACGATGTGTTGTCGGATGATCGCTTTACGCTGGTGCTCTTCGCGTGCTTCGCGGCGATTGCGCTGCTGCTGGCAGCGCTGGGCATCTATGGCGTGATGACATTTTCGGTTGCGCAACGCGCGCACGAGATTGCGCTGCGCATGGCGCTGGGGGCGACGCGTGGACGCGTGGTGGCGCTGGTGCTGCGCGAGGGCGTGACTCTGGCGGCAGTGGGGCTGGCGCTGGGATTGCTCGGCGCCTATTTCATCGGGCGCGCTATGCAGAGCACGCTCTATGGCGTGAGCGCGCTGGATGTTTCTGCCTTCGCTGTTGTTGGATGCGTTCTGCTGGCTGCGGCGATGTTGGCCTGCTTCCTACCCGCACATCGCGCGGCTTCGACGGAGCCGATGCGGGTGCTGCGGACGGAGTAGAAGCCGCTGGTCGGGTAGAGTGGCGGCATGGCACTTTGCTCCGGACGTTTCCCTTTTCTCGCGGTGCTCTTACTGATGCTGTTGCCGATGGCGTACGGCCAGGATACAGCAACCGTTCAGGTGACGGTCCATGCGGACGCGTCGACGGGTGCGTTTACGCCCATCTGGAGCTACTTTGGCGCGGACGAACCGAACTACATTTATGCCCCGCATGGACGGAAGCTGCTTAACGAATTAGGCGAGCTGGGTCATGCGGCGGATGCGCCGGTGTACTTCCGCGCGCACAATCTGTTCACCACCGGCAATGGCGAGGGCTCGCTGAAGTGGGGCTCGACAAATGTGTACACCGAGCGCGCTGACGGTACGCCGGTCTACGACTGGACCATAACTGACCGCATCTTCGATACCATGCGCGACGCTCGCGTGCGGCCGATTGTCGAGCTGGGCTTTATGCCGGAAGCGTTGTCGACGCATCCTGAGCCGTACCGGCACAACTTTCCCAAGGGAGAGATCTTTACCGGCTGGACTTATCCGCCGAAGGATTATGCGAAATGGAGCGCGCTGGTGGAGGCGTACGCGGCGCACCTGAAGGATCGGTACGGTAGCACCGTGGACGGCTGGCTATGGGAAGTATGGAATGAGCCGGACATTGGTTACTGGCACGGCACGCCCGAGGAGTACGACCGGCTATATGACGTCTCGGCTGCGGCGGTGCGCAAGGTGTTGCCGCGGGCAAAGGTCGGTGGCCCGGATTCGACAGGCGTCTATGCCGCAAAGAGTGGGGCCGCAAAGAACGGGCCGAGTACGAGCGAGTTATTCCTGCGGCAATTCCTGGAGCATTGCGCGAAGGGCAAGAATGCAGCGACGGGGCGCACGGGTGCGCCGCTGGACTTTATCAGTTTTCATCCCAAGGGCTCGCCCAAGTTTGTGAATGGACATGTGGTGATGAACGTTGGTCAGCAGCTTGCCGCAGTGGAGCGCGGCATGGCGGTGGTGGCGAGTTATCCGCAGTGGCGCAACACGCCAATCGTGTTGGGCGAGAGCGATCCCGAGGGATGCGCAGCATGCCAGGGTGCGCAGAACGGCTATCGCAATGGTCCGCTCTATGGCGTGAGCGTGGCGGAGGCCACAGCGCGTACCTGGGAATTAGCCCGCGAGCATGATGTCCATGTGCAAGGCGCAGTGACATGGGCGTTTACGTTTGAGAATCAGCCGTATTTCGCAGGCTTTCGTGAGTTGGCGACGAACGGTGTGGACAAGGCGGTGCTGAATGTCTTCCGCATGATGGCAATGCTGGGCGGCGATTGGGTGCGAACGGAGAGCACCGGGGCGATTTCACCGCAGGATATCGTATCTAAGAGCGTGACAGATACGCCGGACGTAGAGGCGATTGCTACACGCCGTTCGCGCGAGGTGGATGTGCTGCTGTGGAACTACCAGGACGCGGATGTGCCAGCGGCGCCGGCGAAGATCGCGATGGAAGTCCGCGGCGTGCCTGGTACGCGCGCCACGGAAGAGGTCTTCCTGATGGACGCGGCGCACAGCAATGCATATGCGGTGTGGCAGCGGATGGGGAGACCGCAAAAGCCGAATGCCGCGCAACAGCAGGAACTGGTCAGATCGGGAAAGCTGGAAGAAGTGGTGGCCCCGCGCGCAGTTATGGTGAAGGACGGCGCCGCTCGGGTGGAGATGCCTCTGGCGCGCCAGGGCGTGGCGCTGGTGCGGCTGCGCTGGTAGTCATTCGCCGCGAAGTTTCCGATGGAGCCGCGAAATGGTCGCTTCCTAACGGAAGGTGATTTGCTGGAATCCGAGGGAATGCAGCAGGGTGGTGAGTGTGGCGCGGGCGTTGCCCTCGGCGGTGGTGAGGATACCGCTGTCGAGTGCGGACTGACGCAGGTCGGCTTCTGCCTTTTCGCGCACCTCCGATTCGAGGTTGGGATCGGCGGGTACGAGCAGCCCGGTGATGCGCGAGTAGACGCGGGTTTTGCTGTTGTCGAGCGAGACCGAGAGCAGCTCGGCGGCGGGCATGGCGATGCTGACGGTGCGACCATCGATCAGCACATTGCTGGCCTGAACTTTGCTGAGGTCAACGCCGGCGACGGCTTGCCCGTGCACGATCATCAGAAGCTTGTCGCCAGTCAGGATGTCGGGCAGGTATTGGCTAGTGCGGTTGCCTTCGACAACTTTATCCATGGTGTAGACGACGGACTCGAGTCGCGCGAGACGCTGGATGCTTGCGATGACGGTGGGCTGCGAGATGTCGATCGCATCGTGCCGGCCGAGGAAGGCCAGGCTGATGCGGTTGCGCATGGATGCGCCGACGTGACGCACGGCAGCCGGAACAGCAATGAGCGCGACGAGCAGGCCGAGGACAACGCCGAGAATGAGCGCGGGAACCGCTGACGAGCGTCTCCGGACAGAGGGGGGAGTTTGCGGGATGGTGGCGGACATATACGAACTCTCGACTGTGTGACGCACGCGGAGACGCGAGGGCTGGTCGCCTCCTGCTGGATTCTTCTTGATCGAATTCACAACGGCATAAGCAACTTAAGACATCTTTCCTGAGCCTCTAACACGGCGAGATCATCTTCGGATTAACAAAGGAACTTCACCCGGCCGTCTGGAACTCGGGCGTAGGCTGCGCCAGCGTGTGCTGCTTCTTGTGGTTGGCGTAACTGGCGATGACGAAGTCGCGGAAGAGGGGGTGCGGCTCGAGCGGCTTGGATTTGAACTCAGGGTGGAACTGGCATCCGAGGAAGAAGGGATGGTTGGGCAGTTCGACGATTTCGACGTAGGTGGCGTCGGGCGTGGTGCCGGTGATGCGCAGGCCAGCGCCGGTGAGCAGCGCTTCGTATTCACGGTTGAATTCGTAACGATGGCGGTGCCGTTCTGAGATTTCAGTCTTGCCGTAGGCCTGGGCGGCTTTCGAGCCAGGTTCGAGCAGGCAGGTCCAGGCGCCGAGCCGCATGGTGCCGCCCATCTCCTCCACGCCTGTAAGCTCGCGCAGTTTGTAGATGACGCGGTGCGGCGTGGCCGGATCGAACTCGCTGGAGTTGGCGCCGTGCAGCTTGCAGACGTTGCGCGCAAACTCGATGGTGGCGGTCTGCATGCCCAGGCAGATGCCGAAGTAGGGCGTTCCGGACTCCCGGGCGTAGCGGATGGCGTTGAGCATGCCTTCGATGCCGCGCTTGCCGAATCCACCGGGGACGAGGATGCCGTCGAATTCCTTGAGTTGCGAGGCGTAATCGTCTGCTTCGAGGCCCTCGGCTTCCAGCCAGGTCACGCGCAGCTTCAAGTTCTGCGAGAGCGCGCCGTGGACCAGAGCTTCTTTTACGGATTTGTAACTGTCCTCGTACTCGACGTACTTGCCGACGATGCCAATGTGAACTTCGTCCTTCGGGTGATAGGCGTGATCGACGACTTGCTGCCAGCGGGAGAGGTCAGGTTT
>JBJMGC010000079.1:0-16868 GCA_045808105.1 Acidobacteriaceae bacterium | reverse complement strand
GACCAAGTCGGGAACGAATCAGTTCCATGGTAGCTTGTACGGCTTCTTCCGCACGCAAGCCATCCAGTCGAACAATTACTTTGCGGAGAAGAGCGGCCAGGCCAAGCCAGACTACAGCCGTCAGCAGTACGGGGGGGCCATCGGAGGTCCGATCCGGAGGGACAAGGACTTCGGGTTCTTCGCCTATGAAGGCCTGCGCGAGCGCTCAAGCATCTCGACAAATCCGGATTCGTTCGAAGAATTGACGGTGGCGGCCAACGTGGCGAAGCAGCAGCCCGGCCTCTTTGCCGTGCCGCCACAGCCCTCACGCACGATCCCGACACCGTTTGATGAGAAGCGGTACAACGGGCGTATCGATCACACCTTTAACGACAAACACAAGGCTTTCGTCAGCTACATCGCGCAGGACAATAAGAGCAACAACGACCAGGCGAATGCGCGTGTCGATCTGACACAAGGCAACTTCACCATCAACGACCTGATCCTGGCAAACATCACGCTCAGCTCGTTGCTCACTCCGAACACGGTCAACAACTTTACCGTGGGCTTCCAGTATTGGAATAACCTGATCGACTCCAAGCTCCGCGCGCCCACCATCACGTTTCCTGATACCACCCAGTTTGGTACGAACGTGAACGTGCCGCAGAAATCGAGCCAGCACAAGTTCCAGTTCCGTGATGACCTTTCTTACACACACGGGAAGCACACACTGCGCGGTGGGGTGGACTATGTCTACGAGCCACAGCTAGGTGGCTTCTTCGAAAACAACCCTACGCCCGAATTTGATTTTGTAGATTCACCACAAAATCTACTGGATCCGACGAAATATGCGAATGGATTCTCGACGCCCGGTGCGGTCATCAGTATGACGGGCACTTCGGGTAATCCCAACTTTCAGCTTTCGCCGAAGATGCTCGGGTTGTATTTCGAGGACGACTTCCGCATCACAACGCGGCTGCTGATCAATGCCGGCATTCGCTACGATCGTGATATCGATACCTACGGTATCGACAAGCAGAAGATCAGCCGCACCCACCAGGAACTGCTAGCGGCAGCGGCAACCGGAATTCCGACCGTGCCCCCGACGGTGAATCCCACCACCTATCTGGCCGGTTACACCCCGGACCTCACTAACATCGGCGGCGTCTTCACCGGCCTGCCCAAGAATGACAATTTGGACATCAGCCCCCGCATTGGCTTCTCGTACGATTTGCTGGGCAACGGCCGCTTCGTTCTGCACGGCGGATATGGACTCTATTTCGGCCAATCGTTCGAAAACATTCCGCTGTTCATGATTCAGCAGGCCAACGACACTGTCTTCGCCAACACGTTCAGCATTGCCTGCAGCGGACCGGGAGACACGTCGTGTTCTGCGGCGGAGAATTCCGTTCCCGGTACTGGCATTGTGTTGAGTCAATATCGTTATGGCATTGATCCGCCGCCGGTCATTCCGCCGGCGGGTCATGATTTGGCAGGAGGATCCGTGGGTCGCATAATGGATCCAAGCTATCGCAATCCCTACACCCAGCAGATCAACGTCGGATTCCAGTACGCCCCGAATAACTTTTCCGTCATCGAAGTGGATTACGTCCAGGCGCGCGGTCTGCACGACGACAAGACTGTCAATATCAACCCTATTCAGTATTTCAGCGACAAAACCCGGCCCTTCTCGGCTGCGTTCGCCGCGGCTGGCGTGCCAAAGCTCGGCCGCATCGCGGACGAGCAGTCGATTGGCCGGTCCTACTATGACGGCCTGAACGTCAGCTATCGGCAGCAGATGTGGAAGCGTTTTACCGGAACCGTCAATTACACCTTTGCCAAGGCTCTGGGATTTGAAGGCGGAGCGGCCTCCTTCCGGAATACGGCGACCAATCCCTTCCTGGGTCAGTTCCGGCGGCAAGACTATGGCGCAACACCGAGTGACGAACGCCACCACGTCACCGCGTCGGCTACACTCAATCTGCCATGGAAGATTGAGATTTCCCCCATCTTCCAGATAGGGACAGGCCGCCCGGTCGATATCGCGCAGGCCAGCAGCGACCTGTGGGGCATCGGCAGCGGACGTGGCAATCCTCATGCCATCGTGCCGATAGGCGCATCACTTACAAATCCCGCGAGCTACGTAGCCATGGCTGGCATCAGCGGGAGCGACTACAAGACGTGCCTGACAGCAGGTACATGCCAGGAGGTTTCCTATGCAAACTATCGTGGCCCGGCGTTCGCGGAGCTCGATGCTCGCATCGGCAAGACGGTTACGATTGCCGATAGGTACAACATCAACCTGTTCTTCCAGGGCTTCGATCTGACAAATCGTGCAAACTTCGGGAGCAATCTTGACAATTTCGTGAGTGACTTTGATCCCGATCCCAGCGTCAATACCTTCCTGAAGCCAATAGATTTCATCACGCCGAACAGCACGGTTCTCCCTAAATCGTTTACCGGTGAGTTTGGAGCGCGCTTCAGCTTCTAGAACTTGGCGTTGCAGTACTGAAACAAGGCCGCCCGAGGGCGGCCTTGTTATTTTGACGCGTGTACAACGGCTTACGATCCGGCGATGGTCATCCCGTCGACGCGCAAGGTAGGGGAGGCGACCGAGCTGCGGAAGACCATGTCGTCGCCGGACGCGGTGATGTTCTGGAACATTTTTTGCAGATTCCCGGCGATGGTGATGCCTTCGACCGGATAAGTTAGTTCGCCATTTTCGATCCACAGGCCAGAGGCGCCGCGCGAGTAATCGCCGGTCACCATGTTAACGCCCTGGCCGATGAGTTCCGTTACGTAGAGACCGCTCTTGATGCCGGCGATGATAGAGGCAGGCGGCAGCGGCGATACCGATTCGAGGAAGAGATTGCCGGCTCCGATGCCCGGCGCACCGGAGATGCCGCGCGAGGCGTTGCCGGTGGATTGCATGTTGAGCTTGCGGGCCATGTATGTGTTTAGCAGATAACTCTTGAGCACACCGTGCTCGACGATCACGGTGCGGCGCGTGGGCAGGCCCTCGCCGTCGAATGGCGCAGTGCCGAAGCCGCCGACCAGGGTGCCGTCATCGGTGATGGTGAGCTCGGGGCTCGCGACCTGCTCGCCAAGCTTGCCGGCAAAGAACGATGACTGGTGATAGATGAGCGAGCCGTTGGCTGCCTCGAAGATGTGGCCGACGATGGAGCGCGCGATCTCCGGCGAGAAGACCACGGGCACTTGTTGGGTGGGCACAGAGCGCGCGCCGAGCCGGCGCACGGTGCGGCGTGCCGCCTCTGCGCCGATGGATTCCGGTGATTCGAGAGCGGCGGCAGAGCGTGCGCTCGAGTACCAGTAGTCGCGCTGCATCTGCCCGTCGGCGGATTGCGCGATAGGGCTGGCGGAGATGGAGCAGATGGAGCGCCGATACTCGCCAACGAAGCCGCGGGAGTTGGCGAGGATTTTGTGGCCGGAGCCCGCGTCGAACGAACCCCCGCGACTGTTGGTGATGCGCGGATCGGCGGCGAAGCAGGCTGCATCGGCGCGGCGTGCCAGCGTAATGCGCTCGGCGGCTGGAAGGTCGTCGACGTCGTTCGAGTAGATACGCAAGTCACCCGTGAGCTTACCGAAGCTGGCGGGATCGGGCAGTCCGGCGAAAGGATCTTCCGAGGTGACACGCGAGAGCGCGACGGCGCCTTGGACGAGACGCTCAAGGCCAGCGGGTGTCAGATCGCTGGTGGAAGTGGATGCGGTGCGCGCGCAGAGAAAGACGCGGAGTCCTGCAGCCCGCGAGCCGGATTCTTTCAGCCGCTCGACTTCGCCTTTGCGAACCAGAGCTTCGAACTCATCGCCTTCGTAGAGGACGACTTCAGCATCGGTTGCGCCAGCAGCGAGTGCCTGGTCGATGAGCTGCGTGGCGAGCGCGGCGGTGAGGTCCTGATGTGCGGTCAAGGTTTCCAGCATCAGCGACCCGTTCCTCCGACGACCATGCGGTCAAGCTTGATGGTCGGCATGCCGACGCCCACTGGTACGCTCTGGCCTTCTTTGCCGCAGGTCCCGATGCCTTCATCGAGGCGCAGATCGTGGCCGACCATCGAAACATACTTGAGCGCTTCGGGGCCGTTGCCGATTAGCGTCGCGTCCCTGACGGGCGCGGTGATCTTGCCATCTTCGATGAGATAGGCCTCGCTGGCCGAGAAGACGAATTTGCCATTTGTGATGTCCACCTGACCGCCTCCGAAATTCACGGCATAGAGGCCGCGCTTGACCGAGCGGAGGATGTCTTCGGGGGCATCATCGCCGGCGAGCATGTATGTGTTCGTCATGCGCGGCATGGGCACGGCCTGATAGCTTTCGCGGCGGCAGTTGCCGGTCTCCGGAATGCCCATCAAACGCGAGGAGAGCTTGTCGCTCATGTAGCCCTTCAGGATTCCATTCTCGATGAGGACTGTCTCCTGCGTCGGTGAGCCTTCGTCGTCCACATTGAGCGAGCCGCGGCGGTTGGGCATGCGGCCGTTGTCGACTACCGTGACTTTCGACGACGCGACGGACTGGCCAATGAGTCCGGAGAAGGCAGAGGTGCCTTTGCGGTTGAAGTCTGCTTCGAGTCCATGACCGACGGCCTCGTGCAGCAGCACGCCGGGCCAGCCGGGGCCGAGGACGACTTCCATCTCGCCGGCGGGTGCGGGAACTGCATTCAGTTGGAGGATGGCCTGCCGCGTAGCTTCTTTCGCGAAACCCTCGGGAGTTTTCTCTGTGAGGAAATAATCGAGCTCTACGCGACCGCCGCCGCCGGCGCTACCGCGCGCGATATTTGCGCCATCTTTCGCGATGACGAAGACGTTGAAGCGGGCGAGCGGCTGGGTGTCGGAGGCGAAGGTGCCGTCGGATGCGGCGACCAGGATGCGGCGCACCTCGTCGGAGAAGCTGGCTCTGACCTGCACGATGCGCGGATCGGCAGAGCGCGCGGCACGATCCGCACGGAGGAGCAGGTCGAGCTTGGAGGCGATGTCGGCGTCGCCTTCCGGCGAGAGTACGGGATAGAGATTCTGCTGCGCGTTTTCGCGAAAGCCGGTGACGGGTTCTTTCGCGGGGCCGCTGGCGATGAGGGCGGCGGTGCGGGCGGCACGGAGCAGCCGGTCGGCGGAGAGATCGTCGGTGTAGGCATAGCCGGTACGCTCGCCGGCGAGAACGCGCACGCCACAGCCCGCGCTCATGCCCTGGTTGGCGGATTTCACCAGCGATTCGTCGAGGCCGATGGAGGTGGACGCGATGGACTCGAAGTAGACATCGGCGTAATCGCCGCCGGCGGAGAGCGCCTCGCCGAGGCAGCGTTCGAGCAGCCGCTCGGTGATACCGAAGGTGTCGAAGAAGTAGCGCCGGTGTTCTGGACCAGAGGAATCGTGCTGCGTTCCGGACGGAAGATTTGTAGGGTGATGGCTCATGTCTGTTGATTGGATGATCTGGATCGATTGTAGGCTTCAGCGTGGATGAACGTGATGATTTTCCCTGCATAGTCCGTGCTAGATTGACCGTATGAGCGCACTGGCAGAAGAGGTAGAACGGCAGCGGTATCCGGTAGGGCGGTTCCAGCTTACGCAGGAGGTCACTGCAGAGCAGCGCAAGAACGCGATTGACTTTCTCGAGGCGTTCCCGCGGCTGTTCAGGCAGGAAGTGGAAACGCGCGGAGACGCTGGCCTGGAGCGGCCGTATCGGCTAGATGGCTGGACCCTGCGCCAGCTTGCACATCACGTCGCTGACAGCCACTCGCAAATGTCGGGACGGCTGCGGATGGCCCTCACGGAAGATTGGCCCACGATCAAGCCTTACGACCAGGAGAGATGGGCGAAATTGGCGGACGCGACGAGCGCGCCGGTAGCTGTCTCGCTGGCGATTATCGAGGGCGTGCATGCGCGCATGGTCATACTGCTGCGGTCGCTCAAGGATGCCGAGTGGGCACGGGGCTTCAACCACCCGGAGAACGGTCCGGAACGCATCGATCAGGTGCTGCTGCGCTATGAGTGGCACAGCCGGCATCACCTGGAGCATGCGCGCGCAGTCCCGCGCTAGCGAGCATTCTTCTCGATTTCACGCACTGCGAAAAAAGGCAGATACTTCGACTTCGCCTGCGGCTCCGGATGACACCGAGCTGTGACACGGAGGGGTGATTCCCTCGATCGCGTCAGAGGTCGACACTGGTTGGCAGATAGATGCCGGCGATTGTTACAGATCTGAGCGCGGATGCGCTTGCGCGCGAGCTCGAATCGTTCCTTGCGGAACATCCCGGGGCTGCAGTGCTGGAGGACGGCCGCGTGCTCTTCGATATGCGCGAGACGCGATATGCGCTGTCTGCGGAGCATGGCCGCTGCGTCCTGCAGTTGTGGTCGGAGGAGCGGAACATCGTCCGCACCGTGACGGGAATTGATGTGCGGAAGTATGCGCTGCGGCTGCAGGTGCGCCGCTTCGGCCAGACGCGTCCGCAAATGCTGCACCTGTTGGCCGATCGCGACCAACGGACACCTTCGACGCGCGCGGCAATTCGATCGCGCTATCTCAAACAATTGGAGCACATGCTGCCGCGCGCCTTTGGTGACTGGAAGATCGAAGCGCTGCGCGGTTCCATGGATCTGGAACACAGCTTTGGTCCGGCATATGCGCGTGGGCTGCTGACCCGTGGCCAGAGCGCGTGGGCGCTGATCGCGGTGAATGCCGAAGAGTCGCAGGCGACGATCGATGGCATCCTGACGCTGGGGCAGCTCTGGCTGAGCCGGTGCCGGGAGCGTGCGGAAGGCGCACGGAGCGGGCACGCGAGACATGTTGAGGGGCTACGGGTGATCGTGCCCGAGGGACAGAGCGCAGTGACGCAATCGCGGATGGGCTGGCTGGATGCTGCGCAGGCGAAGTGGGAGCTGTACGAGTGCGACGCGCGCGGCGACGAGTTACGGCCCATCGAGATTGGGCGGAATGGGAATCTCGAGATGCGGTTGATGCAGAACTTCAATTCCGCCGCTGCGCTGGAGCGGCTGCAGACTGGAATCGGGCAAGTGATGGCGCTGGTGCCGGCAGGCGCGCGCGAGCGCGTGGAACAGCGGGTCCACAGCGCCTCGGCCGTGGGGTTATCGCTCTGCGGGCTGGAGTTTGCGCGCGTGCAGCACGGGCTTGCGCCGGGCTCATTCCAGCGGCAGGATCGCATCACCTTCGGGGCCGGGCCGAGCGAAACGGAACTGAACGAGGACACCGCACCGATGCTTCGCGATTTGACGGCACGATTGTTCGAAAGCCGTCACAGCGCTGGAAGTGCACGTGATCCGCTGTACCGCATGCAGCCGGAGCGATGGCTGGAGTCGCGATTATCTGCGGCGTTGCCGGAGATGGAACATTCACTGCTGGGGACGCCGGTCTATCGCCAGGTGCCTGCGTTTGCGGGGAGCGATCGCGGCATGCTCGATCTTCTGGCTGTGAACCGACGCGGACGGCTGGCGGTGGTGGAGCTGAAGGCCGATGAAGACCTGCACATGGTGCTGCAGGGACTGGATTACTGGATCCGGGTGCATCGCACTGCACAGGCACGAACGGCGGATGGCATGAATGACTTCACGCGCTCCGGCTATTTCCCCGGTATGCGGCTGGCAGAAACGTCGCCGCTGCTGTGCTTTATCGCTCCGGCACTGCGGATTCACCCGGCAACGGAGACGGTGCTGCGCTATCTGAGCAGCGAGATCGAGTGGAGCCTGATCGCGGTGAGCGAGGAATGGCGGCGTTCGCTCGAGGTCATCTGGCGCAAGCGCGGCGGTGCTCAGCCTTCCTGAAGCGCAAAGTCGCCGGCTGGCTCGCTGGCAGTTTCAGAAGTATCCGTTCCGCTGAAGCGCCGCGCAAAGAACTGCTCCACGGCATCGAGGATTGCGGGGCCGGTGCGCGCCTCGTAGATGGTCTTGCGTAACGCGCCGCCGCCCGGGACGCCGTGGGTGAACCAGGAGGCGAACTGCTTCATCTTGCCTGCGCCTTCGCGACAGGCCTTGGCGGCCTCGATGTTCTTCTCGTCCGAGCCTGTAGTGTGCCAGTGGCCTTCTTCGAGCAGCATGGTGAAGTAGGTACGGATCATGCGATAGCGGTCCCATTCGGTGGGCACATCGTAGCGGCCGGTCGCGGTGTACTGCGCGATTTGGCGGAAGATCCATGGGTTTGCCGGAGCGGCGCGTCCGATCATCACGGCATCGCAGCCGGTGCGGGCGACCATCGCGGCCGCGTCCTCGGGCGTACGGACGTCGCCGTTCCCGATGACCGGAATGGTGACCGCATCCTTGATCGCGGCGATGTGCTCCCAGCGGGCGTCGCCGGAGTAGCCCTGTTCGCGCGTGCGCGCGTGCAGCGCGACTGCATTTAGCCCGCTCTCTTCGGCAAGGCGCGCGAGCGGCACGCAAACGATGCTGTGATCGTTCCAGCCGAGGCGGAACTTAACCGTAAATGGAATGGTTACGGCGCCGCGCACCGCTTCAAAGATGCGTGCGATCAGCGGGAGATCGCGCAAGAGACCGGAGCCGCCATTGCACGCGACCACGCGCTTGGCCGGGCAGCCGAGATTCAAGTCGACCATGTCGAAGCCGGCATCCTGAACGATCTTCGCTGCCTCACTGAGGGTGCGCGGGTCCGAGCCGAAGAGCTGGGCGGCAATGGGATGCTCGTCGTCGTAGTAGGTGAGGTAGCGCTTGCGCTTCGATTCGCGCATGCGGGAGAGGCCATCGGCCGAGGTGAACTCGGTCATGATGAGGCCGCAACCGGACTGCTGGTTGGAGATTTCCGTTTCAACCGTCGCGTCGGCGTCGGCCGCGGGCGTGAAGAGGCTGGCGTTGCGGATGAAGCGGCGGAAGATGGTGTCGGTCACGCCGGCCATGGGGGCAAGAACCGTGGCGGGGCGCACCTCAACAGGGCCGATGGAGAAGCGCGCGGGCACACGGGCAGGGCGCAGCTCTCCTGCGGCACCCTCCAGTTCCTGCGGGTTGTCATCCCAATGCTTCTTCATGGACTTGCCATCCGGGGAAGGGCGCCTGCGGCGCGAGCTGGCGGGTTCGCTTCCATTGGCCCTCACGTCCCTGTCTATTCAGCTTATCGAATAGAAGAGGCCTCCCACGGGAGGCCTCTTTGAGTCTGCCAGAGCAGCCGGATCTACTTCGCGGCTGCCGCTGCCTCTGGTTTGGTCTCGGCCTTGGCGTACTTGCGGCGGAACCGCTCCACGCGGCCGGCGGTATCGATCAGCTTCTGCTTGCCCGTGAAGAACGGGTGGCAAGATGAGCAGATTTCGACGTGGATGTCGCCCTTGTGGGTCGAGCGCGTTTCAAAGCCTGTGCCGCAGGCGCACTGCACGCGAATCGTCTCGTAATTGGGGTGGATCTTTTCCTTTGGCATGTCTCGCAAAATCCCTTTCCTGCAATCCTCCCATTTTAGGCGGATTTACTCGATTTCGCAAGGCTGGCCCGACCCCGGTCACGGCTGCCGCGAAGGTCCAGCCATCGGCGTTTTTACCGGCGCAGCCAGACCGACAAAGACGACCATCTCCCGTCCGCCGGGATTCGTCTGGACGGGCAATTCCAACCAGTTGTTGGCGAGCCACACGTTCCCCGATGGATCGATAACGAGGCCTGTATTTCGGGTCAATCCGTCGCTACTGTAACCGCCAGCGGGTGAAATCGGATCGCCGGTCTTCAGTCCTGCCGGACAATTTTCGGGCCTGGCGCCGCAGAACTCCGACACCCGTTTGCGGCCGAAATTGGATATCCAGATATTGTCGTTGCCATCGACGGCGACGGCCCATGGAAACGTAAGGCCCCCGCCGGTGAAGTTGGACAACGTGAATGTGTCACCGCTAGGGCTGATCTCGGTAATGGAAGCTCTCTGGGACAGGCCGAGTTGTGCTATTAGAGCGGCCGGGTCCGTGCTGCACGGCACTGGCAGCACGCCCGAGTTCGCCACCCAGACATTTCCCAGGCTATCGACGCCGATTCCGAGTGGAGCCGTGATACCGCCACCGCTCAAGGGGGTCACCACCATTTTCCCATCGGGCCCCAACTCGACGACCGTGTAGTTGCCGTCTGGGTTTTGGCCGTTGTTAGTGATCCAGATATTGTTCTGGCCGTCCACTGCCAATCCAAACGGTGTGTAGAGCGGCAAGCCGGCGTAGTTCAGCGCGAGCCCAGGATTCCCGTCGGGAAACTGCGTGACGGAACTTCCTCCGCAATTCGTGATCCAAACGTTTCCTTGCTGGTCGGTCGCCATTCCTTGTGGCAAATGAATCTTGCCATTGCTGAACCCGTTCGCTGACAGCGAACGGCCGTCTGTATCGAAACCCGAAACAGTTGTTGTCGTCTGACCAGAGCAGGTGCCTCCCGTGCCCTGGAAACCGAAGTTGCCCAGCCATGCGTTGCCGGTCGCATCGAGCGTGATGCCAAACCCCGCGCCGTACAGTCCTGCCCCGGAATACGGTGCCCCGGGGGCGTCTTTCCCATCCGGGGTCAGCTTGATTGCATACGTTCCGCCGCAGGCCTGTTTGTGCGGGCTTTTTGTGTATTCATAGTTGTTCGTAGACCAGACATTCCCATCCTGATCGATCGCCATATTTCCAGGACCGTCGAACTCGTGGCCGTTACCGTCATATCGAATTGCGATGGTCCAAGCGTCTGGCGCAGACTTCAGCGCCGGCTGGTACGGCCCTCGTGTGCGCGATAAGAGAAACAGGGTTGCAGCCTGGTTGCCGGGATTGTGCGCGATGTTCAATGCTGCCTGCAATGTGTCCGCGGGTACCTGACCGCTCGGCGTGCGTGTTGCCGCGAACAATGCGTTACACGGCACAGCTACAGTCGCTCTGACACAGGCGGCGAGGAGGTTGGAAAGCGAGTTGAATTCCGCCATGGTTGAGGTCTGAGTTCCATTCGGTGAATGCCCGAGTACCAACCCAACTTCGCCAGTTGCGACGTTCACCAGATTTTTCAAGGTAAGGGCGGCATTCTGCGGACCTGGCCATGCGCCGGCGATATTCGTGCCTTGAATGAATTGCGCCATTGCGAATGCGGTCGCCACCGTGGTCCGTTCGTTCACCACCGCGTTTACCGGCGCTTGTCCTGCACCGAGAACAGTTGCCAGGCGGAGTTCTTTCCGCTGGGCCCTTGCGCCTGCCGCAGAAGAGCCATCGGCGATCAGATACAACACTGCATTCGCATCTGACGGCGGCGTGTAGTTGATGACGAACATGCCATTTCGATCCGTCGTTGCGTGGCCCAGCGTCGACGCTAAGGCTCCGCGCGAGCTTCCTGCCCTATAGAGCGTCACGCTCAGGCCGGCAATCGGAGTTTCTCCGCTCTGAACGACTCCGTGCTGCCGCTGCGCATGCGCCCCGGTCGACGATGCCGCAAGGAGTAGCAATGCCGCTGACATGACAAACAAACGCAGGTTCCCCGTGTGGACACGTGGCATCGCGAATCTCCTGAGAGGTCTCAATATGTATAGGGAAGGGAACCCGGGTGGCTACCGGAGTCTAGTATTGGCTCGACGGTTTACGCCAGAAAATACGAATTTCCGTGCCAAATTGGCACGACGCAATGGCTATCGTGAGTCGGGTCTATGCGCCCCGAATATCGAAACGGCGAATCAGGCCATCTTCGGTCCTGAAGATATGGCCGACGGTCTGGTCCAGCAAAAGCTTGCCGTTTAGATCGTGTACGACTTGATGGACCTCCACGATGACCTCACCTTCCGGACCACTCGAGAAGCCGACTGGTTCGACATGCGGATTGACCATCGCCCACTGGCGCGTCCAGTAGCTGCGGACTTCCTCTCGGCCGTGCACATGGCCACCTTCCATTCCGTTCGCCCATGTGACGTCTTCTTGCATCGCGGCAAGCACTGCTTCCATATCGCGCGCATTGAATCGCTCGTACACGTGCTTAAAGAATTCAATCTCATTCTGCTTCGCAATCTCCGGCATTCCTGTGTCCTCCTGAATCGACCTGCCACTCACGACTTACTCATAAAGATTCCCAGTTTGCGCTCGCCGATTCTGAGCTTTTTGAGTTGGGTGTCGAGCGTTCGGTACTCGGCGCCGAATCGCTTCTGAAATCGTGTGAAATCCTCAGCGGTCGTCCAGCGATCGATGGTGATGAACTTCACCTCCTCATCAGATTCGCTAGAGGACAGCAGCTCCGTGCCCAGATAGCCCTCGGCCTGCGCGAAGAGCTTGGCCCAGGCGCCGGCGCTCTTGTAGGCGGCGACGAAGGCCTCAACATTCTCAGGCTCGACGAGGAACTCCCAGACGATGACGTACATTTCCACTTTCCCTCGTGAATAGGTGTGCGCTTCTCGCGCTCTTGCGCGCAGAATTCGGCCTTAGGCGAGTGCGATACTAGCAGGCATGGAGAGCGCGTCTACCACAGGCCCGGCGGCGGATTGTTCGCTTTGCGGCGGGACGGGCATGCGGATCACTCGCGATGCACAGGGCGACCGGGTAGCGGCGGTGTGCAATTGCCGCCTGGCGCGGCAGGCGTTGCGGCGGCTGGAACGCGCCAACATCCCACGACGCCATGAGCATTCCACGCTGGCGAGCTATGAGTCGATCGAGACGACCGGTTCGCACGAAACGATGCTGCAGTCGCATTTCAAGGCTCACCAGTTCGTTCTTGATTATCCGCACAATACAGATGGGCGGGGGCTGTTGTTTGTCGGGCAAGCTGGCCGCGGCAAGACGCATCTTGCGGTGGGTGTGCTGCGAGCGCTGATCGAGGAGAAGGGCTGCCAGGGGCTTTTCTGTGATTATGGCGACCTGTTGAAGCAGATCCAGAACTCGTATAACCCGCGCTCTGAAACCACGGAGTTTGAGCTGCTACGGCCGGTGATCGAGGCCGAGGTGCTGGTGCTGGATGACCTGGGCTCGACCAAGCCGACGGCATGGGTGTTGGACACCGTCGGGCATGTCCTGAATGCCCGCTACAACCACAAGCGGACAACCATCGTTACAACCAATTTTGCCAATCGCCCGCCGGGGGGAGGCAAGGAAGATACGCTGGGGGACCGCATCAGCGAGCGAATGCGCTCGAGATTAGCTGAGATGTGTGTGTGCCTTGAGGTGCAGGGAGCCGATTTTCGTCAGACGGCTGGAGCGGGCGAAGCGAATTTTGCCTGGTCGAAGGCTGAATTTCTACCCGGCGAATAGTGCCAGCTAGGCGATCGTCCAGAGCAGGAGAACGACCGCAACCAGGATAGCGGCGCGGTACACGTACTCCGGGAGTTTGCTCGCCCTCGCATCCAGTGGGAAGGCCGGCCGGGCGTTCTGCATCACCTCTCGCGCCTGCATGGGACTGGCTCCTTGGGGCAGGATCAATTGCTTGCCTCAGTAGACGTCCTATTGTGGCAAGATGTCGCAGAAAATTCGAATGAAGAATCGATGAAGAGTCGGCGACCGTAATCAGCCAAGGAACTCCTTGGTTTGGGGGACAGCGTAGAATCGCTGCCATGAGTGCAGGCGACAGCGGCGCAGGCGGCTTCCTCTCCGACAAGAAAACCCAGCCGGAGACCCGCTCCTGGCTTCCCTGGATCATCGCGGGCGTCGTCATAATCTTGGTGGTTGGCCTGATTCTTGTCTCGAGTCACCGGGAACGATCCGCTTTGCGGGCTGAAAATGCATCGCAGACGCCGGACCCGTATGCCAGCCAATTGAGCATTGGAAATCTGCAGATGAGCGAAGCCGCGAACTTCGCCGGTGGCAAGGTGACGTATGTGGATGGGACGATCACGAATCAGGGCGGCAAGACCGTGACCGGCATCCATGTGGTGGTCACGTTCAAGAACGATATGGGTGAGCCGCCGCAGAAGAGCCCGATGCCGCTGACCCTGATCCGGACACGTGAACCGTACGTCGACACCGAGCCGGTCTCGGCAGAGCCGCTGAAGCCGGGGGACTCGCATGACTTTCGCTTGATCTTCGATCACGTTTCGCCGATGTGGAATCAGCAATATCCGGTGGTCCAGGTGATGCACGTCCAGACTCGCTGAATTGACCTGGGCGGTGCACTTTTTTCGCAGAGCCCTGTCATAAGCTCACAGAGAGGGGCGGAGGTAGATCGTTTGTCCGTTACTTTAGTACGCTTCAGCGCTTGTGGATATCTCGATAAATATTTTTATTCTCAATAGTTTGCAATCCTGTCCCACTCTGAAACTTGGTTTGGCACGCATATTGCAATAGTCTTGGCAGCATGGCTAACAAAGTCGGGACAGTATTAGCTTCCAGCACCATGGCCGCCCTTCTGTTTGGGGCGACCCTGAGTCTGTCAGCGCAGACCTCCTCCCCCCAGGCGGCAGACACGCAGCAACAGCCATCCCCCACGGCGCAGAATCCGCAAGACAACAGCACGTACGCTACCGGTAAGCCTCTTCCTACGAAGACCAATGAAGGCTTCTGGGGCCATCTGAATCCGCTGGCCCGCAAGAAGTGGGTCAACCGGCAGGTTGGTCCGGTAAAGGACCGACTGAACGAGCTGGATCAGCTCTCGGGAAAGAACGCGAACGACATCAAGGATCTGGACGCGCGCAGCACGGCCGGTATCCAGAAGGCGCAGACCACGGCTGATGGTGCCAATCAGCTGGCGACGACTGCAAACACGCAGGCCGGACAGGCTTCGCAGCTGGCGCAGCAGGCTTCCACCCGCACCGATAATTTGAATACGACGGTGTCGAATCTGGATCAGTATCAGCCTCTCGCGGACACCGAGATTCACTTCCGCAGCGGCCAAACGACGTTGAATGCCAAGGCCAAAGCGGCCCTGGATGATGTTGCAACCAAGCTGCAAGGGCAGAAGGGCTACATCGTGGAAGTGCAGGGCTACTCGCGGGCACGCGGGCAGGCCGGCATTGCCAACTCGCAGCATATGGCGGACGCGGTGGTGCGCTACCTCGTCGTCGAACACAACATTCCGGTCTACCGCATCTATCGTGTCGCGCTGGGCAATGCCCCGGTGTCGTCCGACACGGACAAAGCGGCGCGTGGCAGCCTTGTCCACGTAACGCTGATGCACAACAGTTTAGCGGGTTTGAGCGGGTCATCTTCGGATACCAGCTCGCCCATTGGTGCGACGCAGCAGTCGCCTTCGCAGCCCTCCCCCCAGGGTGCTGCGTCGCAGCCAATGGCTCAGCCTCAGCAGTAAGAGGCAGACCCGCAACCAAGCTCTCACACAACGAGAGAACCAAGGCAGATTGGCCCCTCCTCAAAAGAGGGGCCCTTTTTTTTGCTCCGAATCGGGTGTTTGAGTGCACTTTGGAGTGCGATTTTGTGTCTGAAAAAGACCCTTTTGCGCGTTGTTTTTTTGGTTCGCGATTTGGTTATGAGGGCGGGTACCCCGGTATTCGCTCTGTTCAAACGTGCCTTGCGGGTCGGCCGGCGGCGCTATCCTGAGCCGCGTCTCCTGTAGGATGGCTACGCTCATCCTCATCTATCAGGTGCCGCGATCATGTGCTCTGTGCTTCCGCAAAGCTGCAGGAATCTCCTGTGCTCTTTATTGCTTCTGGCCTTTGTTCCCATTACTCCTGTTAAGGCAGAGCAGCCGCCGCCTGCGCACAATCAATTCAAGGTCGCGGTCTATATCCCGGTGGGTGTCGTGCAGCGGATGAAGGATCCGGCGTACCTGGAAAAATCCTGGACAGACCTGAGCAGCCAGGTGCGTGTCGACAAGGTCTACATCGAGGACTACCGGTCCGGCGTTTTCATTGATGAGCCGTTGCTGGCGAAGGTGAAGGCCTTCTTCGTCGCGCGCGGCGTCGAGGTCGCGGGTGGCATCGCCTATGTCGGCTCCGGCGACAATGCCGGCTTTGAGTCGCCCGACGCCATCGGAGACGGTACGTTCATTTCCATGTGTTACACCGATCCCAAAGAACGCGATCTGGTGAAGCGCGTGGCCGAAACGGCAGCGCGCCAGTTCGACGAAATAATTTTGGACGACTTCTTCTTCAACAACACCAAGCGCGACTCCGACATTGCCGCCAGGGGCAATCTTTCGTGGACTGCATTCCGCCTGAAGCTGATGGATCAGGTCTCGCGTGAGTTGGTGCTTGGCCCGGCACGCAAGGTGAATCCGCGCGTCAAAGTCATCATCAAGTTTCCCAACTGGTATGAGCACTTTCCTGCCAATGGCTACGATCTGGACGAGGAACCGAAGCTCTTCGACGGCATCTATACCGGCACCGAGACCCGCGACCCGGTGATGAACGACCAGCACCTGCAGCAGTATGAGAGCTACGAGATCATCCGCTATCTGGATAACGTTGCACTCGACGCCAAGGGCGGCCCCAACGGGGGCGGGTGGGTGGACACCTACGGCAGCCTGTACATCGATCGCTATGCGGAACAGTTGTGGGACACCATGCTCGCAAAAGCGCCGCAGATCCTGCTCTTCCAATACAGCGACTTGCTGGGCAAGGCTGAACTGGGCAACCGCAAGGCGTGGGCAGGCGCCCAGACAAGCTTTACCGAGAGCGGACTGGAACATTGGCATGCCAACTCACGCTCGGCCGAACCGGTCTCCTGGGCGACAGCGGCCGGATACTCGCTGAACACCGTCAATGGCGTGCTTGGCAGCCTGGGTAAACCCATTGGCATTGTCAGCTACAAGCCATACCAGTCGCTGGGCGAGGATTTTCTGCAGAACTATCTGGGCATGATCGGACTGCCGATCGAGATGCGCGCAACCTTTCCATCTCCTGCTGAAGCACACACCGTTCTGCTGACGGAACAGGCCAAATACGATCCGCAAATCGTCGAGAAAATCAAAAAGCATCTGACGGACGGCGGCAACGTCGTGATCACGGCGAATCTTGTGAAGGCGCTCGAGGGCAAGGGTGCTCCGGGCGCACGGATTGAGGATATTGCCGAGCTGCATGTG
>JBJMGC010000078.1:0-13858 GCA_045808105.1 Acidobacteriaceae bacterium | reverse complement strand
GCTAATTGAAGTGCTCAGACTCGTGCTGTTTAGGGTGCTGAACTTCTTCACGCCATCCACCCACACTTCCATGCGTGCGATGGTGCCCGTCACGGTAGATATGGCCTGTACTGCTACAGGCGAACCTACCGTCGACCCATTCACCGGTTTGCACACATTCACGCCCGGCGAGCTGGGCGCATTGCAGGATCCTCCTCCGGTACCCACGGTCGCGTTCACCACCGTGTTCCACTTTGTCCCAGCCGTATTCACCGCGTAGAAGGAGAAGCGATGGTTACCGGACGCGAGGCTTAGGGAAGTGCTCAGTGTGGAGCTGTTAAACGTGCTGTAGTCCTTCACTCCATCCACCCACACCTCCATGCGTGCGATGGTGCCAGTCACCGTTGCTGCGGCCAGTACCGATACTGGCGATGCTACGGTCGAGCCGTTCGCTGGCTTGCACACGTTCACGCCCGCCGTGGCGGGTACGCTGCAGCCAGAGCCGCTGCTGATGGTATAGCTAGCGGTGCCATCGGCGCTTTGCGAGAAACCGGGGGCTAGAGCGACGGCTTCGATTGTCTCCGACGTGGTGACCTGGATAGGCCCGGTGTAGAGCGTCGATCCCGTGCTTGCCGTGCTGCCATCCGTGGTGAAGTAGATGGAAGCGTTGGGCGTGCTGTCACTGATGGTGACGGTTTGCGCGCTGGTGTAAGTGCCGGCCGCCGGTGAGAAGGTGGGCGTAGCTGTGAGCGGCCCGGTGCTCAGCAACCCATAGACTGTGACGGCATTCCGGCCGCCGACGTAGACCAGTCCATTGGCAACAGTGGGCGTGGTGAATTTGACCGCTACAGCAGCCGCGTCGCGATTGTTTGCGGCCTGCGTACTGTTGTAGAGCTCGGTGCCGAGGTTGGCCGGGCTATAGGCATAGAGGACGGCCGGTGTGTGATAGTACCCGCTATTGTCCAGTGTCCAGACGATGCCATTGCTGGTGCCGTTGGCGGAGATGCTGGGAGTGGAGCCCGCGCCGTTGCAGTTGCAGCCAAAGGTGTTGCCGGATTTGGATTGCGGTGTCGTGGAGAAGAGCTCGGTTTGCGGGTTGAAACTCCACGCCTGCAAAGGTGCTCCAGCGAATCCCGCATACGCAACGTTGTTGAAGAAAGCAAAGCTGCTGCGGTTTTTGACTCCACCACCGGTGAAGCTTTGCACCGAGCTGTTGGCGGGCGTGGTGAACTTGCCCATGTGATCGCGATTGATGAGATAGATGGTGCCACTCTTGTCTGTGGTCATCGCGAGGTGGGGTATGGAGCCAGTTTGCGTAGGCAGCAGCATGAGGGCGCCTGTGCCCATGTCTTGATCATCGGCGTTGAGCGTGCTTTGGTCAGCGGGGGTGAAGTAGTCGGCTACCGCTACCGAGCCGCTACCGAGCGTGAGACGAAGGGCGGTGTTGCCGTAGTCCGAGCCCCCGGTGTTCGCATCAAAGGTGCCATTTCCTGCCGCCATAAATATGTTGCCCAGACCATCGGAGGAGGGTCCGGCGCCCGCCATCCAGATACCGCCCTCAACACCATTCGGTGTATCTACCCACGCGGCATTTTGGACTGCTATATTGGCGGCGTCGTATGCCATAACCCAACCGTGATATTTGCCATGATCGCCATGGGATGCCCATGCAATGAAGACGGAGTTGCCGCTGCCAACAGAAGGCGTAGGAGCCAGCAGCAGGGCTGACCTTTGATTGTGGAGCTGCGGATTGAAGGTGATCGTGGTGCCGCCGTCTCCCAGACCTTTTACCGTTGCCTGGATAGTCGTTGGACCATTTAATTTTTCAGAACCATCGGCGATATCGAGAGCATGCAGGCGCTGGAAGTAGTTCGTAGTGCCACTCGTGGTCTTCGACCTAGAAACAACGTAGATCGTCCCACCAACGCGGTCCACGACCGGCGTAGAAATGATGCCGATATTGGGATTAATATCGAAATCGCTGTTTTCATCTAATAAGGTAAGCCAAGTTTCACCTGAGTTGACCAGCCACTTACGCCATAGATAACCCTGGGGCGGGTTCTTACCATCCGCGTCGAAGGCGTAGATATAGTCTTCCGCGGTTGCGACCACAAGAACATTATGGAGCTGTCCATCGCTCATTGGGTACTGCTTCAGGTAGAGCGGCTGGGCATAGATATCGCCGAGAACCGGCAGGCTAAACACCTTTCCAAAGTTCGCGGAGTTGACATTCGACGGTGTTAGCACGGTTTCGTTCGGCTGCACACCTGTGCGCGCATTGTTGTAATGCCAGGTAGTCACGTCCTGTGCGAACGCGCAGCTTGCGCCTGCCAAAAGCAAGAAGATTATGGTAAAGGTGCAAAATACTCGGGTAAGGCGCGGTGTCCGTACTAGTTGTGAATAAGTTCCATGGCACGTTGGCAGATGAATGCTGTTTCCAGCGACATTACAGACAGGGATGGAGTTAGCGGCGTGACACATCCTTCACCTCGGCTACTTCCCCGGGGGAGGATGAAGCGGTACCACATAGTAACGGAGCCATGAGAAAAGGTCCCGTAATTTTTATGGATTTTGATGAAATTGAAGAACCGTACGAGTTCGCCTCAGGGCGAAAAAGAAGAGAAAGCATCGTTAAATTGATCGAACTATTGGGCGTAAGAGCTTTATTCAGTGGATCGGGCTGCTGCCGCAATTTATTGACCCATATTGTTGTGACAATCCAACATGTGAGCGCCAAGTCAATCGAGTCAGATCACCTTCAGGTACGTGGTATAGGGCAGGACGCCAAGTGACGTGAATGGCAGGAGTGTTAGCGGTCTGCTTTCCGAGCTTGCCTGCCATTGCCGTTCAGCGACGCGTTTTGCTGCCAGCAGTTGTGCGCGCGTCAGCCTTGGTAGCGGGCTTGTCTGTTGTTCCTTGACTGCCATCAGCACCAGTGGTCCTCGCAGGAGTGCCACAGTGTCAGCGTGTTGCGGGTCGATACTTTCGAGGCGCATGTTCAAGGGAAGCTCCACTTCCACGCGGTCCCCGGTCTTCCATTCGCGGCGAATTGCGGCGAATTCTCCGGGGACAGCGAGGCCCCGCTGGCGTGTACTGTTTACGAAGACGGACGCACCCTCCGCCCAGTCGGGAATGCGGAAGTTAAGGGTGAATTCGGCGGGCCGCGAACTTGCCACCGCAAAGGTGACGTGATCCTCGTAGGGGTATTCGCCTTCCTGAGTCAGCGAGAGCGCAGCGCCGTTCTCGGTCCAGTGCAGGGTGGAAGGCACGTAGAGATTGACGTAGATGGTCTGCGGCGCACGGAAGTACATATTGATGTGGTAGTCGGCCGCGACTTGAGGCAGCGTACCGGAACAGCAAGGCCAGCGAGCTTCCTTGTACACGCGCTTCGCGTCGTAGTTGTAGTCGGCATAGTAAAAGGTCTCGCCGTTTTCCTGCAGAGGTTTCGCGCCGAGCACGGTGTTGTACATAACACGCTCCATGCTGTCGCCGTAACGCGCATCGCGAGTGACGCGAAGAAGATAACGCGTCAGCTTGAAGTGCGCGTACGAGCCGCATGGCGTCTCGAAGCTGTGGTGAGTGTTGGTGAGCGAGGCGTAGAGATCGCTACTGCCGGGCGCGCGCAAGGTCTCATCCGGACCCCAGCCGCCGGTCGCATAGCTTTGCGCCTGGAGCATAGCGAAGCCATTGCGGGCGGCGTCGAGATGCTTCATGCTGCCCGCGACCATGTAGGCCATCGTCGCCGAACAGAGCGAGTTTATGTGGCTGTATGCGTGCCGGCCGTTCAGCACGTTCTGGTTGCGCGAAAGCGGATCGAACCAGGTTTTATCGTCGAGATATTGCAAGGCGAGATCGTAGTAGCGGCGGCCGCCGCCGCGCTGCGATGCGAGAAAGAGATTCTCCGGCATGGTGTAGGACTCGTCCCAGGTCCATGAGGCGTCATCCTTGTGATCCATTCGCCAGGGCAGGCCATGCTCTACCGCATGTCCGGGCAAATGAGGCAGCGCGGTATTTGTGGTCTGCTCCAGAATTGCCAGCGCCTGGGGATCTTTCACGTAGGTGTGAGAATCGAGCAAACCGAGCAGCAGCTTGTCGTAGCAATAAGCAGGGAAGCGGTTGTGAATGTAGAAATCAGCCGTGATGGTCTGCGCGTAGAGGCGGTTGAGACGGATCACCTTCTGGCGTGTCTCTTCATCACCGGTGATGGCATAGGCGCGCGCGAGCGCGGAGACCCACTGTCCAAAAGTACAGGCGGGAGCGAAGCCGTGATCGAAGCCCTTGCGATAGTCGTAGTCTGGATCGTAGTCATACCAGCCACCGAGATCTTCGCCAGGAGCTGCCATGCCGGACATCTGCCGGAGCGGCTTGAGCAGACTATCTTCGCTGAGCGCCATCAGGACAGCGTGCGTGGTCATGAGTTGCGACTCGTGCAGATCGCTGGCTACGAGCACGTCGCCATAGCCGAATTCGGAGAGCATGGCGGCTGGTGATTCCGCGGCCCACGCGTTTCGGTTCCACAATCCGCTGGTCGTGACGGCTGCTGCTGCCAGCGAACTCGACTGAAGAAACTGCCTGCGCGAGACCATTCTTCTCGACTCCCTGTCCCTAGGACGAACTACATCCAGGGACCGACGGTATCAGCGGGAGGTCTCGATGTCCATTGGGGCCAAGGAGAAAGGGCCCTTCGCTTACTAGGCGAAGAGCCCTAATCTTGGGACGTGCAGACGTTGGCGATGCCCTACGGGGTAGGGCCATCCTCCTGCGGCACCTCTTTGCCTTCGCCGGGGAAGGGCCATTTGCGCTCGAGGGGTTGTGTCTCTTCTCGAACGTTCTTGGGTACCTTATTCACCTTCAGGTTTTCCAACACGTGGACGCCGAGTTTGCCGGCGCTGGCGAGGTCCAGATCGCCATCGTGATCCAGATCGCTTGCGATGAACTGGGTTCCCGCGCTGGCTGTGCCGTTGACGGAAAGTGCATAGCGGGTGAAGACAGGGTCGGATGCGCTGTCAGCGATGCGCATCGTCTCCATTGTCCCCTTCGTGGCCTCGGCGTTCGACTTGGTCGCGTCGAGTTGAGCTTTCGTCGGGAGCTTGTACGCGTAGACGACGACCGGATCGTAGGAGCCGGGATCTGCGCCGGAGTGGCCGCGATAGCGCTTGCCGGTGATGAGCTCCGGAGTGCCGTCGTCATCGATATCGGCGAGCAGAAGTGCGTGTGATTGTGAGAAGGACTCATCGATGCTGTGACGAGTCCAGACGGGCTTCTCGGCGGCGCCGGCCTGCTCCAGCCAGTAAAGGCCATAGCCGTGGCCCTGGCCGTAGATGAGGTCAAGCTTGCCATCGTGGTTCACGTCATAGCCGAGGATGGGGAAGCCGGCGTCGCCGATGTCCCAGTCGCCGTGCCACTTCCACTGGTCGTTATCGGCGTCGATCTGCTCGAACCAGCCGTGGGTTGTGAGAACGTCGGCTTTGCCGTCGCCGTTGATATCAGCGACGCCGATGCCGTGGCCATCCTCCGCGCGGCCGCCGAGATGATGAACGCGCGGCTTGTCCTTGCTGAAGTCGACCCAGAGGACACCGCTGCGGTTGTAGTGAGCGAGAGCGACATCGGGCTTGCCATCGCCGTTGATGTCCGCGAAGGCTCCGCCCTCCGTGTCGAAGCTGTCGGTGATCTTCTCCGGCTTCCACATCGCGCCCGCCGCAGTGGCCTTGGGGCCGGGGTTGCGATACCACCAGAGTCCATTGGCGATCCAGCCGGTGGTGATGAGATCAGGCAGACCATCATGGTCGACGTCGACGATCCACTCGCCGCAGTCAGAGACAAATTCATTGTGGATGCCGACCGTACGAAACTGATGACGCTTCCAATCGCCGCCATTGGCACCGGGATTTTCATACCAGTAGGCACCGCTGAGCAGATCGGTGAAACCGTCGCCATTCATGTCAAGAAGGGAAATGCCTTCGGCGTGATCGTTGCCGAGGCGGTGAGAGAGAAAGGCGATGCGTGGCTCGCCGCCAGGTCCATTGCCAGGATGCTGCATACGGAATTCGGTAGCGTGCGCGGGATCCTGCGCGTGGCTCAGAACGGGAGCCAGCAGGGGCAAGGCGAGCAGGGGCGCAAAGTTTTTGAAGGGAATCGTCATCATCATCTCCGAATAATTAGCTGCGCTCGATCTTCATCGTTTCAGGATTCCAGTGGATAACTTCGCCGCGCTCCACGCTGAGATTGCTGAGCAGGGCCGCGCCGGCTGCGCGGAAGCCGAAGGTTGGATCTTCGACGACGGGTTTGCGGCTGCGTACGGAGTCAAAGAAGTTGTGGAAGTGGTCGTAGCTGTCAGAGTAGTCCTCAGGCGCCGTAAATTTCTGCACGTTCTCCGGCAGCGGGCCTCCGAAGTGTTTTTCTGGATACTTCTTACGGTACTGATCGATGTATTGCGTCTGCATAGCATCCGCGAACGTGGAAACGGTGTAGCCGGGCTCACTTTCCGGTGGCGTGCGGGTTACGGAGACGGTGTTTCCGCCAATGGTCATCAGGCCTTCGGAGCCGGTGAAGAGGAAGCCTTCGCTTTCCTCGCCGCCATCGACAAAGTTGACGTGCAGGCTGAGGTTGAAGCCTTCCGGGTAATCGAAGAGGGCGAGCATGACATCGTCAGCGTCGCGGCCATCCTTCCAGTAGCGAATGGCGCCTGTGGCCATGGCGCGCGTGGGGCCATGCGCTCCGGTGATGAAGTGAGTGCCGCTGAAGAGATGCACGAAGAGATCGCCGGCTACGCCGGAGCCGTACGCCTTCCACTTGCGCCACTGGAAGAAGTGTTCGGCATTCCAGGAAATCTTCGGAGCAGAGCCGAGGAAGCGCGGCCAGTCGCAGGTTTCGGTGGAGGCGTCGAGCGGGATGGAGTAGTTCCATGCGCCGATGGAGGAGTTGCGGTCCCAGTAGGCGCTGACCATGTTGAGCTTGCCGATGATGCCGGAGGCGAGCAGCTCCTTGGCTTTGGCATAGATGACGGAGCTGACGCGTTGCGAGCCGACCTGAAGAATGCGGTTGGTGGAGCGAGCGGTCTCAATGATCTCCGGGCCATCGGGGTAGACGTGGATCATCGGCTTTTCAAGGTAGACATCCTTGCCGGCCTTCATGGCGTCGACGGCGGCTGTCTTGTGCCAGTGATCGGGGGTCGCGATGAGGACGGCATCGACATCGGGGCGCGCGAGAATCTCGCGGTAGTCGCGGGTCGTGAAGACATCCGGTCCCCACACTTCCTTGCAGTGCGTCAGGCGGCCGTCATAGCAATCAGCGGCAGCGACGAGTTTGACACCCGGGACCTGGACGGCGATTCCGGTGTCGTGCTGGCCCTGGATGCCGGCGCCGATGAGAGCCAGATGGATGTTGTCATTTGGAGAGCGCGGCGGCGCGGCCTGCGCGAGGAGCGGTTTCAACTGAGTGGCGGTGGCCGCCATGGCAGCAGCCTGGATGAACTTTCTACGATCGAGCATCGTCAAGCGTGTCTCACTTTCCCTATGAGTTGGCGTTTCGGACGGGCAAGCGCAGCAGACAAACGAATGCCGAAACTCAGTGCATTCTAATTCGCCAAGCGCACCGCTGCGGAAACACTAACCACCATACGCCGACTTTGCCGTCCTGCCCGTTGTGCCCCGTGATTTTGGCGGGATACATGGAGCGCGTCCCTCAAATGGGTTAACCGCAATCCGTGGTGACCGGGGCAGAGCGAATAAAGCCGAGCCAAACGGCATGCCGTTGGTCTTAGCTTCCTGATTTAAAGTACATATCGGATTGGGGCTTTCTTTAACAGCTGGTCCCTGTCATCCGAGTCATGCTGGAAATGCAGAATCTGGCGGCGATTTGATGCGCGTTTCTCGACTGCTCTGGGTCTTCCTGCTGATGTTCACCGTGTGGGCCGCGATGACGGCGTGGGAGGCACGCGAGTTCATGGGACCGCCCTGCCCGGAGCAAAGCGCGGCCGCGCACTGGGGGTGCATGCTGGCCAGCCCGATTGCGGAGCTGCAACTGGCGACGAGTCCTGCCGAATTCAAAGCGCGTATAGACCAAGGCAGCGCGGGGCAGTTCGAGAGCTGGAACCTGGAGATTGCCCGGGTGCACAGCTGCACGGAGTTTCTATCCATAGGGCTGTACTGGGCGGTATTTGTGCTGTTTGCATTGGAGTGTGGCGGCGGCCGACTGAGGCATGCACTCATCGGAGTTATTTCGCTCGCGGCCATCGTCGATGTTCTGGAAAATGTTCGCCTGCTTGAGGCGTTGGGCGCGATCAGCCGATCGGCGGCGTTTTCCTCCACGCCGCGAGGATTCTCCATTGCGAAGTGGATTCTGCTTGCCACGGCGCTCGTGATCGCGGCGATTCTGGCGGCGCGCGCAGAGGGGCGGTGGCGGCGGGTGATGTCGGCGCTACTGATCTTGTCGGCGGCGGTTGCGAGTTGCGGAGTCTTCTGGATTCCGCTATTCACAGTGGCAGCCGTGACGCTGTTCGCCGCTCTGCTGATTGCAACGGTATTGTATGCGCCGCTGCAACCCTGGACGTGGGAGATGGCGCTGATGTGGCTGGAGTTCAGCTACCTGATCCGCTTCCAGGTGATCGGCGGGGCGTTGCTGGCGATTGTGCTCCCGGCGGGATACTTTGCGGCGCCTTCGATCTTTGTGGGCATATTCGACGCGAAAACGTTTCTATCGTTTGCCTTTGTCGCGTATGCGTCGCTGCAGCTGGCGCTGATCGTGATGATCACGAGCCGGCTGACCCTGGTCTATGGGCCAATTCGTTTTGCAGGCATACAGGGTCTGCCGAGGACTGAGCAGGTGACGTGGGGGACGACGGCGATGTTCAACGTGCTGGCGCTGCCTGTCATTGTGATAGCTTGCTGCGGCACGACGATTCCATGCTGGCAGAAAGGAGTCGGCATCGCTGTGGCGGAAGTGCTTTCGCTGGTGGCGCTTTGGCTGATCGCCAAGCTGCACTTTTATATCGAGCCGAGTCCGGGATTTACGGCGCGGATGATTTTTCCAGATTTTCCATTTTTGACGACAGTCCGCCAGCCGCACTGGAGCTCACGAGGATGGGTGCATCGGATGTTTGCGCTGCTGCTGCCGGAGCGGATGAGCCGGGGCGTGCTGCGTTCGGAACAAGAGATTGAGTTGGAGGGCGGAGGGACGGTGGGGTCGCTGCTTTCCGGGCACCAGTTGGCGATGGCCGCATTCTTTGTGCAAATTGTTACGTATTTTGCTATCGGCACTCTTTCGGCTCCTGCGGCGATCGGTTATGCACATGCGGCGTTGTACCGATGGCTGACTCCGCTAAACAATCATCAACCGGCGGCGCTGTTTTATCTGCTGTTTTTGCTTGGAGTGTTTACCTGGTTCGGTTCGGGGGCGGCATTCATTCTGGATATTGTGCGTGTGCCGGTGCTGACGACCAGCCTGGCGGTTTCGCTTCTGTTCGGATTGCTTGGAACGGACCACGTCTTCAAGGTGTTTGGGGGAGATGGCCATGTGGCGCCTGGTTCGCCGGCTGAAGTGATACAGGCGTGGGAGCACGCGAGAGGCGACAGCGCTGCGCCGATGGTGATTGTGACGACTGCGGGCGGCGGGATTCGCGCGGCGGCATGGACGACGGAAGTACTGACCAGGCTGACCGAGGAGTGCGCGGTGGGGGCGGATGCGAGCCGCTTCGCTTCCTCGCTGGTGCTGGTGAGCGCGGTCTCCGGAGGCAGCGAAGGTGCGATGTATTTTGCCGGGTCGTATGACAAGGACGGCAATGTTCCGCTGGCTGCATTGGGAGATATCCGGAGAAATGCGTACCATTCCTCGCTTAGCTCGGTGGGTTGGGGGCTTTTGTATCCTGATTTGTTACGTACGGTTCCAATCATCGGCTCGGCTGTGACGCGACTCCGCGGCAACAGCGTGGATCGTGGATGGGCACTGGAGCAGGATTGGCTGCGGAACTGGACGGGGCATACGTGGAGCACGCAACCGACACTCGGTGAGTGGAACGATGACGTGAAGAAGGGCACGCGGCCGGCGATGATTTTTAACGCGACAGCGGCAGAGAGCGGACAGCGCTTCCTGATGAGCTCGACCACGCTAGCACCCGATCCGCGTTTCGAGCGCGGCTACCTACCCTCGATCCAGTTTCAGGATGCATTTGCGGGAATGGATCTTCCGGTGGCGACGGCGGCGCGACTATCCGCTTCGTTTGCGTGGGTATCGCCAATGCCCCGCGCTTCCATGGGAGAGCAGCGCTTCCGGGTGCACGTGGGGGACGGCGGGTACTACGACAACTCCGGTGTGGTGAGCGCGATGGAATGGTTGATCGCCGCCGGGGATGCGGCCAAGCAGCATCCGGTGTATATCGTGCTGGTGGATTCAACGCCGGCGTGGCCCGCTGCCGGTGGGAGCTGGACGTGGCAGCGGCAGTTGCTGGCGCCGATCGAGACGCTGCAATCGGTGAGGACGAGCTCGCAACAGGCACGGGCACAATTTGAGCTGCAAGTGGCGACGGATTACCTGGCGAGCAGGGGATTCAACGTGAAGCCAGTCCGCTTGCGTTATCCGTCGGACCTGCTGACGCCGCTGTCGTGGCATCTAACCCCCGAACAGCAGAAGAACATCGGTGAAGCGTGGTCGAAGCCGAGCGCGGATCTGGTGGCACAACGGGACACGTTGCTGCGCGGGCTGGGGTGTCCGGCGGCTCACACCGAGTGAAGAGTACGAACGCACCCATTTCATTTCAGGTAGACACAACAGCGGCGACCTATGCGCGGCAGCTCGCGTACTCCTGTCTTGACCCTCAGACCTTTCTTTACATCAAACACAGCAGCTGGAAGCAGCCTATGGCGTTGTTCTTAGCGCGCCGGAAGATTCGCCATCGCAAAGATGTCATAGGGGCTCTGTATCTGGCGGACGAATGCCTCAGCTCTTGCATAGCCGCTCTGCAAGCCGCGAAACCGGGCGACTGAATCCTGCAGTGCGTAATAGCGGTCCGGAGTCTGGCTGGCATGCGCATAGCAGGCGGATCGCTTCTGAGGCTCGGACTGTGAGATATCGACGAAGTGGGTGGGCGTGAACTGCAGGGTGTCTTCGCCGTCGGAGACTTCGTAGTAGTAGAGCGGAAATGTTCTTCCCGACTGCTTCCATGCGTCGTAGGTGAGCATGGAAATTGCGCGGTGGTCGCGATGATTGTCGATGGGCCACTGGTTGAATACGGCGTCGGGCTTTTCGGTGTCGAAGATATTCTGATACGCCTGATAATGTGCCTCATCGACGATGGCGTGTCCGTTTCTCTGGCCCGCATAGGCGGGGCGGGCCTTCAGGATTTCACATGCCTTCTTCGCTTCGGCGATGCGCGCCCGCGATGGAGTCGGAGGCCAGGCTCCATCGTTCAAGTAAAGCAGGACAACCTCATGGCCGAGCGCGGTGAAGCGGGCCACTGTACCGCCGCAGCCATATTCGGGATCGCCTGGATGCCCCCGGTGACCATGATCTTCAATTTCCGCGCGGGCTCCGCGACCAACGAGGGAGACTGAGCGGCTGCTTCGACTGCGCCTATCCCTGTAAGCATGGCGGGAGCGAGCCTGCATGTGCCTATCAGTACCTCACGGCGATTCATTGGATACGTGTCCTTTTGCTCCATAAGTACAAAGCGTTCACGCGAAAGCAATGCGCCCGACCACGACGGCTGCCGCGGAGGAGATTGCTCGGTACCGATACTAATTCGAGAGATACAGCACGCCCTTCGCTCCACCCTCGATTGCGCCCAGGATGACAGAGTGATGAGACGGAGGAGCCGGCTCGCTATTCGGATTTTTCCACCGCAAGGTTGTCGAAGCTGGTGTGGTCCCAGCCAGAGCCGATGCCGATCATTCCGTGGGTGTGGCTCTGGTCCTGAAGATCTGCGACGCCTTTGCCGTCGATGGCCGCACGGACAGTGTTGCCTTGAAAGCTCAATTCCATGCTGTGCCAGCGCGCGATATCCAGAGTGATATTGCCGTCGGCCAACTGCTTTTCTGGCTTTTTGTATGCGGTCGCGAGCAATGCCCAATGGCCATTTGCCTCGACGCGGAGAACATATCCGCTGGGATAGCGGGCTTTCTGGTCCTGAAAGACATCGGCTGAGTCGATACGGCCGATGAGGGTGGCGACTCCATTTGCCGGCAGACGGAAGTCGGCGCGCTCGCGGTAATCGGTCCAGCTGATATCGCCAGCCAGCGTCCACGGATCGGGCAGCGGCCCCCATGGAATCGGCTTCTCGGTGATCACCTGCTCCAGGCACTTGCCCGGTCGTCCTGCGCAGGAGTGAACTTCGTAAGCGCCGTCCTGGTCGGAGAGGAATGGGGGCTGGCGCAGCAGGGGCGTCTTCTCAAACGACTCGCGATAGGGGAACGGGAATGGCTTGTCGGGCGGCGGTATGGCTGTGCCTTTCTGCTGGCCGGTCGTGGTGGTGATGGTGTAGAGCGAGTCCGGATCGAAGGTATAGGTGAAGCTGCCATCGTGCGGCGTGATGTCGCCGACGTGTTCGAAGGTGCGCTTCTGGTTTGTCTCCCACACATGCAGTGTTCCGTGGCCGAGCGTACCTTTCCTCGATAGGGTCATGCTGGTGGGCTGCTTGCTGTTGATGGTTTCGACTACCATGCTCCAGTCGTGCCCGTTGGGAGAAGCAAGGGTGACATAACTGCCGGGAGATAACTGCCCCGAGGCATTTTGTAGATAGCGCCACCCCGGCTCAGCAAATTGCGTGGTGTGCGCGGTGGCCCAGATAGCTCCCTGCACCTGGTAGTGACCTGACCATGGAGTGTTTGCGTACATCAGGCCGGAGTTTGGCGCGGCGAGGATGTCGTAATAGGAGGTGACCGGGCTCCATATTTCGGTCTTGGTGAAGTGGCCATCGAGATAGTTCTCGTTATAAAGATGAGCAAGGCTGCGGCCGCCAATGGCCCAGTCGCGCGAAAGGATGGCGGATGCGCTGGACTCGGGCTGATCTTCGCTGGACCAGAGCGGTTTGCCCACAGCCGTAGCATCGGCAGGGGTGGTGAGGGTGCCCTTCTCACGCGGGTAGTGGACGCTGACGACATCGACTGCCTTCGCGAGCGCGGCATCCTTGCGCATGGCATCGAGAATGTCCCACTGGCCCTTGCCTTCGTGGGGATACTCGTCGCAGCAGACGATCTTTGTGCCCGGGCGTTCTTTGTCCAGGACGCTGCGGAGCGACCTCATGTATTGAGCATCGAATGGTGTTTCATTCCAGCTGCCGGTGTACGGAATGTTGAGGTGGTCCTGGGATTGGCCGCCGTTGAGGAAGACGGCGACGTAATGGGCCATCGCCGGCGTGTACAGCGTGCGTTTCCCGGCCGTGGCAGTACCGGTCGAATCGTGCCCAACCCACCCGGGTGCGCCCCAGGCCAGTGTGTCGAGGATGATCTTCGGATTGCGACGGTGAGCCTCCTGCATCAACCACCATTCGTAACCGCGGGTGAAGTCTTTATCCTGAGGCGCACGCATGTGGCTGGGCTCGGAGCCATCGGTGGAGTTCACGTCGCCGCCGATCTCGACTTTCAGGTGCTGGAGAGAGGCGCCGTAGTTTGGCTTAAAGAGATAGTCGAGCACCTGCGAGCGGTAGGGCTCGGGATAGTCATAGAGCAGACGCGAGGATGCGCCGGCGCTGACTGCGCCGAGACCGTCAAAAGTTGGACCGGGACCTGTGGTCTCGAGGGTGACGGAGACTGACTGCGCGAGAGCGCCGGTGGCGGCTACAGAGCAGAGGAAAAGTGCGAGAGAGAAGCGAACGTGCATTCTGTATTCCCGTGCTGGAAGTTTTGGCGAGAAAGCCTGAAGAAAAGTGCCCCACCTGATCGCGTAGGTG
>JBJMGC010000077.1:0-4242 GCA_045808105.1 Acidobacteriaceae bacterium | reverse complement strand
ATACCGTTGTGAAGCGCTTCGCGAATACCCTGCTCGGTCGGCTTGATGTATTCCTTGGGCACCACACCGCCGCGGATCGCGTCGATAAACTCGAAGCCCTTGCCCGGCTCGTTCGGCTCGAGACGAATCTTCACGTGACCGTAGTTGCCCGAGCCGCCAGTCTGCCGGATGTACTTGCCCTCTGCCTCGGCGATTTTGCGAATGGTCTCGCGGAAGGCCACCTTGGGCTCGCCTACATTGGCTTCCACCTTGTGCTCACGCTTCATGCGGTCGACAAGAATTTCGAGGTGCAGCTCGCCCATGCCGCTGATGATGGTCTGTCCGGAGTCGATGTCGGTCCGCACCTTGAAGGTCGGATCTTCATCGGCCAGGCGCGACAGCGCAACGCCCATCTTCTCCTGGTCACCCTTGGTCTTCGGCTCAATCGCAACCGAGATGACCGGCTCCGGGAAGGTAATCGCGCTCAGCGCAATCGGCGCCGACGGCGAGCACAGTGTGTCGCCCGTCTTCAGCTCTTTCAGGCCAACGCAGGCACAGATGTCGCCGGCGTAGATCTCGGTGATGTCCTCACGCTTGTTGGCGTGCATCTTCACCAGACGGCCCACACGCTCGGTCTTGCCGGTGCGCGGATTCTCCACCGTATCGCCCGTCTTGAGCGAGCCCGAGTAGATACGGATGAAGCCCAGCTTGCCGTACGGATCGTTGATCAACTTGAAGCCCAGTGCGGAAAACGGCTCGGAATCATCCGCCTTGCGGATCAGAACCTTCGACGGATCCGCCGGATCGATACCTTCGACCGCAGGCACATCGAGCGGGCTCGGCAGGTAGTCCACCACCGCATCGAGCAGCGTCTGAATGCCCTTGTTCTTGAAGGCCGAACCGCACATCACCGGGAAGACCTTCATGCTGATGGTCGCCTTGCGCAGCGAGACCTTCAGCTCTTCCGGGGTCGGCGTCTCGCCTTCCAGGAACTTGTGCAGCATGTCATCGTCGTACTCGGCTACCGTCTCGACCAGCTGCATGCGGAAGGCTTCCGCCTTCTTGATCAAATTCGCGGGAACTTCTTCGACCGTATACTCCGCGCCCATCGTCTCGTCATTCCAGACAATCGCGCGCATCTCGATCAGGTCGATCACGCCCTTGAAGTTCGCCTCAGCGCCGATCGGGATCTGAATGGCCACCGGCCGCGCGCCCAGGCGCTTGCGGATGGTCTCGATGACGTGCTCGAAATCCGCGCCCGCCTTGTCCATCTTGTTCACGAAGCAGATGCGCGGCACATGGTACTTATCGCCCTGACGCCATACCGTCTCACTCTGCGGCTGCACGCCGGAGACGGAATCAAACAGCGCCACCGCACCGTCCAGCACGCGCAGCGAACGCTCCACCTCGGCCGTGAAGTCTACGTGGCCAGGCGTATCGATGATGTTGATGCGGATGTTCTTCCAGGTGCAGGTAGTTGCCGCGGAGGTGATGGTGATGCCACGCTCCTGCTCCTGCTCCATATAGTCCATCGTCGCCGTACCCTCGTGTACCTCGCCGATGCGATGGGTAATGCCCGTATAAAACAGGATGCGCTCGGTCGCCGTCGTCTTTCCGGCGTCGATGTGCGCCATGATTCCGATGTTCCGGCAACGATTTAGCGGTACTTGGCGAGCCACGGTCTCTTCTCTCTCATCCCGCCAGCCCTCAGGCCAGCGTCAAAACGTACGGTTATCTGTTACCTGCTTGAAATCCAAACTTCAGCGGACTACCAGCGATAGTGCGCAAACGCCTTGTTGGCTTCGGCCATGCGATGAATGTCTTCCTTCTTCTTCATCGCGGCGCCACGGCCGTTCGCTGCATCCAGCAGCTCATTGGTCAGCTTGTCGACCATTCCCTTTTCACCGCGTGCACGGCCATAGGTCACCAGCCAGCGAATGGCAAGCGAGGTGCGACGATCGGGATTGACCTCGATCGGCACTTGGTAGTTCGC
This sequence comes from Acidobacteriaceae bacterium, assembly GCA_045808105.1. Classification (GTDB taxonomy): domain Bacteria; phylum Acidobacteriota; class Terriglobia; order Terriglobales; family Acidobacteriaceae; genus KBS-83. The sequence continues at coordinate 2,270 of JBJMGC010000077.1, read as the reverse complement.
GCCGCCCACACGCCGGGTCTTCACCTCGAGTAGCGGCTTGCAGTTCTCGACAGCCTTTTTGAACAGCTTCAGGGCCTCGTCGCCGCCCTTCTGCTCCAGGTTGGTCATTGCGGTATAGAAGATGGCCTGCGCCGTCGACTTTTTCCCGCCCCACATCATCGAGTTCACGAACTTGGTCACCAGTGAGGAGTTGTAGACCGGATCGGCCGCTACCTCGCGCTTGGCAATGTGTCCTTTTCTGGGCATCGCTTCCTAACCTTTTCCTGAGTTCCGTTTCGGCTTACTTAGCCGCAGTTTTGGGGCGCTTGGCGCCGTATTTCGAACGACTCTGCTTGCGGTTGGCTACGCCCACTGAATCCAGCGAGCCGCGCACCACGTGATAGCGCACACCCGGCAGGTCCTTCACACGGCCGCCGCGGATCAGCACAATCGAGTGCTCCTGCAGGTTGTGGCCGATGCCGGGAATGTACGTCGTCACCTCGATACCATTCGTGAGCCGGACGCGGGCGACCTTACGCAGCGCCGAGTTCGGCTTCTTGGGCGTCTGCGTGTACACGCGGGTGCAAACGCCGCGCCGCTGCGGAGAGCCCTGCAACGCCGGGCTCGCGGTCTTATACCGCGGTGCCGTGCGACCCTGTTTCACCAGCTGATTGAATGTCGGCAATCCAGTACTCCTTACTCTCTTCTCAATCCCACTCAGCCGGCAAATTGCCAGCCGAGCCTTGAAATCTCGCTCACGCGCACACAGCGCATGACAGAATGCTCACGCCCACCACGCCCATACCGTCCCGAACAGGACCACACAAGCCGAACGGAGGCATGGCTCACGCACGTCCGCTTCGCGTCTGCTTCGCTTCCTATCTCAGACAGGAACCGCGACGGTGGCCGCACGCAAACGGAATCCCGGCAAACATCCCCGGAATCCAGTCTCAGTTCAGCTCCGTTTCGAAGTTCCGGCCCGCATAGCCCTTCCAGGTGAAGGGTGTCGCAGGCACCGATGCGATCTTCGTCCTCTCAAGCTTCAGAGGAACCGCAGAAGAGGCCTAAACCCAACTTACCGCCTGCATTCTGTGGGATCCCGTCTGGCGCCCGCCTTGCTCTGATACACAGCACACACAAGACGTGCCTCGGGGAACCTTTTAACAATAACAAGCGATGAGGAAGCGGTCAATAAAAGGGGATGAAATTGTGCGCGAAACCGCGCTCACGGGATACATCAGCGCGATTCGGCGCAAAATGGACCCCGTCAGAATCAGTTTTGCTCCAAAGAACTGTCACGGCCAAGACTCAAGCCGCGCCTGATGAGCTGTTAGCATCCCTCGCATGAGTTTTCTGTTCCGTCGCGCCTTGCCTGCCCTGCTCAGCCCATTTCTCTTCTCCCTCACCAGCCTGGCCGCCGATTCGCCCAATGCCCATCCGCCGGCGAATCCCAGAGTCCGCGCCATTCTGGCCGACCTGGCCAAGGTTGAGACAGTCGGTCAAACTTCGCTTTCCCCGGACGGCAAACACCTGGCCTGGACCGAGCGCAGTCATGGCACTTCGAGCCGGATCATGGTCAGCGATGCCCATGGCGAAGGCGCGGAGCAAGTCAACACAGGCAAGGAGTGCACCGCGACCGATCCACTGTGGTCGCCCGATTCCCGTGCGCTGCTCTTTGAGGGCGACTGCGGCAAAGATGGCCAGAGCGATCTCTTCGTGACCACCTTGACCGGAGAGCCGCAACAAATCAGCCATTTGAAGGGCTACGTGGCCCACCCGGCCTGGTCGCCGGATAGCCAGCGCATCGCCTTCCTATATGTTGCGGGCGCAACCCGGCCCGCAGGAGCGCTGGCGGCAATGAAGCCGCCTTCTGGCGTGATCGGCGTGGAAGGCCTGGAGATTCAGAGGGTCGCAGCTGTAAGTGCGCGCGGTGGCAGCGACGTGGAACTGCTCACGCCCGAGAACCTGCATGTCTATGAATTCGACTGGTCGCCCGATTCCGGAAAGCTGGCCTACGTCGCAGCGCCGCCGCCAGGAGAGAACAACTGGTGGGTGGCTCAGCTTTACACCTCGCCGGCAACGCCCAAAGCAACACCAGCCAGCATCGTCGATCCGCGAAACGACCCCGGCTCGCTGCATGGGCTGCAGATCGCGGTGCCGCGCTGGTCGCCCGACGGCAGGCGGATCGCCTTTATCGAAGGGCTGATGAGCGACGTGGGCTTCCATGGCGGCGATCTCTTCACGATTGACGCCGGCTTGTGATCGGAAGTGATTCTTTTTGGGTTTGTGTT
>JBJMGC010000076.1:0-6953 GCA_045808105.1 Acidobacteriaceae bacterium | reverse complement strand
GGCCATCGCGAATGGCATGGCGGCGAACCTGATCGAGCGTGCGGCGGATGTCTGCCTGAAGGAGCGGAGGCCGCTGCTGCTCTGCGTGCGCGAGACGCCGTTCAACAAGATTCACCTGCGCAATATGCAGCTCGCGGCGGATGCGGGCGCGACGATCTTTCCCATCATCCCGGCGTTCTATAACGAGCCCACGACGACAGCCGATATGGTTCGCAATTTTGTGAATCGCGTGCTCGCGCACTTCGGGCTGCCGCAGCCCGGCGCGTTTGTTTGGAAGCCAGACGCGACGAGATAGAGCGCTACATTGGCATGTGCTTCACATGCTCGGCGCGGACATGGTCTGAGGTGAATAGGCTCAGGAAGGGTGCCCCATTGGCCGCTGCTTCGACTGCGGCCCTTCCCTTCGCCTCGGTGCGCTCCACCAGGCAGACGACTGCAACGACGCGCATTCTCGCCTCATGTGCGGCTTCGATGGCCGTGATGGTCGAGCCGCCTGTGGTGCAGACGTCGTCGACGATGAGCACCGGCGCGTTCTCTTCACAAAAGCCTTCGATCTTTCTGCCCGTTCCGTGTGCTTTCTCGGCTTTGCGCACTAGGAAACCGTGGATGAGACGGCCCTTGCCAGCATCGGCGTGCCGCTGCGCGCTGGCGATGGCTACGGCGGAGACGACGGGATCGGCACCCAGAGTAAGGCCGCCGACGGCATGCGGGTCGAGGTGATGTTGCTGGAGGAGCTCGAGTATGGCAAGGCCGGTGAGGCGGCCGCCTTCCGCATGCAACGTGGTGGTGCGGCAATCGATGTAGTAATCGCTGTGGCCGCCGGAGGAGAGTTGGAAATCGCCGAGCTTGAAGGACTGGCGAGCGAGGAGGGTGAGGAGTTGCTGACGGGGGCTGGAGGATTGCGTCATCGTGTCTCTCTACATCTGAGGTTGAGTTCTGGATTGTGCCGTATCGAGCCGCGTCACTTCCCCAGCTTATCCAAATGTCGGAAGCCGTCCGTGCCGATGAAGAGCATGATAAAGATCGTCGCGTTGTACATGGAGTGCACCAGCGTACTGGCGGCGAGGGAATGGAAGCGCAGCCGCGTAGCGCACAGGACTACGCTGACGGAAAAAAGCACGGCAAGCGGCGCGAAGGAGTGAGCCAATTGCGCGCCATGCAGCATGGCAAAGCCGATGCTGGTGATGATCGTGGCGAAGACGATGGCCATCTTGCTCCAGCGAGGATCGGGAGGCCCGGAACCATGCTCCGGGTGATGGTGCAAACCCTGCCGCGCGGCGGAATCTGATTCAGGCCCCAGGTGATGGAAGACGCTGGCTCCGGCCGGCGGAAGCGACGAATAGAGGGCCGCCTCCCGCTGCCACTCGCTTTCCGGGATCTGATGTACGCCCGGGCTGGCCAGGAGTTCACGCGGGCCGCGTGCGCGCTGCATGACCCAATCCCACGCGCTGGCGAGCGACGGCAGTAGGAAGCCGCGGAAGGCCAGCTCTTCAAACGCAGGAGCCACGGTGACGCCAAAGATGGCGATGAGCCAGACGCCCATCCGGTGGGTGAAGAACTTATCGATGGGCAGCTCTTTCGGGATGGGCAGGAAGTTGGACAGTATTTGCACCACCACGCTGGTGGCCACGCCGATGCCGACCAGCACCCACCAGCGGCGGCGCACAATGTAGGCGCGCCAGTGCACGCCCTGGCTGAAGGGCCGTCCCCAGAAGAGCGGGAAGATCAGGAAGCTGGCCACTGCGGCCACGGCGTAAAGGACGGCTTCCACCGGGATGACCAGGAGCGGATCGGTTTGCATCTGCTCCACCGGCTCGCGCAAATGCGCGCCGAAATGCATGAGGGCAAGCTCGAAAATAATGCCGACCACGAAGCCGGCAACCGCCACCAGCAGACCGAACAGCAAGGTGTGGCCCATGTGAGGCGTGGCGGCGGAGAGCGGTGTGGCGGCGAGATGGGAGACAGGCAGGCGTTCGCGCCGGGCGGCAAGGTCATCCGGCGAGGAGGCAGGCGGCAGAAAGCTGGGATCGATCGGCATGCGCTCTACTGGAGGACTGTAGCAGAACGGCGGCGCGTGCTCTTCTTCGGTTGCCCATTCGCAGCCGCGTTGCTCGCTACTCCAATGTTCGATTCTGCAACGGAGGCCGCGTTGCCGTTGTTCGACTCGCCAGCCGGAAAATAGCGGCGCAGGAACTCCGCGGTATGTGAGCCAGCGATGTGGGCCACCTGGGCCGGTGTGCCTTCGGCCACGACGGAGCCGCCTTCCTCGCCTCCTTCGGGACCAAGGTCAAGAATCCAGTCTGCGTTGCGGATCACGTCGAGATTGTGCTCGATGATGATGACGGTGTTACCGAGATCGGTGAGCCGGTGCAGGACTTCCAGCAGCTTGCGGACGTCGTCGAAATGAAGCCCGGTGGTGGGCTCGTCCAGCACGTACAGGGTTTTGCCCGTCTGGCGCTTCGAGAGTTCGCGCGCCAGCTTCATGCGCTGCGCCTCTCCGCCAGAGAGCGTCGTCGCCGCCTGGCCGAGATGCACGTAACCGAGACCGACATCGACCAGCGTCTGCAGCTTCTGCCGGACTTGCGGAATGTCTTTCAGCACGGGCAGCGCATCTTCGATCGCGAGGTCAAGGATGTCCGCAATGGAGTAGCCGTTGAACTTGACGGCTAGCGTCTCCTGGTTGAAACGGCGCCCGTTGCAGACGTCGCACAGCACGTAGACGTCGGGCAGGAAGTTCATCTCGATACGCTTTTGGCCATCGCCCTGGCAGGCCTCGCAGCGCCCTCCTGCAACGTTGAAGGAGAAGCGCCCCGGCTTGTAGCCGCGCTCGCGCGCCTCGGGCAACATGGCGAAGATGTCGCGGATGGCGGAGAGCACGCCGGTGTAGGTCGCGGGGTTCGAGCGTGGGGTGCGGCCGATGGGCGACTGGTCGATACGGATGACTTTGTCGATCTGCTCTACGCCTTGGATTGCCTTGTGCTCGCCGGGTGTGTCGTGCGAGTCGTAGAGCAGCCGAGCGAGCGAGCGGTAAAGAATGTCGTTTACCAGCGTGCTCTTGCCGGATCCGGAGACCCCGGTCACGACCGTCATGATGTTGAGCGGGAAACGCGCGGTGATGTTGCGCAGATTGTGGCTGCGCGCGCCTTCCACCGTGATCCAGGCGCCGTTGACAGGGCGCGGCGTCAGGCGGTGCAGGGTGCTGGTGGCGCCGGAGAGATAGCGGCCGGTCAGCGAGCCGGGCGCTTCCATGATGTTTGCCGGAGTGCCTTCCGCCACGACGTGGCCGCCCAGTTTGCCTGCGCCGGGACCGAGGTCAAGCACATAGTCCGCGCTGCGGATGGTGTCCTCGTCATGCTCGACGACCAGCACGGTGTTGCCGAGATCTCGGAGCGATTCAAGGGCTGCGATGAGCCGCTGATTGTCGCGCTGATGCAGACCGATCGAGGGCTCGTCGAGCACATAGAGCACACCGCGCAGCCGCGAGCCGATCTGCGTTGCGAGGCGGATGCGCTGGCCTTCGCCGCCGGAGAGCGACGCTGCGTTGCGATCGAGGGAAAGATAGGAGAGCCCGACGGCATTGAGAAACTCGAGGCGCTCGATGACCTCGCGGCGCAGGCGGTCAGCGATGAGTGCGTCGCGCTGCGAGAAGCTGAGCGCGCGTGCTGCATTCAGAGCGCGGCCCAGGGGCAGCCCGGTGAAGTCAGCGATGGAGAGCTCGTTCACCTTCACGGCCAGCGATGCAGGCCGCAGCCGCTTGCCGTGGCAGACGGGGCAGACGGTGGCGGACATGTAGCCGAGCAGCCATTCGCGGTAGCTGTCGGACTTCGACTCTTCGAGCGAGTCGCGCAGCCAGGAGAAGACGCCATGAAAGCCGGTGCGCGGCGCCTCCGCTCCGGGGCCGTACAGTAACAGCTCCTGTTGCTTCTCGGTTAACTCCTCGAACGGCTTCTGGATAGGGATCTTGTACTTCTGCGCTGCCAGCTTGACCAGGCGGGCGAGGTACTGCGAGCCGGATCCGGGACCGAGCGCGCCCTCCAGCAAAGGCTTCGACCAGTCGATAACCACCTTGGTCGCGTCGAAGTCGTAGATGCTGCCGAGCCCATGACATTCCGGGCATGCACCGTAGGTGCTATTGAAGGAAAAACTGCGAGGCTCCAACTTAGGAACATCGAGTCCGCAATCGGGACATGCCATGGACGAGGAGTACAACTGCTCTCCCGCGGCGTTTCCGATGAGGACCAGACCATTAGCCAACTGGAGCGCTTTGGTAACCGCCGCCTCCAGACGCTTCTCGACGCCCGGCTTGAGCACGACGCGATCGACGATGGCTTCAACGGTGTGGTTCTTGCGTTTCTCGAGTGAGATGGGATCGGCGAGGTCACGGATTTCGCCATCAATGCGGGCCTTAAATCCTTGCTGGTCGAGCGTGTCGAGGAGATCTTTAAACTCGCCCTTGCGGCCGCGGACGATGGGCGCGAAGACAGTTAGCCGTTCCCCGGCGGGAAGAGCGAGGACACGCTCCACGATCTGCTCGGCGGACTGGCGAGAGATGGGCCGGCCGCAGTTGGGGCAGTGAGGCGTGCCGACGGAGGCGTAGAGCAGGCGGAGGTAGTCGTAGATCTCCGTGATGGTGCCGACGGTGGAACGAGGACTGCGGCTGGTGGTCTTCTGCTCGATCGAGATGGCGGGACTGAGGCCTTCGATGGAATCGACGTCAGGGCGCTCGATTTGATCGAGGAACTGGCGGGCGTAGGCGGAGAGAGTTTCGACGTAGCGGCGCTGGCCTTCGGCATAGATGGTATCGAAGGCAAGCGAAGATTTACCGGAGCCGGAGAGGCCGGTAATCACGGTGAGGGTGTTGCGCGGGATCTGGACGTTGATGTCCTGCAGATTGTGCTGGCGCGCGCCGCGAACCGTGATGTTGGTAATGGGCATTTTTAGAGTGGAGAAGTAACGCCCAGGATTGGCTGCGAGGGTTGCCTGGGAAACATGACGCGAAAGTAATGGGATACCGCAGGAAAGATCAAGACAACATTCTGTCCCTCTACGTATCTTAGTCGGCAATAGAAATGAGGGTCAACGCTCATACAGCTCTGCGAGAATGAGCAGCGCTGGGGTGAGTGAAAGAGATGAAACGCGCTCCTTAGGGTCGCGCATTCATCCGCAACAAAGTTTGACTAGAAGAAGACGAATAGGAATCCCCCATGGACACGATGAATCTCTTAGGTCTTACCTGTGCCGTACTTGCTGCTCTCGCTTTTGGCGTTCTCCTGGCCTATAGCTGCTGCCAGGCACTTTTCGCTCTGTTGCGCGTGCACTCACATTCACTGCAACCTGCAAGACAGAGCCAAGCGGTCGAGGCGCAGATTCAGGCCTCCTGAATTCCTTCATTGACCCGTTGATGCTGCGACGGCCCGAATGGGCCTTCCAGTACCCGTTCTTCGCGAAGTAGCCCTGAGGCTTCCGCAAAGTTCTGCGATGCATTCATTGCCGCTTATCACCGCGAGCCTGCTGCGCGCACTGACTCGCTGCCAGATCTGAACGGGACTACTCCTGCGGTTCTTGCGGTGGGCTCGGCATGTTCCGCATCTGCGGCATGGCGCGTTGCGGAGGCGCAGCAGGCGCGATAGACGGCGGCGTGTACTGCATTGGCGGCGCCTCGTCTGAAGAATCGTCAGCGTTTCCGTTCTCGTCCGGATTCTCTTCATCCGGGTTATGCGCCTGCGCCGGATTCGCATTCGCTGGTGGCGATCCTGCACCCGAGGCCCTGCTGGTGAGCAGCAGTTCGCGAGGCGCGCCATTCGGCAGATCACCCACCATCATCACGTTGTACGAAGTGCCATTCAGCAGTGCCGTGAGAACCTCGCGCGGCGCTCCTGGCCCGAAGCTGCCGAAGACACGCTCGTCGCCGCCGAGGCCATCCAGTCTCATGCCCGTCTTGGACGCGACCTGGTGAAGAATTTGAGCGAGGCTGGAGTTATCAGCCTTTACGGTGAGCTCGTTGTTGCCTGCGCTGACAGTGGCCGGAACAGCCGGCTGCTGGAATAGGCTCGGCGCGACTGTCGGCGGCGGAGGCGGCGGCGGTTCCGCAGCTGCAACCGCCGTGGGCTTCTTGCCACGGTGGGCACGCACAGGGGGCTGCTGAGGCGGTGCTGCCTGCGATTGGGTGTTTCGGGACGGTGCAGCTTGGGGCGTCGCTTGAGAGAGAGCAGGTTGCGCCAATACACCCGCGCTGGCCAGCGCAAAGGTGCCGCAGAGAAGCAGGGATTGCGAAGACCGACGCCGCCAATCCCGCCGTCGTCCTGAAATCGGCAGTTTTCCTACCGTTTTGCTCGCGAGCATCGCCCTCATCCACACTTTCCCTATCACTCCATAGACTACGCCAGCGGGCGCTTCGCTCATATCGCGCAGAAAAGACGATCGCAAATATTGCGATTTCGTCGAATAGATTCTGGAGCTAGTCCTTTTACCATGGTACATTCGTACCGAGATGTCGGATAAAGAGATTGTTCCCGGTCCGATCGAAGTCGAGCGCGTGCAGACCGGCGTTCGGCTGGAAAAGCGAATGCTGAAAGTGCTGAAGGCAATTGCGGAGCAGAAGGACATGAGCCTGGGAGATCTGCTGGAAGGTATCGTGCTGCACGCCTTCGAAGGCAAAGCGCCGTTTTCGCCGCAGACGCTCGAAGATATCGAGCAGTTCCGCAGCCTCTACGGGCTCAAGCTGCACGCACAGGACAGCCACCAATTGCGGGAACGGCGGTGAGTCGGGCTCTCTTGGCAGTGCTGATCCTCTGCGCCACATCGCTTCCTGCGCAAAAACCGGAGGCCACCATGCCAGATACGCCGCAGTCGCCAGATACACCGCAGTCGAGAGACACGCCACAATCGCTGGCGCATGTCAGCAACACTTTTGGTCTCACTGTAAATGCGTCGATGCGCGATGCCGCGCCGCT
>JBJMGC010000075.1:0-10755 GCA_045808105.1 Acidobacteriaceae bacterium | reverse complement strand
TTCGCGGTGCATGCCGATCTGAATGTGATGCCACACGTTGGGCGCCCAGGTTCGCGGATCGCATTTGATGCCGGAGGCCCACCAGTGATCGAGGCTTCCTGAGGTGTAACCGGCTTCCCAGCTTCCAACGGTGCCCGCGCACTGCGTGGACAAAATCACGGTTTCGCCATTGGCTGTGACCTGGTTGATATCCAGTTCGAGATTCAGCACTTGGGACGGATGGGGAAGCAGGACATAGGTGTCCAAGACGAAATGGGTGGCGCCGGAATCCTTTGCGACGTTCAGACTCCAGCGCTCGCCGGCGCGATCGGAGTAGGTCATGTAGAGCTCGCGCGCGTCGTCGTAGAGAGGCGTGGTTGCGGGATATACGGATGAGCCTCTGGAAGTACCGGGCGTACCGCCGTCGTGAGTTTGCTGCCAGCCGAGTTTTCCGTCGAGATTGCCGGTGGAGACGGCGTTGGCGGCAATGCCATAGGTGGATGAAGATGGCGGCGGCGGGGTGGTAGTGGTGCCGCTGCCTACAGTGAACTGCGTGTTGACAACGGGACATGCTCCGCGACTGGTCCAGGATTTGAAATGGACGATATGTGTGCCGGCGGGGATAACCTGCTTTGCAACGTCGACGTCGTAGGCGGTGACACCGGGAACGAGTGTGCTGCTGTTGTCGATCGAATAGCCGAAGGCTGAGGGAGGCACGCCCTCGCAACCGATGTTGTGCGCGCGGACCCACACGGGAGAGGAAACGTGCGTGCCGTTCACGGGGCTGGCGATGGTGACATCGGAGGCGAAAGCCGGATGGCCTAGCACTGCCCCGGATAATGCTGCGACAAGAGCCAGGCGGCGAGTGGCTGCGAGGCACAGAGATAGATGGGTTCGCTTGGAAAGCGGCATGGATTCTCCACGAGAGATAGATATGGAGGGCCCTGGGGAATGGGGCCAAGTATACGCCGCAGGGATGAACGCGTCGGAGAGATGCGGATACTGCTCGAGTAGCTGAAAAGCTCGTAGCAACGCGCATTTCCCGAAATGGGCGGATAGCCCATATCTCGAGTTACAAGGGACGAGATCGGGCCCCCACTTTCGGTGCGCTGCGGACAAATTTGGTCGATGCTTCGCGACCGGATTGAATAGCTCACATCGCAAACGCGAGATGTGGTGCACCCGCCTTTTTGCTCTTAGCTGAGTTATTCATAGCGTAGAGCTTCGGCGGGTGGAACGGCGGTGGCGCGGCGGGCCGGCAACATACATGCGAGGAGCGCGCTGAGGGCGAGCAGTCCGGCGGCGGAGAGCAGACTGCCTGCGGCGAAGGCGCTGTGCATCCAGTGGGCAAGGACCTTTCCTAAAAATGCGTCGAGGGTGAGACCGAGAGCGACGCCGATGGCGGTGCTGATGAGGGCGATGCGCGCGGCTACCCACAGGATATGTGTGCGCGGTGCGCCGAGCGCGAGACGGACGCCGAACTCTGTTGTGCGCTGCGCGACGCTGTAGGCGACGACGCTGAAGATGCCGACGAGCGCAACCGCGAGCGCCATGGCGGAGAAGACGCCGAAGAGGACGGAGAAGAGGCGTTGGCGGGTGTATTGGGAATCGCGCTGGATGGCTTCGTTGAGGGTGAAGGTGCCATTGAAGGCGGCGTCGGAGATTTGCTGATCGGGAGCGACGGATGCGATAGCGGCGCGGATGGAATGCAGGTAAATGAGCGGATCGCCTTGCGTGCGGACGAGAAATTGGTCAAAGGGCGGCATAAACGCTGTGTACGGAAGGTAGATGGCGGGAACCACAGGACGATCGATGCCGTCGTTGCGTGCATCCCCGACGACGCCGAGGACCTGACGCCACGCAGTGCTTTGAGAAGAGAGGACATCGAACGTGCCTACCGCGCGCATGCCGGGTATGCGGAGTTGGTTGTTGAGAGGGTCCGTGTTCGGCCAGTAACGCCGGACGAAGCTCTGATTGACTACGGCGACGAAATCGCCGCGTCTGTTTTCCGACGCATTCCAGACGCGGCCATGAAGCAAGGGGATGCGAAGCGTGGCGAAGTAGTTGGGACTGACGGAATGGATGCGGACCGGTTGGTTTTCGCCACGAGGGGCGCCGCTGATGTCGAGGGTAGAGTCGTCGGCACCAGTGTAGGGTGGCGCGGCATTGACCCCGATAGCGACGTCGCCGACGCCGGGCACAGCGGCAATCTTCTGGCGAATTTCTTCGATATATGCAGTGCGAGCTTCGCGCGACCGAATGCGGCTCCACTCGCCCGGGTCGTGAACGTGCAGCATGATGCCAACGTTCAGGACATTTTCGGGATCGTAGCCCAGGGGCATCTGCATGAGTTGTAGAAAGCTGCGGATGGCCGTGCCCGCAGTGGCCATGAGAAGGAGCGTGAGGGCGACTTGCGCGGCGATGAGAACGCTCCAGCGATGCTTTGCGGGAACAGCGACAACACCAATCTGCCGGCTGGGGAGCATACCTGCGGGATCCTGACGCGAGAGACGCAATGCGGGAACTAGACCGAAGAGGATTCCGCAGAGCAGCGCGAGTGCGACGGAGAACGCGAGGATGGGGCTGCTGATGCGGATGACGGATTCGGCTGGAAAGGAATCCGGAGAAAGCAATAAAGGAAGCTTTGCAAGCCAGTAAGACGCAGCAACGCCGAGGAGAGCGCCGCTGCAGGAGATGACGACAGCCTCGACGAGCAACTGGCGGACGATGCGCCAACGGCTGGCGCCGATGGCACTGCGGATGGCGAGCTCATGCTGCCGCGCCCGGCCACGGGCGAGCAGAAGGATGGAGCAGTTGGCGCAGCCGATGATCAGCAGAAAGACGACACCCGAGAGCAGAAGCATGAGGGTGCGGCCAGTTTTCTGCTGGTAAGGCACGATGATGGGTTGCAGCGCGAGGCGCCAGTGATCGGGAAACCGGTCGGGATGCTGTTTGGCAAACTGGCGCACGATGGGTTCGAGCGCAGCATTGGCGGCGGCAAGTGTGACGTGAGGCTTGAGCTTGATCCAGGGGATGTAGGCCATGTAGGGAACGTTGGGAAGACCCCGCATGAGAGTGCCCGGGAGGTAGACGTCGCCGACGCCGGTGGTGTCATTGAAGGCAAAGCTGCGCGGCATGACCCCGATGATGGTGTAGAGAGCGTGATCGAGTTCCAGCGTTTGCCCGATGACGTTGTGGTCGCCGCCGAAGTGACGCTGCCAGAAGCGGTAGTTGAGAACTACGACGGAGTTGCCGCCATTCTCTGCGTCGGATGGCTGGAGGTTGCGGCCGAGCAGCGGGCGCACGCCAAAGAAAGTCCCGGCATTCTCTGTGAGGTAGACGCCGTAGATGCCTTCCGGCAGTGCGCCGCCGGTGATTTCCATGTGCGAGTTGTTGAAGCCAAGAAGCGAATCAACCGGGGATGCAAGGCGCATGTCGTCAAACTGCGCCTGGTTGAGGGGAAACCATTGGGGGTTGTCCGGTGCCTGCTCGTTGATGATGGCGGGGTTCATGATGCGGTCGGCGCCGGCGTAGGGAAAGGGATGGATCAGCGCGGCGTAGATGAGCGAGAACATGGCGGTGGTGGCGCCGATGCCGAGCGCGAGTGAGAGTACGGCGACAGTGGCGAAGCCGGGGTTGCGGCGCAGAGCGCGCAGGCCGTAGCGGATGTCGCCGCCGAGCTCGTCGAAGGGGCGCAGGCCGATGGCGTCGCGATATTTCTCGGTCTGGGTTGCGGGTTGGCCGAGATCAATGCGCGCTTTGCGCTGCGCTTCTTCGGCGGTGAGGCCCTGACGCATGAGGTCCTGCTGATACGCGTCGAGATTGGAGCGGAATTCTTCTTCGATGTCGCTGTGGCGGCGAGGCGTGATGGCGCGAAAGAGTTTGTGAAGTGCGTCGACGAGGCTCATCGCTCGTCTGCCTTCTTGTTGAGAATGCCGGCGACGACGGCTGCCATGTCGGTCCACTTCGCGGTTTCATTCTTGAGCTGACGCTTGCCGGCGGCGGTGAGCGCATAGAAGCGGGCGCGGCGATTGTTCTCTGACTCGCCCCACTCGCCTTTGATCCAGCCACGATGCTCCAGGCGATAGATGGCGGTGTAGAAGGAGCCTTGCAGGATTTCGAGGCGCTCTCCGGAGATCTGCTGGATGCGCAGCAGGATGCCGTAGCCGTGCAGCGGGCCTAGGGAGACGGCTTTGAGGATAAGCATCTCCAGCGTGCCCTGCGGAAGTTCGACCGGTTTGGCCAACGCGCTCTCCTATTCGAAATAGGAGAGTACGCGGCGCTCTCCTATCCCGTCAATGGGTGCTGACCGCACGGGCGGGTGCGCCTGCGGCGCGTTTGAGTGGGTTCGCTCCGTTGTCGCTCACGGTGGAGTTGTGGGTAAGCCGAAACTGCAAGGTCCCTTCGCTCCGCTCAGGGCAGGCTCTTCGCGACTGGATGGATGGCCCACATCTCAAACGCCAGATGTGGGCACCCGTGTGTCGGTTCTCTTAGTGAGTAGACGCGGTGGCTATGTTGTCTAAGGCGGCCAGGGATTCGCGAGTGAGTTGGAGGGTTGCGGCGTCGAGATTTTCGCGGAGATGTGCGAGCGAGGATGTGCCTGGGATGAGCAGGATGTTGGGCGCGCGCTGGAGCAGCCAGGCGAGCGCGACCTGCATGGGTGTTGCTTTCAGAGATGCGGCTACGGCATTCAGCTCCGAAGATTGCAATGGCGTGAATCCGCCGAGCGGGAAGAAGGGCACGTAGGCAATGCCCTGCTGCGCGAGGTTGTCGAGGAAGGCGTCATCCATGCGATGGGCGACGTTGTAGAGGTTCTGCACGCAGACGATCTCGGTAATGGCCTGCGCCTCCGCGAGCTGCTGGGGAGTGACGTTGCTGAGACCGAGATGGCGAATGAGGCCCTGACGTTTGAGATCGGCGAGGACGGTCAGCGGTTCTGCAATCGATCCTTCGGCGGGCCCCGTGACGCCGCCGACGCGCAGGTTGACGACATCGAGAGTGTCGAGCGCGAGATTGCGGAGATTGTCGTGGATGCCGTCGGTGATTTCCTGGCGCGAGAGAGCGGGAATCCAGGATGCATCTGCGCCCCGGCGGGCGCCGATCTTGGTGACGATGACGAGACCGTCGGAATAGGGATGAAGCGCCTGGCGGATGATCTGGTTGGTGACGTGGGGACCGTAGAAGTCGCTGGTGTCGATGTGATTGACGCCGCGGGCGATGGCTTCGCGCAGCACGGCGATGGCGGCTTCAGGATCGCGCGGCGGACCCCAGACGTGCGGACCGGCGAGCTGCATGGCGCCGTAGCCCATGCGATGCACGGTCATGGACGTGCCGGGCAATGTGAAGGTGCCGCCCAGGTTGGTTGGATTGGTCATTCTGTTTCCTCTCGTGTGGCCGCTGGTTGCGTGAATTGAGGCTACGCGTGTTAGATGAAGGAAGCTTCAGGTTTGGAGTTCGCATTTTGCCGCACCGTATACGAGTAGCGTTAGAGCCGCGCAAAACGCCCGTTCAAGCCCGCTCGGCGGCGAGCGTGACGGCGATTCTGGAGGCAACTGTTCAGGTTTTGCTGGAGGTGGGGAAGGAGCGGCTGACCACGACGCGGGTGGCGGGGCGCGCCGGCGTGTCGGTGGGGACGCGCTATCAATACTTCCCGAACAAAAGAGCGCTGCTGCAGGCAGTGGTGCGGCAGCACCTGGACAGGATCACGGATGCTGTGGAGGCAGTTTGCCGGGAGCAGAGAGGCAAGTCGCTTTCCGAGATGGCGACGGCTCTGATCACGAGATTTCTTGAAGCGAAGATGAAGAGTGCGAAGACGAGCGTCGCGCTCTATACGGTGAGCGATGACGTGGACGGCGCGAAGATCTGGCAGCGGACGGAAGGCCGAGCCCACAAGGCGATCACGGAGATGTTGATGAGCGCGCGGGAAGGGCTGGCCACGGATCCGCGGGCGGTGGCTTCGATGCTGCAGGGCGCGATGGTGGGAGTGAGCCGGCGACTGCTGGAGTCCGGGGCGGCGGAAAAGCAATTCGAAGCTGTGCGGCAGGAGTTGGTTGTACTGGCGTCCGCGTATCTGGAAGCTTCCGCGGCGCAATCGACGAAAACGCCTGTTCGACCGTCTACTCATTCCAGACTTCACTCGGGCGCGGGAGATTGATGGCCATGCTGCTGCGAGCGGCAGAGCCCGGGGAAGCGATGGCGGTCGCGCGGGTGCATGTGCGCTCCTGGCAAGCGGGATATCGCGGGCTGCTTCCGGATGCGTACCTGGATGGGCTGCGGCCGGAGGATCGGGCTGCACGGTATGACTTTGCGACCGAGGACGTTCGCGCGCCGGCGACGATGGTTGCGGTTGATGAGGCA
Source organism: Acidobacteriaceae bacterium (assembly GCA_045808105.1). Classification (GTDB taxonomy): domain Bacteria; phylum Acidobacteriota; class Terriglobia; order Terriglobales; family Acidobacteriaceae; genus KBS-83. The sequence goes on along the minus strand of JBJMGC010000075.1, from coordinate 4,419 downwards.
AGAATCTGCGGGTTTGCTACGATGTCACCGGCGCGCGATTTGGATGTGCCGGAGTATGGCGAGTTGTGCGCGCTCTATGTCGATCCGGAGTGGTGGGGACGCGGCGTGGGTGCAGCGCTGATCGCGGCGGCGCGGGCTCGGCTGGTGGATAGAGGATTTCGCAATGCAGTGTTGTGGCTGCTCGAAGGCAATGTGCGCGCGGACCGGTTTTATCGGATGGATGGGTGGGCGCCGGATGGAACGCGCCGCACGGAGACGATGTGGGGCGTGACGGTGAACGAGGGCCGGTGGCGGCGTGCATTGGAAGCGTCGAGAGTGATGTGAGGACCGCCGCTACTTAGGCGCGCTAAGGTCCGTAGAGTTCTTCTTCAGTGACGACTGGTTTTGCTTCGTGTGGCTGAGCGGCGCGATGTGCGGCGCCGAACATGGGGCCGCGGGCGGGCTTTACGGGCGCGAAGCGCATGAAGCCGACGGGCACGGGAACGTCGTCGTAGATAGCCTCCATGCCGCCCTGCTTGAAATAAGTTTCGTGCCAGAAGCCGGTACCGCCGGAGTTGCGCAGGAAGTCCTTCCACCATTGGCGATGCGGATCGGAGCGTGTCCAGGATAGAAGCGATTCCGGATCACGCCAGTACTGCCGCATGCCCGCGTGTACGGGAAAGAGCGAGAAGAGGAAGTTCTCGTGCAGGAGGAGGCCATCCGGCGCGGCGGCAACCGAGTCCGAGATCTTCGGGCCGAATCCCAAGAGGGTCTTGAGGCCGGCGAGGCGATTGACGCGCATTCCCAGATAGATGACGACGAGGTTTGGATACTGCGATAGATCCACTGTCTGCCGATTGACTTTCGTGGGCAACCACCACCCCCTCAGATTATTCATTCTGTCACTCTCCGAAAGACTTCTGCCACCGAGCGGATTCGCGCTCGACATGTGAGTTGTTTGTCGTGGGGTCGAAGTGAAGTTTGACAGCAAAGCTTCCCTAGGTCATTCGAGTGGTGTATTGTGTTTTCCCATAGACAGTCGAGTGGGAGCTTTCGCGATGGGTGGTTTGAAGAAGAGACCGGCGGCGGGGGAGATGCTGCAGGGCACGCTGGACATGCTGATTCTGCGGACGCTGGTGATGGGGCCGGCGCATGGGCACACCATCGCTCAGGTGATTGAGCACACGTCAGAGCAGGCGCTGGAGGTGGAGCAGGGGTCGCTGTATCCGGCGCTGCACCGGCTGGAGGATCGTGGGCTGGTGTCGGCGAAGTGGGGTGTGAGTGAGAACAATCGGAGGGCGAAATTTTATCAGCTAACTGCGGCGGGGCGGCGGCGGCTGGCGGCCGACACGAGCCGGTGGCGGCAGATGACGCGGGCGATTGGTTTGATTCTTGGTGAGCACTGATTAGGGACTTGCCCTCCAGGCAGACGCACTCACGTGCGTTCCTTGGGTTCGCTTCCCTTGCTCGCTCACGTTGGCTTTGCGGGTGACCTGAACTTATCCCACATCTCGTTGAGATGTGGGGTACCCGGTTTGACGATGGTGCGGACTGATTTGGTAACAGCGGGAGTGGCTTATGAGCTTGCGGCGGTTTTTTGGACGGAAGGCTAAGGATTCGGAGCTGGCGGAGGAGATTGAGTCGCACCTGGGGCATGATGAGGACCTGCGGACGGCGCGCGGGGCGGATGCGGAGGAGGCGCGGCGGCAGGCGCGGGTGAAGTTTGGCGGGCAGAACAGTGTCCGCGAGGCGGAGTGGCGCTATCGTTCCCTGCCCTGGGTAGACAGTCTGTGGCGCGATCTGAAGTTTGTGGTGCGGTCGCTGAGCAAGACGCCGGGGTTCACCATCATCGCGATTCTGGTGATCGCGATGGGGATTGGAGTGAACACGGCGGTGTTCTCGGTGATCAACACGGTGCTGCTGAAGCCGTTGACGTATCCGGATCCGCAGTCACTGGTGATGCTGATGAACACGTCGCCGCGCGGGTCCGGTGCGGGCGCAAACGTGCCGAAGTTCGCGCTGTATCGGCAGCAGAGATCGATCTTTTCGAAAGTGGCAGCGTCGGACTTTGGCGGAGCGGGTCTAAACCTGACGGGCGGCGACAAGCCGCTGCAGGTGCAAGGCGTTCACGTGACGCAACAATATTTCTCGATGCTGGGCGCGCCGGTGGCGATGGGGCGCACGTTTACGGAGGCCGAGGACACTCCACGTGGCGGCCGGGTGGTGGTGCTGAGTTATGGACTGTGGAAGAGCCGGTTCGGCGGCAACTCGCAGATTGTCGGGTCGACGATCCAGTTGGACAAGCAGCCATACCTGGTGGTCGGCGTGATCGGCAAAGGTTTTGTAACGGATGTGCCGACCGATCTGTGGCTGCCCTTCCAGTTCGACCTGAACACGCAGGACCAGGCGCACTACTTTACGGTGGCGGCGCGGCTAAAGCCCGGCATCACGATGGGGCAGGCAAATGCGCAGTTGAAGCTGACGGCGGACCAGTACCGGCGCACGTATGGACCGGGAGCGATGGGGCCGCAGGATGGGTTCTGCGTGACATCGCTGCAGGAAGTGATGATTGGCGATTCGCGGACATCTCTGTGGGTGCTGATGGGCGCGGTGGGATTCGTGCTGCTGATTGCGTGCGCGAATGTGGCGAACCTGATGCTGGTGCGCGCGACGGGACGGAAGCGGGAGCTGGCGACGCGCGCGGCGCTGGGCGCGGGACGCGGGCAGATTGTGCGGCAATTGTTAACGGAGAGCCTGACACTGGCGCTGACTGGCGGCGCGCTGGGGTTGGTACTGGGCGCGGTGGGTGTGCGGCTGCTGCTGGCGATGGCGCCAAGTGGGATTCCGCGCGTGGGCGAAGGTGGCGCGGCAGTGACGCCGGACTGGCATGTGCTGCTGTTCACACTGGGGATGTCGGTGCTGACAGGGATCCTGTTCGGGCTGGCGCCCGCGATAAGGGCATCGCGGCCGAACCTTGTGGCCGCATTGAATGAGAGCAGCAGCCGCAGCGGTGTGGGCTTTCGTAATGGGAAGCTGCGCTCCGCGCTGGCGGTGAGCGAGATGGCGCTGGCGCTGATCCTGGTGATTGGGGCGGCGCTGTTGATCCGCACTTTCATGAAACTCCAAGCGGTGGATCCGGGTTACGACACGCGCAATGTGCTGACGATGGCGATGTCGATCAGCGGCGATCGCTTCCAGAAGACGGCGCCGGTGGCGCAGTTGGTGCGCGATGGCACCGAGAAACTGACGGCTCTACCGGGCGTGACCGATGCGGCCGCGGCGTGCTGTTTGCCGCTCGATATGGGCTTCGGATTGCCGTTCGACATTGTAGGCCGCCCGAAGGGCAACGCTCCGTTCACCGGAGGTGCCAATTACGGCACGGTGTCATGGAATTACATGAACACCTTCAAGATTCCGCTGCTGCGCGGCCGCATGTTTACGGAACAGGACAATGGAGCGGCGCCGGGCGTGGTGATCATCAACGAAGCGCTGGCGAAACAGTACTGGCCAAAGGGCGATCCACTGAAGGACCGTCTACTGATTGCGCCCGGGCCCGGGGCGTTTGCTGAACCGGCGCGGCAGATTATCGGCATCGTCGGCGATACGCGAGTGCAGGCGCTGAATCGCGAACCGGATCCGATGATGTACACGCCGATTGCGCAGATGCCGGATGGGATGACGGCGCTGAATTCGCACGTTGCGCCGCTGTTCTGGGTGGTGCGCAGCAAGGTGGAGCCGCACTCGCTGGCGGCCCCGATGGCGGAGGCGCTACGGGTGGCAAGCGGCGGACTGCCGGTGGCGCATATCCGCACGATGGACGAGATTGTGGTGAAGAATACATCGCGGCAGCGATTCAACATGCTGCTGCTGACGATCTTTGGCGCGTCGGCACTGCTGATGGCGGCGATTGGAATTTACGGGCTGATGGCCTACTCGGTGCAGCAGCGAACGCAGGAGATGGGCATCCGGATGGCGTTGGGCGCGCAGGCTTCGCACATCCGCAACATGGTGATCCGGCAAGGCATGGTGCTGGCGCTAATCGGCGTGGTGATCGGGATTGCCGGGGCGTTTGGGCTGACGCGGTTTCTGGCGTCGTTTCTATTTGATGTGAAGGCGTGGGACCCGCTAGCGTTTGTGTTCACGCCGCTGCTACTGGCCGCAGTGGCGCTGGTGGCGGTGTGGGTTCCGGCGCAGCGTGCGGTGCGGGTGGATCCGATGCAAGCTTTGCGCTTCGAGTAGGGATTTGCCATCAGGCGGACGCACTCACGTGCGTTCCTTGGGCGTTCGCTTCCTTTGGGGATTTGCCATCCAGGCAGACGCACTCACGTGCGTTCCTTGGGGTTCGCTTCCTTCGGTCGCTCACGTTTGGCTTTTCGGTGCCACGTCTAAAAGGCGAAATGCAAGGTGGCCCCTACGTATGATTCTCCGATGATCGATCCT
>JBJMGC010000074.1:0-13085 GCA_045808105.1 Acidobacteriaceae bacterium | reverse complement strand
TCTGAGCCGGCGATCAATCGGCTGAGCCGGTCCGGCACCGCCATGGTGTGCGTTGCCAGTGATGCGCCACACAGCGAGCGGATTACGGCGGTCTCAGTGGACGCGTACGTCAGCGGTGCGCTGGCTGCGGAGCTGCTTGGCCGCACGATTCAACGAAACGGCACCGTCGCGATGATTACGGGCGAGCTGCATGTGCTGGACCACGCGGAAAAGCTGCGCGGGTTTGCCGCCAATCTCGCGTTGCTGGCGCCGCATCTCTCGCTCCTGCCGGTTGTGGAATCGCACGAGAGCGCACAAGAGGCTTTGCGCCAAACGCGCAATCTGCTCAAGCGCAATCCAGCGGTTGCCGGTATCTATGTGAGCACGGCGAACAGCCTGCCGGTTTTGCGCGTTCTGGAAGAGCAGCAGCTACTCGGCAAGGTGCAGGTGCTCTGCACAGATTTATTTGCCGAACTGATTCCGCTGCTGGAAGGCGGACGCATTTTGGCAACGCTCTATCAACGGCCGTTCGCACAGGGCAAAACGGCCTTCGAGATACTGTTGCGCTATCTCGTGGAGCGGGTGCGCCCGGAACATGCAACGCGACTGGCGCCTCACACAGTCTTTCGCAGCAATCTGCCGCTCTTCGCCGATCGTGTTCGCAGCAAGGCCCGCATCGCGGCGAGCTCGGGCACACGCGGCGTCTAACCTCACGTCAGGCGCTAGCGCGGGTTGCATCTTCAATCTGTTCCAGGCTGCGGCCCTTGGTCTCTGGCACCAGAGCACGGACACAGATCCAGCCCACCAGACATGTCACGCCATAGACCACGAACGCTCCTGACTGGCCGAACGCGCCGGTGAGTGCGGGAAAGGAAAACGTGAGCAGGAAGGATGACGCCCACAACGCGGAGACGGCCAGCGACACGCCTCTCGCGCGGATGCGATTCGGAAATATCTCCGTGATGAGGACCCACGTGACCGGTGCGAGTGTCATCGCGTAACAGCCAATGGCGCAGAGCGTCAGCAGCAGAATGGGCAGGCCACGCAGGTGCAGGTGATACACAACCGCCAGCGCGATGTGGACCACGCCAACACTGGCGCAGCCGAGTAGCATGAGAAAACGTCGTCCGATGCGGTCAACAAAGAGCATGGCCAGCAGCGTGAAAACCAGATTGATGGCGCCGGTGATGACGATGTTAAACAGAATGTCATTCACACCATAGCCGGCGCTGCGATACACCTCTTCGGCATAGTTGAAGAGAACATTGATGCCGCTCCACTGCTGCAGCACTGCGAGCCCGATACCGATGAGCGCAAATCGTCGCACCGCAGGTGAGCCAAGCTCACGCCAGCCTGTCGCCTGAGCGCGATCCTGCTGCAGATGGTCCTCAATGCTGCGCACCATGCTGCCGGCGTACTCCTGCCCGCCCATGCGCGTGAGGACACTCTCCGCTTCCGCCGACCGACGGCGGGACATCAGCCAGCGCGGGCTCTCCGGAATGATTCGGGCCAAAAGAAACAGCAGTATCGCCGGCACCGCGACTGCGGTGAACATCCATCGCCATCCATACAGCGCGTTCCAGGCAGCCGCAGAAAGCGAGCCCCTGAAGAGCTGCGCGCCGCGCGTACCCACTTGCCAATCGAATATCTGTGCGCCGAGGATGCCGCAGACGATCGCAAGCTGATTGAGGCTCACCAGCCGTCCACGCCACTGCGCCGGACTGATCTCCGCGATGTACATCGGAGAAATGTTTGAGGCGAGTCCAATGGCCAGTCCGCCCACGATGCGCCATGCGATGAATGCCACGAACGAAAAGGCCCAACCGGTGAGCACGGAAGAGACAGCGAAGAGTGCGCCGGCGAGCAGCAGGGAACGCTTGCGGCCTAGCCTGTCGCCGATCATGCCGGAGAGGAGCGATCCAGCGAGGCAGCCGACCAGCGCGCAACTGTTGGCCCAACCGATGAGCGTGTCTGTCGTCAGATGGAAGTACGCTTCGTAGAAAGGCTTTGCGCCACCGATGACCACCCAGTCGTAGCCGAAGAGAAATCCCCCGAGCGCGGCGACGGCTGCAATCCAGAGCAGATACCCAAGACGAAGCTGCTGCGCGTTGGGTTCTGCCGATGACACCGCGGACGGAGCGGAATGCACGGTTATTTTGTCCTGGCGGATGTGGGCGATGCTGCCCCGGCTTGGACGGCCGTTGTGCGCGCCGCGAGCTGAACCTCCTGCAGCAAATCGGAAGCGCCGGGGTGATTGATATCGAGCTTGAGCACTGCATCCAGCATTGGGATCGCGGTCTCAGCCCCGTCGAGACCATAAGCAGCCTGCGCGCGCAGGAACGCCGCGAGCACACGATTGCGATGGCGCAAATCTTCCTGGAAGAGCAGCATCGTGGGCAGCGATGTGGCGAAGTAATCTATTTTTGGCTCCTGCAGCTCGAGCTCATCCGCATACGCAGCGATACCGCGGAAGACCTGCTCCGCCTGGCTTCGCTGCTGCAGCTTCTCAAGGGCTGCGCCCCTCCAGTAAGTCATGTCGGAGACGGTGAGCACGCTCATCTGTTGGAAGTCGCCCGCTAGCCGCGATGCGCGCCGCCACCAGCGTTCTGCCTCGGCCGGATCGCCCGCGGCCGCATGCGCGAGCCCAAGAGCAAATTCGATATCACTCTTGTTGGCGAGAAGGTGGCGCGCCTCTCCGAAGGATTGCGGAGGATCGAGCGCCGCCTCAAGATGGCTGATCGCTTCCGCGGGCTTACCGCTTGCGATAGCGCGCCGCGCTAACAACAAGCGGCTGCGCACAAATTGGCCAAGTACCAAACCCTCGCCGCCCTCCCACGGTTGGAAATTTCGCGAGAGTAGTCCGGCGAGTGCCTCCTCCGGCCTGCCTGTCTGGTTGTAAAGCGTCGCGAGTTCCACAGAGAGATCGTCACGCATCGCGACGAGATCGGAATGACGCAGCAGTCCCGCGAGGCGCTGGTGAGGCGGCATCCCTGTGCGCTTCCAGAGCTGATCGCGTTCATAAAGAATGCGGCCGTCCTGTGGGTCGGCGGCCTGGGCGCGGTCGAACGCCGCGACAGCAGCATCGGCATCCCGTCGCACGTTGAAAAATGCGATGCCCAGGTTGCGATGGACAGTAGGGAATGCGGCATCGAGGGTCGAGGCACGCTGCCAAAGCTCGATCGCCTCCTCGTAGCGCCGGCGATCGTAGAGCAGATTGCCGAGATAATACGGAGCACGCGCATCGGTGGGGACAGCCTGAATTGCGGTCTGCAGCACCAGCATCTCTTCCAGCCGATGAGGGAAGCAGTAGTCTGGGGGCGCCGCGGCGGCGCGTTGCCACGCCTGACGAGCTTCCTTGTTTCGGCCCAGACGAAGCTGAAGATAGCCGAGCGTGTAGTGCACAAGCGGTACGCTGCCATCGTTTGCAGATGCGTCTGCAGCGTCCAACAGCGCGATCGACGTTTCGTGATGGCCGCAGGCGGCATAGTCCCAGACCAGATCGAGGAGCGCGCGATTATCCGCGGGGATCTCGGCCAGCGCGAGATGCCGGCTCCAATGATCGAGCGGGTCCATCGCACGCGTGCCGTTCAGGATGTCGGCTGCTTCATCGTTATAGCCAAGTGCGCGAAGAGCGAGCACGATGAAGTCGCGGACGTTCAGATTGTCGCTGTCGCACGCCAGGCTGCTGCGCGCATGCTCAAGCGCCGCTTCCCAGCGACCAGCCGCTGCATGTGTCTGCGCCACAGCATAATGCGCCGGGGCCTTCCATGCAGCATTCCATGTTGCCTTGGAAAAAGCATCGTAGCTCTCCCTGGTGCGATCCATAAAGCGCAGCGCCAGACCCAACAAATACAACGGCCGCCCATCAGCGGGGTTGGGATTGAGCAAGGTCAGCCGCTGAATCGCCTTGCGCAGAAGCGTTTCCGCGGCCGCGAACTCGCCGCGTTGCAGGTGCCATTCGCCGAGCGCGGTATTGGCGCGCGCATCGAAGGTATCGCGGCGCAATGCTTCCTGCCAGTAGATCTCCGGCCGTCGCGTGGCGTGACGGTACTGCGCAAGATGGACTCCCGTGAGATACAGCTCTTCATTGGAAGAGATGTCAGAGGGTGCCGGGGGTTCCGTCGCGATGGTGGGCACAGGTGCCGGAGCGATTTCGCCTGGGGCGTAGCGGAGCAGCAGCGCTCCGTTTGCTTCAACGGTGACAGCAAGGTCGCTCTCGTTGATCGCGTTCTCGAATTGCTGCTCAAGAAGCAAAGGCTTGCCGATGCTGATCTCCTGCGCCCATTGATTGCTTACAGTGCCACATTGCCACAGGGTGACCGTCGTATTGTCGAAGTTTTCGGTTGTCTGCACGCCGATGCTGACCTGGCGGTCCCGCGTTGTAAGGCTGAGTGCGCATTCGAGGCTGGCTGCCTGGGGTGGCCCGATGCGTTGCAGCGGATACCAGAACTGCGAGAAGCGCTTCGTCTCACCCGGCGCGAGGAAGGAGAAGTCGGGTTGGTTGTCCGTGTAGACGCCCGCCATCAACTCGATGTACGGGCCATCGCTATCCGTGAGGCTGCGATCCCATGCATGGCCAAAGTCGTGGTTCCCCCATGTCCACTGCTTTTTGCCCGGCGCAATCTGGTGATCCGCGATGTGCAGGACACCAGCTTGTGCGCGATGATCGTATCCGCCAAAGAAATCCTCTTTCGTGGAGGTGATCATGTAGCTGGTCGGCACCGGGATATTCGCGTACCAGCTCAGATCGTCCGGCGAGTAAGAGCCATCCGGGCGAAAGTGGCGCGGCTGCTCTTCTTCTGGAACACCATCGCGCGCACGTGCCGGATAGTCGACGCCATAATAAGGGCGATCGCTGTGTGGGAACGCGGTGATCGCCCGTTTCGCATGATCGGCAACATAGCGGACGTCGGGCGGAAAGAAGGATTGATACTTCTCGTGCACCCGCGTCGCCATATTTGCCCACCATAGAAACGTCTGCTGGTAGGCGGTGCGATTGTAAAGGCGCACCTTCAACTCAACGATCGCTCGATTTGGATAGAGGCACACGCCGTGCATCCCTTTCATGCGCTGCATGGGATCGTGATCACTGCACCACACTGTGATGGAGCCACCGGGATGCCGCTCGATCTCGGTCTCGACGGGCATGAACGTCGCGGGCCGGTGATGCTGCGGCCAGTTAAATTCGACGCCGCCTGAGATCCATGGACCGGCCAGACCCACAAGAGCTGGCTTGATCACATTCTGCCGGTAGAAGAAGTCATACCCGTTAGTTTTGTCGAGGCCGACGTGAATGCGGCCGCCAATCCGCGGCAAAACCATGAGTCGCAGATACGCATTCTCAATGTGTATCGCCTCCCAGGCTTGCTCGATCGGCCTCTCTGCGACGCGGTCTACAAAGGCCATGGGGTAGACGCGCCCGCTGCTTCCCTGATATACCCGCGTCTCCAGAAACATGGGATTGCGATCAGGAGGATGCGGCGGGTAAGTCCGAAGTACAACCGGCTGGCTCCATGCCTTGACGGCGCCCGTTTCTTCAGCAGGGGCCGAGGGAAGCTCTAAGCGAAATGGAAGGGAAGCAGACTTTGCAGGCATGCCTGTCACAATGTTTTTGCGGTTCCCGGATCACGGCGGGCAGAAGCCGAGGCGCTCAAAGGGGAGAAAACCTCAATCGGTAACGTACACGAGAATGACATCGAGAAGCATGAGTGTCAAGCTGGTTCGTTCCCGGAAACGCGCGAAGCCTGCTTGTCCCCGCGGTGATTCAAGTAGCTGAGTTGTCCTCGGTTTGATGCAGTGGCGTTGCGCCAGTGACAGTAATGGGCTGGTGGCCGCCGGTGATCGATCGAAGCATGTATCGTTGGGCAACATGCAGTAGGTGAGTGTGTTATTCCGCCGGAAGGGTAAAGATGATTCATTTTCTTGTGCACGATGCCGCCGACAATGTCGCCGTTGCCGTAGTCGACCTGGAGCCAGGGACGGATTGCATCGGAAAAAACCTTGCTGACAATTCGAGCCTGAGGGCGCGTGCTGAAGAGGCGATTCCCCTGGGCCACAAGCTGGCGTTGAAAGACTTTAGCGTTGGCGAGAGCGTGATCAAGTATGGCTGCGAAATCGGCCGCATCGTCCAGCCGGTGAAGGCCGGCGCGCACGTGCATACACAGAACCTGAAGACGAAAAGGTGGGCATAGATATGGCGAAGCGGAAGGTCCTTGGATTTCGTCGCGAGAATGGCCGGGTGGGCGTGCGCAATCACGTCATCATTCTTCCCGTCGATGACATCTCGAACGCCGCCTGCGAAGCGGTCGCCAACAACATCAAGGGCACGCTGGCTCTGCCGCACGCGTATGGACGCCTCCAGTTTGGCGAAGATTTGGAACTGCACTTCCGAACGATGATTGGAACGGGCAGCAATCCGAACATCGCAGCCGTGGTGGTGATCGGAATCGAAGCTGGCTGGACACAGCGCATCGTCGATGGCATTGCTAAAACCGGGAAGCCGGTGAAGGGCTTTTCGATTGAAGGCAAGGGCGACATCCAGACGATCGCGGACGCTTCGCGTCAGGCGAAAGAATATCTGCAGTGGGCGTCGGAGCTGCAGCGCGCAGAATGCGGACTCGAAGAGCTGTACCTCAGCGTGAAATGCGGCGAATCCGACACGACGACCGGCCTTGCGAGCTGCCCAACCGTGGGCAATGTGATCGATAAACATTGCGCGGAGGGCGGAACGGCATCGTTCGGCGAGACCAGTGAGCTGACCGGCGCCGAGCACATCGTGGCTGCGAAGGCCGCGAATGATGAGGTACGAAAGGCGTTTCTTGCGGTCTTCGAGGACTACACGAAGCTTGTCTTCGATCAAAGGACCGACGATCTTTCTGAATCGCAGCCGACCAAAGGAAACATCGCGGGCGGCCTGACCACGATCGAGGAGAAGGCGCTGGGCAACGTGGAAAAACTAGGCAAGCGAACAAAGTTCGTCGGCTGCCTCGAGCCGGCAGTGGCGCCGACAAAGCCCGGCCTCTGGTTCATGAATACATCAAGCGCGGCTGCCGAGGCGGTGACGCTATGGGCAGCTTCTGGCGCGGTGGTACACCTGTTTCCAACGGGGCAGGGCAATGTTATCGGCAACCCGATCGAGCCGGTGATCAAGCTGAGCGGAAATCCGAAGACAGTCCGATTCATGCCGGAGCATATCGATCTGGATGTATCGAAGATTCTGCAGGGCGAGATGACCATGGACGAAGCAGGGAATGCATTGCTAGATATGATCGTACGCACAGCGAACGGGCGACTTACGGCAGCGGAAGCGCTGGGCCATCGTGAGTTCGTCATGACGAAGCTGTACCGCAGCGCTTAGCAAGGTAGGTTGAAGCCATCGGCAAATGAGACATTTCCCACGCGCGTATCTGGAGAGTGTAGCCGCCGAGCTCGCTCGGCAAGCCGGTGTTGCACCGGCGGACGCAGCCATCTTCGCGCGTGTTTTGATTGACGCAGACGTGCGCGGTACCGCCACGCACGGCATCTCGCGGCTGAGCATTTACCTCGAGAGAATCGAACGGGGTCTGATCGACCCGCGTGCCGAGCTTGTCATCGACCAGCAATCTGCCGGCGTAATGGCTATCGACGCGCGGAACGGCCTTGGGCAAGTTCAGGCGATGAAGACACTCGACCTGCTGATGCCGCGCGCGAAGAAGAATGGCGTGGCCGCGGCGACGATTCGCAATTCGCAGCATTTCGGCGCGCTCTCCTGCTACTGCAACCGTGCCGCGGAGCAGGAGATGATTCTGCTGGCGATGACGAACTGTGAGCCAGCCATGTCGCCAACCGGCGGATACGAAGCGTTCTTCGGCACGAATCCGATTGCAGCGTCGTTTCCTGCCGGCACGAGCCCGACCGTGAAGGTTGATCTCGCGACTTCGATCGTAGCGCGCGGCAATATCGTCGCGGCGAACAAGAAGAAGGTGTTGATCCCTGAGGGCTGGGCTTTGAACAGCGAAGGAGAACCAACGGTGGATCCTGCCGAAGCACTGCGCGGAACGGTATTAACAATGGCAGGTCATAAAGGATACGCGCTCGCAATGATGGTCGAAACGTTCAGCGGTGTCCTGTCAGGGGCGGCCATTGGTTCAGAGATCGGATCGATGTACAAAGACCTCGATCGACGGCAAGATGTCGGCCATTTCTTCTGCCTGTTCGATATCGCTGCATTCCTTCCGCCAGAGCGGTTCACGGCCCGTATGCAGAAGATGATCGAAAGATTAAAAGGCATGAAGAGACGGCCTGGTGTCGAAGAGATTCTTATCCCAGGCGAGCGATCCGAACGGGCGATGCGGGCAAACCTGAACGAGGGTATTCCGGTTGACGATCAGACTGTAGCTGAAATTCAGAAGTGGTGTGACCACTTTGGCGTAGCTTTCGATGCCGAAGGAACGAAGGCGCACGCAGGTGCCTGACATCTTATCTCTGAGCAAATTCGTGGGGACGCGCTGGATGAATCGTGCGTGGATCTTGAAGCCTGTGCCCTGGAGAGCGTGATGGTCACGTCGACGCCAGACCAGAGTGCAATCAGTGTCGCCCGGATGCTTTCTCAGTTGTTCTTACTGCGATCCCGGTTGCCAAATCGCTGCCATCTGCTATTTGCAATCGCATTCATGACAGCGACTGCCACGCCGCTGGTCGCGGTAGCGCAGATGTCTGCAGCCGATACGGCGAAGTTGCACCAAGCGCTTATCGCGTATGACCAGGGCCGTGCACAGGATGCGCAGCCGGTCCTGGAAGAGCTGTTGCGCCGGCATCCTGCGAACTTCGAGGTCAACGAAACGCTTGGTTTGATTCATGCCGAGGCGGGAGATTTCACGCGGGGGCTGCCGTTGCTCGCGTATGCTGTGCGTCTCCGGCCGAACTCTGCTGTTGCACGCGGCAATCTGGGGGCCGCGTACCTGAAACTGAACCAGCCGCAAAAGGCTGTACCGGAGCTGGACGCGGCGGCGCGCCTGCAGCCGGACGACCAGCAGAGCCAGACCAACCTGGCGCATGCCTACATGGAAGTTGGCAAGCATGGGCAGGCTGCGCGAGCCTTCGCTGCAGCCGCCGCGCTTGGACCCCTCGATGCAGGCACCACGCATGACCGCGCGCTGGCGCTTCTGCAGAGTGATAACACCGCGGGGGCGAAGCGTGTGCTCGATGCCATTCCAGAGGGCAGCCGCGACGATGCGACCGAAGAGCTATCCGGCGAGGCAGAGGAGCGGCTCGGCAATTATCGCCACGCGGAGGAGCACTTCTCGCAGGCTGCGCACCTCAATCCCAGCGAGCCGAACATCTATGCGTGGGTGGTGGAGCTGCTGCGCCACTTCTCCTGGCAGCCTGCGGTGAAGATTGCGGACTACGGCATCCAGCGGTACCCCTCGAGCACTCGGCTGAAGGCGGCGCGGGGTATCGCCTTCTACGCCGACAACCGATACAAGGAGTCCGCCGGCGTCTTCTCCGATCTGCTGGCCGCCGATCCGGGCAATGCGACCTGGGCCAGCCTGTTGGGACGCAACTGTGCGCTTATCGCCGATGTCACGCTGGCCGCATGCGATTCCCTGCAGAGCTTTGCCGAGCAGCATCCGAAAAATGCCGAGGCCGCTACTTATGCCGCGACCGCGCTGCTGCATCAGCCTGCCGACAAGCGCGACAACCCGAAGGCCCGCGCTTTGCTTCAGCAGGCCATCGCTGCCGCCCCTAGGCTCGCTGACGCGTGGTATCAACTCGGCGTGCTTGATCAGGAAGAAGGGAAGTGGCAGGAGAGCACGGCGTCTCTCGAGCAGGCCATCGCCCTTAAACCTACGCTGGCGGAGGCGCACTACCGGCTTGCACGCGCCTACGCGCATACCGGGCGGCATGATGACGCTGCGAACGAGATCGCACTGCAGCAACGCTACTCGAAGGAGCAGAAGGACAGCGTGGATGCGCGGCTGAAGGAAGTCACCACTTTCCTCACGACGGCGCAATAATGGCAGGCGCAATTTAGGGGCTTGACTCCGCCGATAGCTGCCGACCGACCGCGCTAAGAGATGTCGATGCGCACGATCTGTTCCGTACCCGGAGGGCCGCGCCGAAGTCGGACGCGTAGGGCGAGCACACAATGGCCCAGTATAGAATCCATCCGATCGATCATTAGCGCGTGTGAAAAGAGGAATTAGAGAAATGACGTTCTATAACCGCTTCACGACTCGTCGAGGCATGATGAAGTCGACTATGGCTCTATGCGCTGCGGGATTGCTTGGCAAGGGGGCGCCCGCCGCAGAAGCGCAGAGCTCGGTTAAAAATGTGAACAAGAACTCGAGCCCGTCGACACTAAAGATCACCGATCTGCGATATACCGTCGTGAAGAAACCGGGACCGAGTCCGTGTCCGATCATCCGCATCGATACCAACCAGGGAGTGTATGGGCTAGGAGAAGTGCGTGACGTGGCTAACTATCAATATGCCATGGTGCTTAAAAGCCGCATCGTGGGCGAGAACCCACTGAACGTTGATTACCTGTTTGAGAAGATCGCGCAGTTTGGAGGAATTTCGCGTCAGGCAGGTGGAGTCGTCGCGATTGAGATGGCTCTGTGGGACATCGTAGGCAAAGTTTACGGAATCCCCATTTATCAAATGCTGGGCGGCAAGTGGCGCGACAAAATTCGCGTCTATGCGGATACCCCGGAAGCAGACACACCGCAGGAGTTCGCAGCCAGGGCGAAGGCACGCAAGGAGATGGGACTTACCTGGATAAAAGTGGACATTGGCACGGATGTGCTGAAGGGGAAGCCGGGCACTATTTCCGAACCATCGGACCAGGCCGCCATCGAGTACGACAAGCGCCTGCCGAATGTGTTTACCGGAAACGAGCTGACCGATAAAGGCATTGCTGTGTACTGCGAATACGTGTCCGCGATTCGTGAGGCTATCGGTTACGATACTCCACTCTCCACGGATCATCTTGGCCACCTAGGCGTGAACTCGATCATTCGGCTGGGCCGCGCCTATGAAAAGTACAACCTGGAGTGGATGGAAGACGTGATTCCCTGGTGGTATACCGACCTGCTGAAACAGATTACAGATTCGACTACAACGCCGACACTCACCGGCGAGGACATCTACGACATCGCGGACTTCGAGAAACTATGCAGCGCGCACGCTGTCGACAAAATCCATCCCGATCTTTCGACCTCAGGCGGCATCTTGCGCACACACAAGATCGGTGACATGGCGTACAAGTACGGCGTGCCGATGGCGATGCATTTCGCCGGAACGCCCGTAGCGTGCATGGCTAACGTGCATTGCGCGGCCGCGACCAGAAACTTTCTGGCGCTGGAAAATCATTCGCTTGACGTGCCCTGGTGGCAGGACCTCGTGAATGAGGTGGATAAGCCAATCATCAAGCAAGGCTTCATTGCCGTACCGGATACTCCGGGACTTGGCGTCACACTTAACGATGAGGTGATGAAGCAGCATCTTGCGCCGGGTGCCGGCTATTTCGAGCCGACACCCATCTGGGATGAGAAGCAATCATTCGACGACTACATATTCAGCTGAAATTTTTGTACCTGATCCATGCCTCAGAGCCGGGCTATTTCTTCTTGGCTGCCCGTTGAGCGCGCGTTGCGGAATTGGCCGCCACCGCCTCGCGGATCAGTTGCTTGAAAGCAGCTTCCTCGATCTTCTCGCCTTCGCGGAGGTCGATTGCACGGCGCACGTTCCCTTCGAGGCTGGAATTGAAGAGCTTCTTCGGGTCTTTGATGGAGGCTCCGCGAAAGAAGGTGAGCTTCACGACCTGCTTGTACGATTCCCCGGTGCAGACGCCGCCGTCATGGGACCAGACTGCGGTTCCTCCGCTGCTTGGTTTTACCCATTTCCACTCCTCCTGAATGTCGGGGTCGGCATCGTGGATGAGCTGACGGAGATGAGCGAGGGTCTTCCCGCGCCAATCCGCAAGTTCCTTGATCTTCTTGTCGATTGATGCAGAGGCAGATTCCATAGGGACGGGCCTTTCATCTAGCTTCAACTCTGCGCCTAGTGTAGCTGTGACTCGCCAAACTCTAGATTCTTAGCGAGCCGCGGAATCCCCTGGCGGCATAGTAGGATTCCGCACCGTTGTGAAAGACGAAAACAGTGTCGTAGCGGCGATCACAAAAGAGAGCGCCACCGAGTTTTCTAATAGCAGAAGGAGTTTTCACCCAGCTCGACGTTTTGGTATCGAAATGTCCAAGCTTCTGCAACTCTCGATATTGTTCTTCGGTTAAAAGCTCAATTCCCATGGCCGTTGCCATATCCACAGCGTTATCTGCTGGTTTATTTTCTTTCCTTGCCTCCAGTGCTTCACGGTCATAGCAGACACTTCTGCGGCCCTTAGGACTTTCCGCTGAGCAATCAAAGAAGATATATTCGTCCGAATGTTTATCGTGAGCCACAACATCCGGCTCGCCGCCGGTTCTTTCCATTTCGCTGAGTGACCACAGTATTCCGGTATTGGCTTCCAGCTTCGCCTGCACTTTAGCCCACTCAAGACCTTTATGGCGGCTCATGTTTTCTCAAAACGATGTTTCAATAGTGTGAGCAGCTCTTCACGCTGTTTTTTTGAAACGCTCCCATTCGACATAGTTCAGGCAATCCTCGCCGCTCCCGTGTTTACACCGGCCTGCCGTTCTTTCGCTGGAAAGAGCATGCCAACGGTGCGGCTTTCCGGCCGAAGCGCCCACGATGCCACGGTAATGAGGGTAAGGACGAGAGGGGCGACGATGTGAAAGGCGTAAACGCCATAACTGCCGACCGCAGCGACGGAGACAACCGCTCCCGTCAGGTCAAAGAAGATCCCGGCATATGCCCATTCTTTGAGCCGCGGAAAACGCGGAACGAGTATGGCAATGGCCCCAAGTACCTTCCAAAATCCCAGGATGGCAAAGAAATACATTGGGTAGCGAAGTACAGGCACTGCGCCGTGGGGATTGCCCATAAACTGTGCCAGCTGCGCAGCGCCTCCGCTGCCGATAAAAAATGCTATGAGTATGGTCGTGGTCCAATAACTAACTTTTTTTGCATTCGCGTTCATTTCAACTCTCCAACGACTCGATCCAGGT
>JBJMGC010000073.1:0-6246 GCA_045808105.1 Acidobacteriaceae bacterium | reverse complement strand
TTTCGGATGCCTCACAGGCGTCTTCGCATGCTGAAACGGCGTCAAGCGAGAGCGTGCCGGCGGAGCGAGTACTCGGAATCGGTGGTTTATTCTTTCGCGCTCGCGATCCCAAGGCGCTCGCGGAATGGTATCGCAGCCACTTGGGAGTGGACCTGATTCCTAGTGACTACAACCACTCCGGGTGGCACACCGAAGCAGGTCCTACAGCGTTTGCGCCGTTTTCTCTTACGAGTAAGTACCTCGGTGATCCACACCAGATGTGGATGATCAATTTTCGCGTGCGAAATCTCGACAGAATGGCGGCACAGCTTCGTTCAGCAGGCATCGAAGTCGCCATAGACCCGCAATCGTATCCGAACGGCCGCTTTGCCAGGATTCACGACCCGGAGCAGAACCCAATCGAGTTGTGGGAGCCCGCCGAACACAAAACATCACCTAGCTAGTGTGCCAAGTCATCCCGGCATAACCGAAGGATGGTGGCGTTCTTTACGGTACCCTCATCCGGATCTCGTTGGAGGGCTGGCTCTCCACGCCCTTCTTGCCCACGCTCTTCACGAAATAAAAATACGTTGTGGCGCGGCGGACGGTCGCATCGTCATATTCCGGCCGGGGAACGGGCAACGTGTTCAATTTCGAATAGCTCCCGCCTCCGTCGCTCGATCGATAGACGTTGTAGCCGACCACCGGCTCGCGCGAGTTCACTGGAGGCTGCCAGGCCAAATGGATCGTGTGACGGCGATTTGCCTCTACATACGCTCGCCTGCTTCGCGCTTTGATGAGAGCCACACCGGAAAGCGTCACAGCAACACAGGCCAGCATCGCCAGCAGAGCAATAGCGGCCCGTATCCTCATTCGATAGAGAACGGAACGATCCGCGCTAGATCCTATCGCCGCAGACGCAGCCAACACACCTCCCGGGAATACAACCATATGCAGTGGGCCGGCACATCAGGCGGGACTGCTCACATCTTCGGGGATGAATCGTGATTCGCTCGCCATAAAATATACGTCACGCGCGCGGTACCTCAGCCCTTTTTTCGAGCGGCAAGAAATATCGCAAGAAATCAGAACTCGACATGCGCCCGCACCGAAGGCACCCACACCGGCCCGCGATCCCGGTTGTATCCCGGGTTGTCGACGTGTGACAGCCCCAGCGCAAAGAACATCCCGCGCCACGCGTGCGCGTTGTAGTAAGCCTCTTCCGTTGTCTCGCGACCGTAGTGCAGCCGCCCGTCTCCCAGCAGGAATCCCAACCCGCCATTGGCCAGATAATTCTGATGGTCCTTCTTTATCGCGTTCGAGACAAACGCCAGTCCCACCTTGTCATTCTTGCGTAGCCACTGCACGCCGTCGTAGGCCGCGCCCAGCAGCACCGTCTGGTCCACCTCGGTATAGGCGAACGACTCATGCTGTCCCTCATTCCAGCCAAAGCGTCCCGCGGCGCGCAGATGCTCCGTCAGTTGCTGCTCCACGTTGTAGCCAAAGCCATACTTCACCGCACCGAAGCGTGCCGTCTTGTGGATGTCCGGTCTCGAATCAATGCCTTCCACATACCGCGTCAGCGCCTCACGATAATTCCCCATATGTGCGTTGTTCACAAATGCCAGCACGCGCTGCGTCCCCTTACTCTTCGGCAGTAATCCATGACGCAACTCGATCTCCCAGTTCTGTCCGCGTGCCCGGCTCAGCGCCCAGTCCAGATCGATTCCGTTCGCCACCACCGGCATTGCCGCGAGCACATAGCGCGCCGCCCAGTTGCGGTCCTGATATTCCACCACTGCTGCATATGTGTAACCGCGCGTGTCCGCTGCGTAGTCCCACGCGCCATTGTTGTCCACTGTCCAGTTGGTGAACTGCATATGGCTATCGCTCAGCACGTCGTTGATGTCCATCACATCCGGCAGCGACATCTTGCCCAACCGCAGCTCCAGCCGCCGCACCGGCGCCTCGGTCGCCAGCGACCACGGACCGCGTTCCACCTCCGTCATTTCGTTGGTGAAGCCGATCGTCTGATGGAACTGCACCCGCGCAACATATGGCTTCGAGCCCAGGTTCGGATTGCGCACCACATCCAGATTGGTGAAGCCCGCCAGCCCCAGCGCCTGGCTCAACCCGCGTCCGCCCGACGACTCAAAATCCGCAATGAAATCCGTGTTGTAGCGCTCGCTCCACGTCGGCGTTTTCCCGCGCACGCCTCGTCCCAGCTGATAACCCAGAAAAAGCGTGCCCAGCAGGGAAGTCTTGTACTCACCCGCACCGTGCAGACTATTCGTGCCCTCGTACGGCGAATGGAAGCCCGGATGCGCCTGGAAGATGATGTTCGCCTGCCCGGCCACAAACCACGGCGCCGCTTCCGCATGCGGAAACACCGTCAGCGCGTCGTTCGGCTCGCCCCCAGCTTTCCGCGTCGAGCTCGCCGCCGCATGGCCGCCGCCAGCCGCCTGCCCAGAGTCCACCGCCGCAACCCCTCCCGCCTGGCCTGCGCAGGTACCCAGCGCCAGATGCATGGTCAGCGCCAGCACCATGCCCATCCCCGTCCCCAACCGCAACTGGGGCGTCAGTCTCTTTCGGCAGCGCACGTTCCGGGGCCATCTCCTCGATTGATCTGTAATAAGGTCTGTGCCCACCGGAGGAGGGCGAACGGCAGAATTAGTCTAGCCTAATTCGTCTGCAAGCGCGCCCGAGCCCAGGAACACTCAATCTTCTCAGTCAGCTCTCGTCGTATCACGTCCAGCCACCCCGGCGTCACCGGCATTCCATGAATTGCCCCTGGCTTGAAATCGCCCAGAGCGAGTCTGACCATCGCAAAATCGGCAGACACTCGCCCGATCACGCCTGCGCAAGATAGCGATCCCGGAAAGGCCCTCTTCCAAGAAGGCAATTTCCTCCCACTTTCGTTGTACAAATCGCGAGCTGCCCCGCTCTGGCTCCTCCCCGCAGCTGGCGAACAACGCGCGAATCTGCCACCCTTCCGGTGCAAATCGAGCAATTTTTCCTCACCCAAAATGGGCCTATACCCCAAATGTGGGCATCCTTTACCCCGCGAATACCCCTTCCGTAAGGTTTTCGAGTTAAAGTTTCTGCCGTACAGTTGCGAAAGATTTTCCTAGTGCGAGGGAAGAAATGACACGGCAGCTTAAACATCTTGCAGGTCTGACAATGATTGCGGGCGCTCTGGTTCTCCTGGGATCCGGGTGCGGAGACAAGCGGGAGATGAGCAAGCAGAATTTCGCTCACGTGCTGAATGAGGACTACTCGGCCAACGCCGACTGCCTCTTCACCAAGCCGCTCCCCTACCCATTCGAGATGCAGGCCAACGACAAACTTCTCGGCGATGTCCACACCAAGCTGGACGCCCTGACCGCCGCGGGCCTGCTCACCCGGACCTCCCAAGCTGGCACCTTGCGCTACGAGCTGACCCTCACCGGCCAGCAGGTCCCCGGCAAGGGCCGCTTCTGCTATGGCAAGCGCCAGGTCACCAGCGTTGACAACTACTCCAACCCGACCGAGTTCCACGGCAACCGCTTCACCAAGGTGGAGTATCACTTCGTCGAAAAGGACAGCCCGGACTGGGCCAAGGTTCGCGCCATTCAGACCGCCTTTCCGGCCGTCGCCAAAGCAGTAGCCGATCAGGCCGTCGACCAGGCCACCCTCGTCCTCACCGA
The DNA here is from genome assembly GCA_045808105.1 of Acidobacteriaceae bacterium. Taxonomy (GTDB): domain Bacteria; phylum Acidobacteriota; class Terriglobia; order Terriglobales; family Acidobacteriaceae; genus KBS-83. The sequence goes on along the minus strand of JBJMGC010000073.1, from coordinate 2,581 downwards.
CGATGGCTGGGTCCGCAACGAAGATTAAGGATTTGACACAAGGTTTCAGGACTTCCTTCGACCAACCGTCAACCCCACAACCAGCGTTGTTCTAACCCGCACATTAGTCAACGACGTTGCAAAGGGACCGGCGTGCAGTCAGCGCCCACCCTTCCGCAAGACCCGGGATCCAATCCCGGGTCTTGCTGTCTCTGCGCAGAGGTACGGGCGCACCGGGACAGATCTCCCGCTACTTCTCCATGCGTGCGCTGAAGATCCCCTCGAAATGCAAAGTACAATCCGCGGCGCCCGGTTTGCCAATTAATCCGCCCTCGCCTCAGCGGCCGGCAACAGCACCAGAAGGCAGGTCTTCGACCCGGTCGTGCAGGCCACAATGCCGCGACGCAGCACCTTTGCCTTCGAACCCGTCGGCAGCGGCGAGCGATATGTCGCCGCCAGCAGCGCGGGCCCAGCCTGCTTCAGTGCCTCGTCGCCTTTCAGGAAGTGCACATCCGCCGCGCGGTCATCTCCCAGCAGCAGCAGAAAATCGGCAGAGGCATACCGCCCGTCCAGCGGACTCGGAATCGTATATGTCCGCAGGGCGGCCAGTTCATCGCCGACCTGCTGCACATGCGGACCCGGCTTTTCATGCGCTCCGGCCTTCGCCAGCGCCGCGGCCCTCGCCTCCATCTCCGTCTTCATGTCAGCAAAGCGCTGCGTCAGGTTCCGCTGCCCCATCGTCTTCACTGCCAGCCGGTACGCGGTCAGCGCGTCATCCTTCTTGCCTTCCGCTTCATAAATCTTTCCCATGTGCAGGCCGCCTTCCGGATTCATGAGCAACAGCCATGCGCTCCGCACATACGAATCGGCTTCCGGCAGCTTGTTCTCCTTGAAATCAATCCACCCCAGCGTGTCCCAGTCCGCCCCCAGCCGGAACACATCGGCGAAGTCTTCGTTCTTCACGCTCTCAAGACTCGTCGACGCAGTGCGGGTCTCCTGCAACTCCACAGCCTTCTTGCTCGCCGCCTCGGCCGCCGGCAAATCCAGTCCCGCATCGCCAAGAGCATAGGCCGTATCATTCAAAATCGAGGGATCGTCGCTCGTGTCCATCAACCCATGCAGTGTCGCCTTGCCTGCATCAGTTTCGCCGGCCTTTATTTGTGCCGTGCCAAGTTGCAATTTCAACGGATCGGGCTCTGCACTCAGCGCAATAGCATCCCGATAAGACCCTTCAGCATCTTTATATTGTTTCTGCGTCAGTTGCAGCGAACCGAGCCGCGCATGCGGCTGTGCATCGGCCGGATCGGCTTTCGCCCATGCCAGCAGCGTCTGCTCTGCATCCGACCAACGCCCCTGACTCGCGTACAGGATTGCCAGATCGTTGTAAGCGAACAGGGTCTCCGGATGCAGCTCAATTTCCTTTTTGTAATCGGCGATCGCCTGCGTCTTGTTTCCCCACTCGATCGCTCCATACTCTCCCCAGAGTCCGGTCTGTTCATCATTCAACGCCTTTACCTTATCCAGCAGTTCACGGGTGGCGTTGATGTTATGCGCGCGGAATTCCTGGTAGGCCTGCGCCATGAGCTCGCTTGCTTGGCTGTTGTCTGCTCTGGTTCTTGTTGTGCCCTTTGTCGATACACCTACCAATTGCAGCATCTGCGACGCATCGTCACTCCTGCTGTTCAGAAAGTCACGGTATGCGCCAAACTCGTTCACTGGCAGCTCGTTGACCTTAATGCGCGTTGTGCGGTCCATCTCGAGCGACCGGTCCTTCAGCTTGTAGGTCGATGCGTACTCCGCAAATTTCGTGGAGAGTGTCACGTCCTTCGGTACAGATACCGAGTAGCCATCCGGCAGAGTCAAGCTCACCTTCACCTGGGTCTCGGCTGTCGGATCTAATCGCATCGCGCGCTTGGGCGCGGTGGCATCTGCGCCAATCTTCGACTCAAACCACGTCGACAGCCCAGGGAATCGACGGCTATCCCACTCGCCGAAATCCTTGCGGGTGTAGTCCCAGCTCACATGGAAGGGCTCCGCCGTCTTCTCCGGAAGAGAGGCATTCACCGCGCTGATTTCTCCGGCAAATCCATTGTTCTCGGAGATCTTCTGTGTCAGCTCCTGCCAGTTCGCGCGAGGCACGCGCTGGTACAGCTCGCGATACAGCACCTCAGCATCGCCGCGTAACGTCAGGTCGAAATGCGCCGTCAGCACGCCGCCCTTCTCCAGTTTCCCCGTCACCGTCTCGCGCACATACGAGGAGAAGGGAAGCGTCGCCTCTGTCCGCACCAGTTGCGCATCTCCCGTCGCCGGGATCGCCAGTGCCAGCTTCTGCCGCAGCCCACCCAGCAGCATCCGGCTCGGCGCAACCTCCGGTGTCGAGTCCAGCCACACATCGTGGTCCTTCAGCTTCACCAGCGTGATCATGTGATCGAACTGCGCCGGCACCGGCAGCCCAGGATTCAAGCGCAAGGACGAATGAGTGAGGACCGGCTCAGCCTCGATTTTTTCCGCCGCCAGCATCGCCTGAAGCAACGTGTGCTTGTCCTTGCAGTCACCGTAGCGGTTGCGGAAGACCTCCGCCGCCGTATGCGGTTGCAGCCGT
>JBJMGC010000072.1:0-12204 GCA_045808105.1 Acidobacteriaceae bacterium | reverse complement strand
CCGGCGTGCGCCTGCAGAACGCCGTAGCACTGTGCGAGGCTGCCGGCCTGGGCGCGATTCACTCGTCGATGCGCCGCCCCTTGGCCAGAGAAGATGCGACTGTCCACGTGCTGCCGGATGCGCTGCCTCCCTATGAGGTCTGCGAAGAGGATGTACGCACGCTCGCCGCGGGACTGAAAAACTGCGTCCGCGATACTTCCAACAGCGCCGAAGTCCGATAGCTCGCCACACAGCTTTACGGGCTGGTTGCCGTACGCGGACGAAGTCTAAAGTAAGAGACATGGTCACGACACGTTCTCTGTTCCGCAATGCCCGTACCGGGGGAACGATTGTCCTGACAGCTCTTCTCTTCTGCACTGCAGGTGCCATCACAGCGCATCCCCAGGAGCAAGGCCCCAATGCCTCAGCAGCGGGCGTGCAGACGATTGCCCCGGGGGTACAGTCGATTCCTTTAGATCAGCCGACTGCGGCGCGACTCGGGACGCGCAAAAATAGCTTGAGCGTGACGGTGACGGGGAGCGACTGGGTGGATACGCAGCTTGTCGTCGCGCCGGGCGACTCGATTACGTTTACGGCGAAGGGCGAAGTCTCACTCAACGATGGCCGCACGGTGACGGCCGACGGCAGCGAGCGCGGATGGAAGGACCTGCTGCGGCAGTTTCCGGACAACAGCTCTCCAGTGGGCGCGCTGGTGGCGAGAATCGGCAGCAATGCGGCGACGGTGCCGTTCAATATTGGCGTGAGCAAAACCCTGGAGGTGCCGTCGACCGGCGAGCTATACCTGCGCATCAATGTGAGCTCCGACCTGACGGCTACGGGCAGCTATGTAGTCAGCATGAAACTGTCGCGCCAGCCCGAGCAGACGAAGAAGCAAGCTGTGACGGAAGGCGAGATCGCGTCGGCAATATCGCCGGCCTTGTTCGCGGCCATTCCGCGGCGGGTGCAGGACCAGCAAAACAACCTGGGCGACATGGTGAATTTTGCCCTTGTCGGAAGCCAGGAGCAGGTGACAAAAGCGTTTCAGAATGCCGGCTGGGTGAGTGTGGACACCACCAAACAGGACGCGGTCGTCCACGGAATTGTCGAGACGCTGCAGCACAAGGCGTACCTCGAGATGCCGATGAGCACGCTCTACCTATTCGGCCGACAGCAGGATCTCTCCTATGCGCGCGCCGATCCCATCATGGTGGCTGCGGAGCGCCATCATCTACGCGTCTGGAAGACGACTGAAACGGTGAATGGTCTGCCGGTGTGGGTCGGCTCATCCACGCATGACGTTGGCTTTGAGAAGGATCAGCGGAACAACGGCGTCACGCACAAGATCGACCCTGAGATCGACAAGGAACGCGATTTCCTGGAGCAGAGCTTTGCAGCGGCAGGGGACCTGCAGGCCGCTGCGTATGTGACTCCGTCCGACCCGCTGAGAACAGCGAGCACGGCGACCGGCGGCAGCTTTCAATCGGATGGGCGCATTGTCGTACTGATTCTGAAATAGAGGACAACTACTGGCGGACCGCTCATCCGACACAGCTAATCGTGGATCGATGCCCTACACTACCGCGGGAGCATGCACAATCTGCTCGACCGACGCGCTTACCGAAGCGACCGGAATGCGCACCGGCTCACCCAGCAGCCTGCCGATTGCAGCAGCGGGCAGCGGACGCGCGAAGTAATAGCCCTGCACGCGATCGCAATCGAGCTGCCATAACCGGTTGAGCTGATCCTCGCGCTCCACGCCTTCTGCCACGACAATCAGCCCGAGGCTGTGCGCGAGAAAGACGATGGCCTGCACGATTGCGTAGGTGCCGTTGGGCTCATTGATGCGCTCGACGAACGAGCGATCGATCTTCAAAGTCTGCACCGGCAGCTGATGGAGATGCGCGAGCGATGAGTAGCCGGTGCCGAAGTCGTCCACGGAAAAATGAATGCCCAGGCGGGCCAGCGTGTCGATCTGCCGCGCCACCTGGCCGATGTTGCGCATCACCGTCGACTCGGTGACCTCCATCTCCAGCGCTGCCGGCGAAAGCTTGTAGTGGCGGAGCCGCTCGATGACATAGCTCGAAAAATCAAACCGGGTGAGCTGCAATGGGGAGACGTTGAAGGCGATACGTACCTGGTGAAAGCCGCGATCCTGCCATTCACGGCTCTGACGGCAGCACTCATCGAGCACCCAGTTGCCCAGCGGCACGATGAGGCCGCTCTCCTCCGCGATGGGAATGAAGCGATCCGGGTAGACCAGCCCGAGCACCGGATGGTGCAGGCGCACCAGCGCCTCCAAAGCGCAGAGTTGTCCATCGCGCGTGTAGATCGGCTGGTAGTGCAGCTCCAGTCCGCCATCCTTCAGGGCGCGGCGGAGATGTTTTTCGAGCTCGGTGGCTTCGAGCGTAGCGGCAGAAATTTCCTGCGAGACATACATGTACTGGTTGCCGCCGGATTTCTTCGCGCGATACATGGCCGTGTCGGCATCGCGCCACAGGACGGCCGCATCGGTGCCGTGATCGGGATACACCGCGATGCCCAGGCTGGCGGTGAGATCGATATCGATGCCGTTGTGCCGGTAGGGCTCGTTCAAGCCTCGCAGTATGTCGGCCGCAACGCGCTCGGCATCTTCCGACTCGGCAATCTCCTGCAGGAGCACGGTGAACTCTTCGCCCCCGGTGCGGGCCACCGTGTCCACGGCGCGCACGCGCGAGCTGAGGCGCCGCCCAATCTCCTGCAGGCAGACATCGCCGATGGCATGGCCGTAAGTGTCGTTGATCTGTTTGAAGCGGTCGAGATCCAGGCAAAGCAGAGCCGCCTTGTGCCCGTATCGGCTGGCGTGGGCGAGGGTCTGCGCGATGCGGTCTTCGAGCAGCGCGCGGTTGGGCAGGCCGGTGAGGATGTCGTGATTCGCCTGATACACCAACTGCTCGTGCAGGCGATCGCGCTCGGTCACGTCCTGCATCAGGGCGAAGGTGACCTTGTGGCCATCGTGTTCGATCTGATGCGAGGCGATATCCACCAGCATGAAGCTGCCGTCCTTGCGCTGGTGACGCCAGGGGCCATTGAGCGGGTTCTCGCAGGTGCGCTTCAACTCCGCAACCAGCCTGGAGAATTCCTCGCCCGGCCGGATATCGGCCATGGTCATCTGCTGAAACTCTTGCTGTGTGTAGCCGTATTGCCGCGCCGCCGCATCGTTCACGTGGAGGAAGGCGAGCGTCTCGGTGTCGTACATCCACATGGGGTGCGGGTTGGACTCGAAGAGCACGCGATAATGCGCGCCGGCGTCCTCCGCGCTCACGATCTCTTCTTCGAGCAGGGTCAGGATCATGCCCACGGCAACGAGATACTTGGGCAGGTTCCAGAGCTCTGCCGGAACCTGGGTTGCCGGCCATAACATTCCAGTCACGGCAGCGGAGATCCAGACCGCGGCCCATGCGTAGAGACTGAGAACGACGGTACGCACTCCAGCGGTGAAGCGCGAGACCTCGAAGCTGTAGAGCAGGGCGAGAAGCAGAAACACCTGCGTAAGCATGACCTCGAGTGAAGTGCCGTCATGCTGATGGAGAATGCCGTAGCTGAGCCATGCGGTGCAGCCGGCAACCGACAAACCCAGGATTGTTCGCAGCAGCGGCCGGCGTTGCGAGATGCGGTGGGCCACGATGAGCGTGGCGGCTTCTCCCGCGATGGCGCTCAATGCGAGCAGGTGGTTGCCATCGGGCAGGAAGCATGCCGCCGCCGTGGTGGCCAGCCAGGGCATGCCGAGGGTGACCAGGACAGCCACCCAGCGGCCCGGCACATAGCGGACGAACGTGGTGGACAGGATGAAACAGATGCCGCCCAGCACCAGCGAGCCGAGTACGAGGAAGTCCTGCCCGGCGCGACCCAATTCCGATGCAGGGCGCAGGAGCAGCCCTGCGAAATGGACCAGGATGAGACACCAGCCGATGAGCCAGCAACGGACACGAAAGGTTGGCCGCTTCCTGTAAATGGAGGTGAACAGGAGGACCAGCGAGCCTAACGATAGGAGATCCAGAAGTCCGCTCATCCTCGCCCTGCCACCGGAGCACGTCTTGCAGACCAGGGAGGCCGGCAACCGGGGATGATTCGACAGTAACCTTGGTGCACAACCAACCGAAATATCACGAAAGTTTAATTCTACTCATTCCAGGCACTTTAGATTTAGCCCTGAGGGTACTTTTTGCGTACAAGAATGACCGCGACAAACTAAAGCTACCGGCTAGCTAGCCGACAAGCAAACACGGCCTCTCCAGGCGGAAAGGCCGTGCTCGTGTCATCTACTTCGTTTGCCGCCAGTAAGCGACGATCTCGTCCTAATTCCTGGGTGGATGCGAGACGCCCTGTCCTACCGGACCCTTCTGTGGCGCGCGCGTCCGCTGGCGGGCATATTGCTGGCCGTGAATCTTGATCTTCGACTCGTCGATCCGGCCTTCGGTCGGCTGATCGAAGACGGCACCCGGCGCCAGCAGGTAAGTCTGCACCTGGCGTCCCGAGGTGGTGCTGGTGCGGACGTCCACGCGTGTGGGATCGATGCCCTTTTCGTTGGCAAGATACGCACGCGTGTTCATGGCGCGCTCGGCGGCCGTCAACTGCCCGTCAACCTCGCTGTCGGAGTGCTCGCCCACCAGGACCAGGCGCGCATCCGGCTGGTGCTCCATGGTGAGGGCGATGTCATCCAGGCAGGCGCGACCCTCATTGTCCACGCGGGCGGGGCGACGCATGTCGCGGTTGAAGTAGACCGTGCACAGCGGCTGGGCCTTCGGCGCAGGCGGCAGCGACGGCGGAGCGATGGTGACCTCCGTGGTCGCGACAGCACTCCGGCCAAGATCATCCTGCACTTTGCAGGTGACGGTGGCGACGCCAGGCGGCAGTCCGTCGGTATGCAGCTCCGCCGTGTTGTCCTTGCCGTTGATCTGGCCTTCGGAGGTGAGGTAGCTGTACGTCAGTTGCCGTTGCGCGATCGAGCCCGCATAGGCAGTGATGATGGAGACCTGTCCCGGAGTCACGGTCGAAGGATCAGGCGAGCACTTCACGGTAGGCGCAGGCGATTCCTTGACCACAAAATTTGTTCCGCACTGCGCGAACTGCTTGCCCTTCTCCTTGAGAGAGATGTGCGCTGTTGCGTGGTACGTGCCTGCGGCGAGACCGGTGGTGTCGACGAAGATGACCGGGCCAAAGCCTTGCTGCTTGCCCGCCGTCAGCACCCAGCTGAAGAAGAAGGGATGCTTGGTCCGGTCGCGATAATTGCGCAGCGTCGCGGCGAGGGTTACGCGTTCACCCGCGTAAACTTCGGCCGGGCTGGCATCGCAAGCCAGACTCTTCGACTGCACCGGATTCATTTCGCCAAAGCGGATGACTAGTCCGGCAGAGAGCCGGAGCGCGCTTACATTCTGCGTTCCACCGGCGAGATCGTATTGTTGCAGCGCGCCCTGATCGGCGTGCATGTAGCCGTAGTCAGCCTGGGCCAGCCGGAAGGCGACATGGTCATGCGTGTGGGGCAGCAGGAGGTCGACGCCACCGCCGCCTGCGAAGCCGTAGCCCCAGGTGGGCGGCTGAAACTTGGGTCCGGCGATTTTTGCGCCGCCCCCGGTGAAATGCACGAACGGGATGATGTGCTGGCCGAGGAAGAAGCGATACACCGGTCCTGCTTCCACGGTGTAGAAGGAATCGGTGACGCCCCCCAGCTGAACGAATGGCGGCGCGGGTGACGTGCCGGTCGTGCCGAGCGGGTATTCGCTGTGCGAGAACTCCGCCTGCACGCCGATGTGGCGCTTGAAATAGTAGGTGCCGCTCGCGATATAGCCGCGGGTGTTGTTGGTTGGGAAGCTCCAGGTGCCGACACTGCCGCTGGGACGCAGATAGGTGTATCCGCCAAAGATGTCGATTCGCGAGGCGGGCGGCGGCTCCGGTTCATTCACCTGCTGCGAGGGCAGAGAGGGATTCACAGTCTGGCTGTCCGACGCGGCCGGCGCCGGAGGGGCGGCTGGTATTTGGTCTGCTGATGCGGGTGCGGCGACGGGCGCAGATGGATTGCTGGACGCATCGGGAGTCGCGGCAGGTGCCGGCGGTGTTGCTGGCGCGGTCTGTTGCGGCGCTGCGGTATCTGCCGCCGCCGACGATGCTGGAGGCGCAGCTTGTGTCTGGTCCTGTGACGCGGGTGCGGACGTAATCGTATCGATTGCGGGACTGCTCGGGGCAGATGAGGTTGACGGTGTTGCTGGCGCCGTTGACTGTTGGGTTGGCGAATCTGCTGTTGCCGGCGTGGGAGGAGCAACCTGGGGCGCGGGCGCGCTGCTATCCGCTGCGGGCGCGATGGGCGCCGGAGGGTTGCTGGTCCCGGCTGCGGGCGCGGCCTGCTGCGGAGTTGTGGAAGTCGCTGGCGTGGATGGCGCGGGAGCCGCAGTTTGCTGGGGCGCCGGGATGTTTGCGTCTGCCGCCGGTGTCGCGGTGGCCGCGGCCGGAGTCGCGTTGTCCGGTGCTGCTGGGGCGTTCTGCCGCGATGGCGCAGTAGAAGGATCGGATTGAGGAGCTGACTGCGGCGACGGCTGCGAAGCACCGGCACTTGGCGGAACCTCAGCAGTTGCGGCAGGCGAGACTGCTTGCGTCGTGGTTTCGGGCGCGGTCTGGGGTGGCGCAGCCGCTTCGGGTGCCGACGTGGGCGGTGTGGCCCGCTGCGTTCCCCAGTTGTCCGTCGTCGTTGTAGCTGCCGGCGGGCCAGCCTGCACGGGGGCGGCAACCACAGGGGGAGGAACGATGATCTCAGCGGACGGAGCTGGCGCAGGCGCATCTGGCTTCGCCGGCGTGTCGCTGTCGTGATCGGCAGAAAGCGGCCGCTGCGGCTGGTCCGGGAAGAATCGCGGACTGTCGTGGATCGCCGGATTATCCGAGGGCTCGGCGGTTGCGGCTGGCCCATTCAAGGGCGCATCGCCGCTGTCGTTGGGCGTCACCGGATCCGGATTCGCAACACCGGTATCGCTGTTTGCGTCGCCGGACGCATCCGCCGCCGGAGCTGCGGCCGTGGGGGACTGCTTGTCTTTTGTATTAGCAGTAGGAGCGTGCAGGGGCGCGGTCGCATCGGCGGTCGCTGCGGGTGACGCGGGTTGCTGGGCTGCGGCAACCAGCGTGCACAGGCCGACGGCCAAAAGACCGTGAATGATCGGGCCCAGCGTAGCTCTCGAGCGATGAAGCATGAACAGTGTTCCTCAGCAGCAGCGGGCGCCGGTCAGCGCACGTGGAGTCCGTTCGCAACTCGCAGCTTGCGTCACGGAAGTGAATGGGGACAGCAGGCCAGGCTTGTGCATCATCGGGCCAGTACGAAATCGACAGTGGAAGACTGCGTGATGGTTGCTCCGCTACTTGTGGCGCTGCCAGTAACGGTAACGGTGTAGATCTTGTAGTTGTTTGGCCCCGCACAGCCTGACATGCCAACTGCCGCAGCCAGCAATGCTAGCGGCAGAAGAAGAAGGAGTATCCGGCGGCGTCGGCGCGCACCCGCCAGCAATCCGCCGGCAGAACCGAAGAGGCCGAGCGGCACCATGGTCCAGGCGAGCAGCGGCGCATTGCCGCTAGACGGGGTGTTGCGCATTTTGCCGAATATCGTCGGCACGTTGGTGGTGTCCGCCGCGGCTGTGATCGTCATAGTGGATGTGCCGGTCGCGCCCGAGGCCAAGGTGACACTGGCCGGCGCGAAAGCGCACGACGCGCCTTCCGGCAATCCCGCACAGGCAAGCGTGACCGGACCGGTGAAGCCACTGGTCGATGTCAAGGTGAGGGTGTAGTTCACCGTCCCGTTGTGATCGACTTCCTGCTCCGGTGGGTTCATCGCCAAAGAGAAGTTGCCGCCAGTGTCGCCGCCACCTCCGCCACCGCCGCCGCCTCCGCCCCCTCCTCCTCCACCGCCGCCACCAGTGCCGCCGGTGTCGGTGATGGTCAGCGTCCCGTTGACGACGGTGATGGTGTAGTTCGACGCCTTGGTTCCGGCGCCGATGGTGTAAGCCGGAGCGATGGGATAGGTTCCTGCCGGACTGGAGAGGGTAGCGGTGGTGCTGTAGGCCGCCGCGATGGACTGGCCTGGAACAACATTCACGACCGCGCCCGTGAGGGTTGGGTTCGGCGTATTGATAGCACGCGTCTGGCTATCGGCGGTGATTGTGACCGGGCGCGGCGTGACCGTCAGCGTGATGGTGGTGGTCGTCGCCGGGTAATTGGAGTCGCCCGAATAGGAAACTGTAACTGCGTAGGTACCGACATCCTCCAGCGTGGGAGAGGGCGAGCAGCTCACGCCTCCATTCGCGGGCAGCGGCTGCGCAGCGCACAATGTTGATCCGATGATTGAAAACGTAGCTGTACCGGTAGGGCTGCTCGGCTGGTTGCCAGTGATGGTGGCAGCGAGCGTGTAGGTGTTGCCATAGACCACCGTGACGGCCGGCGCTGTGAAGCTGGCTTGAGGCGGAGGCGGAACGGTGGCGATCAGCGTGATGGTCTGCTTCGGATTGGCAGAGCTGTCGGTCAGAAACGCATGCTTCACATATGATCCGGCCGCCTGCGGGGTGAAGAAGTAATAGAGATCGCAGGTGGAACCGGCCGGCATGGTGCTGCTGCAGTTGCTGTCGGCAACATCCGGGGGAAAGTCCGTACTGTCTTCCAGCAGCGGAGCTACAGGATCCAGTTTGGCATTGCCAGCGTTCCACAATGTCGTGCCCAGCGGCCCGCCGGTCTGCCCGACTTTCACCGTACCGAAGTCGAGAATCGGCTCCTTATAAGTAATTTTGCGCAGCGCGCCATTGCCGGTGTCGGCGAGAAAGACCTCCGCCGATCCAGTGACGGCCACGGCCATCGGACTATCGAGCTCCGCCTTGTTTGCGGGGCCTGCGTCGCCGGTGTAACCGGCCGTTCCATCGCCGGCAAGTATCTCTGCCTCAGGATTGGCGGCCAGGCCGCTAAAGATCAGCAGGAGCCGATTCTTCGCCGCATCGGCGATGAAGATATCGCCCGCCGGATCGGCGCTGAGACCAGCGACACTGCCGAGACCGAAATCGGTCTTCGCCTTCGGAGTCGGAGCATCCACCGACGTGCCGTTCCCCGCGAACTGGTGGATGGTTCCGGAAACATCGATCAGATACACGCGGTGTCCGCCGCTATCGGCGACATAGAGATTACCCGAGGGGTCGAGGTAGAGCGCAGAAGGATGAACGAATTTCGCGCTGGTCGCCGGCACTCCGTTCGGCTGGCTGATGAGTCCCTGACCGGCGATCACCGACTTCTGCCCGCCAGCATAAATCTCGAGCACACCCACGGTGGATGCGCCGTCCTCAGCCACGTAGAAATCGCCAAGCTGGTCGATCGCGAGTCCGACCGGGTTGTCGAGGCCGCTGGCGACTGTGGTAAGGACGCCATTCACGTCGTAACGGAAGATCGAATTCGTAGTCGAGTCCGCGATGTAGAGATTGCCCGCCGCATCCAGTGCGAGCGCGGTTGGGGTCGCAATCGCGCCACCCGCCGCGACGAGTGGAACAGGCACTCCGCCACCTGCGGGCAGAACCGATATTGACCCGCTGCCGCTCTCCGCGAAGTAGACATCGCCGGCACTGTCGATCGCGACCGCGGAGGGCGATGCGAGCGACTTCGCCAGGGTATTGATAGTGCCGGGAGCGAAGATCGCCTCCGCGCTTTGCCCCACTCCGCTCAATCCGACGCTGTAGAGGGTCGCAGGCGTGGTTGTGGTGTCGGTGAAGGTGAGCGGCGAGGTGCGCAGTCCGGGCAGGGTTGGCCTGAAATTGAAGCTCATGAAGCACGTCTCGGGCGTGCCCGGCGTAGGCGCTGGATGGCTTCCGTTGCAGGTCCCAACGAGGGCCGGATAATCGCTGTTCGCCAGCACGCTCAGGTTGACGGCGCTGGTGATGACAAACTGCAGAACCTGGAGCTGGCTCTGGCTTCCCACCCCGGTGTTGGGGAAGTTCAAGCCTTGCGTCAAAAGGCGAACGATGTTGTTTGCGGTTTCGGCGAGGTAGACGTTTCCTGCGCGGTCCGCCGCCAGACCCGCGGCTCCGTTCAGCGGGATGGTTTCTGCGGCCCGTCCGTCCTGGGTGATGGAATTGTAGCCGCCTGTCAGCCCATTCCCTGCGACCCCTGTCGGCACTCCTCCGACCAGTTCCAGGACCTGTGCCGCCGCGGCATCCGTGATGTACAGGTGCCCGGCGGCATCGCTCGTGATGCTTACCGGCTTCTGTAGCGCGGGGCCGCCGCTGCACGCACCCACTGCAGGCGACGTTGTGACCCCGGAGACCTTGTACACGCATGCATCGCCGGAATCGGCGATATAGAGGTTGCCGAGAGGATCGAAGGTGAGGCCCATCGGGGCGCTCAAGGTGGGCGGCGCCACTACGCCAGGGCAGAGTGTGGGTACATTGGCCGAGACCTGGCCGCTCAGCACACAGAGAGAAGCATAGGCGGGCGCATTGCTGCGGAGTACCTGGAAGATGCCGTCGGCCGCGTCATTGATGGCGATGTGCAGGTTTCCGCGCGCATCGAGCGCCAGGCCTGCGGGAGCAGGAGTCGCCGAAGCGGCGGCGGAATTTCCGCAGGTGCCCGCAATAACCGTCAGATCGGTAGTGCCGCCGGTATCGCCGGCTGCGAGGCGGCGAATGCAATTGTGACCGCTGTCTGCAATAAAGAGATTGCCTATGCCGTCGGCAGCAACGCCGGAGGGGTTCAGCACACCGGTAGTTGGATCGGTGGCGCTGACGCTGGCCGGATTCTGGCAGGTGTCATTTCCACCGCCGACCGGCTGGCCGGCAGCAACGGTCATGTTGTGCGTCGTAGTGTTGTCTGCGCGGCGGATGCAGTTGTTGGCGCTATCGGCAATGTAGATGTTGCCGGACACGTCGGCCGCGACATAGGTGGGGCCATTGAGAATCGTGGCATTTGCCGGCCCGGAATCCTGTGCGCTGCCGGTCCCGGCAAAACGCTCGGCGGCCGGCACCAGACGGATCGATTGCGCCATGCCCGCCTGCGCCGCGACACACGCAGCAAGGACGAACGCAGCCCCACGCAGCCACACGAGAGCACCAATGCCACATCCGTCCCGCAACCGTTTCATCATCCACTCCGCTTGTGCTGCCGGGGGAGCTGCGAGGGACTCTCTACGGTGCCTCTGCGCTCAACCGGGAGACAGCCTGCCCGCTCGAGCGGGCTGTCCGAACGACCCTCCCGTTGGCGATCCGGAGTGAGATCCGGCCTGGACGACATTTGTCCCGAAATGGGCAAACGCCTTCCGCCAAGGGGAAAGTTCGCCCCATTCAAGCACACGGGGAGTTACGAGAGTATGCAACTAAGGCATTAGTGAGGGTACTGAATCTTTATCGTAACTGGTTCGAGTTACCATATAGTTATGTGCTGGAAGCGGGCGGTTGCGACCGGATGATGGTCGCCGGAGTAGCCGATTCCAGCTGGTAGCCGGCGATTGCGGCGGGGACCACGACCGCACGGCCAGCCATCAGATCGACCGGTTCGCAACCCTCGGCATGGAGTACGGCGGCGCCTTCGACAGCCACCAGCGTATGTGGAACGCCGATCTGGAGCTCAGAGATTTGGGATCCAGACAGGCCCGGCTCGGACCGGAAGGGCGCCGACGGCGTGACTTCGAGGCGATCCACAGTGAAGTATTTCTGCTCAATCAGCCGGGTGCGTGCGCCCTCGGCCTTTGGGGTTACTTTGCCGGCGCCGGTGTGCAGGCGCGTGGCAGCCAGACCGCGATCGATGTGCAGCTCACGCGGACGGCCGTAGTCGTACAGGCGATAGGTGATGTCGGAGGTCTGCTGTGTCTCGAGCAGGGTGACGCCAGGCCCAATGGCGTGCACCGTTCCGGCGTCGACGAAGATCATGTCCCCTTTGATCACCGGGACCTGCTCGACCAGGTCCTCGAGGCTGTGGTCGGCGATCGCCTGCCGCATGGCCTCGAGAGTCGCGTCCGGCTTGAGGCCGAGTGCCACAGCCGCGCCCGGCTGTGCATCGAGCACGTACCAGCACTCGGTCTTGCCGCGTGGCTGACCGATCTTCTGCGCGAGCGCATCGTCCGGATGCACCTGCACAGAAAGTTTGTCGTGCGGGAAGAGAATCTTGACCAGCAGCGGGTAATCGCCCGCCTCATTGCGATGTGGACCGAGCAGCGCATCCGGATAGGCTGCAGCGAGCTCACTGAGCGTG
>JBJMGC010000071.1:0-9732 GCA_045808105.1 Acidobacteriaceae bacterium | reverse complement strand
CGACGCGTCGAAGGTGGTCAGTCCCGGTCCATAAAAACCGTTCTTCGGCGTGTTGCCATACGCTGCTGTCGTCGGCTGTACAAATGCGCTGGTGTTGAACCATTGCTTGCCGGAGCCGATCGAACCCAGCTTGTGGAAGGGCGCAATCTGGTTAGGTACCTGCGTATTGCCCGGCGCGTTCAGGCTGTTGGCGCTCGCCGTCAGGAAGAGCGGCTGTCCGGTGTCGGCGCTCCACACTGCGCTGGTCTGCCATCCGCCCAGCAACGCTGCGCCAATCCCCTGCTGCAGCCATCGCCTGTCCTTGCCAAACGGCAGCTCGTAGATAACGCTCTGGCTATAAGTGAACCTGCGATCCCAGTTCGTCGGCGCATAGTTCCGGCGTTTATCGAGATAAAAGTTAAAGCCAGCGAGTCCCGTCGTCGACGAGACATAGCCCATCGACTTCTGAAAGGCGATGCCGCTGGTCCAGCTCAAACCGTTCTGGAAGCGGCGCGTCGCCTTCACCTGCAGGCCGTTGTAGTTGCTGTTGGTTCCATAGGCCATGATGTTGGTCGTTGCCGTCCGGCCAAACGTCGTGAACTCCGGCTGCCCTGCCGAGCCTGCGCCCGCCACCAATCCAGCGTTGATGTTGTAATACGCCGGAACGTGCCGTCCCTCGTTGCCCACATAAGCAAAGTCCGCCACCCATCCGTGGCCAAAGTCCTGCTGCAGCGCCACGTTGTAACTCATCACGTATGGGTCCTTGTAATTGGGATTCACAATGTTCCAGGCCGAACTCAGCGGCGCATTCGGAATAATCCCGTTGTCAGGAATCGCCACCTGCGGCGCCGGGGGGAATCCATTCTCCAGCGTGGCCACCGATCCATCCGTGCGCACCGCGGGCAGATAGCTGCTGGTGGAATTGAAGGACACATTCTGCCGCACCGGATAATTGAATGCGTAATTATTGTCCTGGAACGGCGTGTGGCTGATACCGAATCCCGCCCGCACCACCGTGCGCGCACTCGCGCGGTACGCGGCGCCCACACGCGGCTCGAAGTTCTTCCAGCGCACGGGCAGCCCCAGATCGTCAGGCACCGCACCATAACCGGATACGTGCAGCGTATTGTCCGTCGGATCGTATTGCGAAAAACCGCCCTTGCGATCAGGATTGGCCGGTGGATAGAACTCCCAGCGCAACCCATAGGTCAGCGTTAGTTTGTGCGTCGCCTCCCACGTGTCCTGCGCATACGCGAAGTAGAGTGTTTGCCGCCAGGAAGCGGAACCGACGTTCACATCGCGCCCTACTGTGTTCGGCACATCCAGCAGGAAGCTGGCAAAGTCATTGCCGAAGCTCGTCTTCTGCCCCGGCGCGTTCAGCCCTGTCTGTCCCTCTGCATATTGGAAGATGCCGCGCGGCGAGTAGGTCTGTCCCTGCGTCAGGTTGTCGCGCACCCGCCGAATCTCGAAGCCGAACTTCAGCGAATGATTACCCAGGATGTAATTCCAGTTGTTCGCCGCATCGATGTTGCTCTCGCCGCGGTCCCAGGGAATGCTTGCGCTGTAACCCACCAGTGGGCTCGCACTCGTCAGCGATGCGCCTGCATAGCCTGGAATGCTGATTCCAGCCAGCCCGCTGGTGAACGCGCTCACGTTCACGCCCGGAATGCCGATCGCATTCGATGCATCGCTGCCGTAATCGGTCTGCCGCGCAGTGTTACGGTAGTGGTTCACGCCCACGCGCACGGCGGTCAATAGTCGCGGAGAAAAGACGTGCGTATATTCGCCCGCCGTGTTGTAGGTCGTATTGGTTCCCGTGCCCTGGAAGCCACCGCCCACCGGCCCACCCGCCGCGCCGAAGAACGGTTGCTGGAAAGTGGTCACCCGCTGCCAGCTGTAGCGATAGGTCAGGTGATCCTCGGCGCGCAGCCGCTGGTCGAACTTCACATCGAACTGCGTCGAGTCCTGATCAAAGCCCAGGTTTTGCTGGTAGTTGTTCGCCGTCCCCGCACCGGGAACGTTGGGCAGCGGCACGAGATTCAGAATCGCCACAGCCACAGGACTAAACCGTGTCGGTGAAATCTGGTTGCCGGGAAACTGCGTGCGGCCGGTGCCATTCGGATTGCCGGTTGCCGGATCGTAGATCGCTGTCGGGCTCGCGCTCAGGTCGCCGCTGCGGAAGGCCGCGGTGGGCACCGTGGTCTGCTGGAACACGCTCTGGTGATTGTTGTAGCGCAGAAAGTCGCCGAAGAAGAACGTGCGGTCCTTAATGATCGGGCCGCCGATGGTGGCGCCATAGTAGTTGTTGGTAAAGCGCGGAAATTTTCCGGTGTTGTTGAAGTAGCTGCGCGCGCCCGTCGTGCTCACCTCGTTGAACTCATAGGCCGAGCCATGGAACAGGTTGGTCCCGGACTTCAGCACCACGTTGGTCACCGCACCCGCCGCGCGGCCAAACTCCGGCGCGTAGTTGCTCGTCTCCACGTCCACCGTCTGGATCGCCGCCGCCGGCGGTATGTACACCTGCAGCAGACCGGTGCGCTCATTGTCGTCAATGCCTTCCAGTTGCAGGTTGTTCGCCAGCTCCGCCTGACCGTTCACCTGGAAGGATTGCGAATTCTGCGCATCGAAAAATGAAGAGTGGTCATAAATCGGCGCGCTCACCCCCGGCACCAGCGACTCCAGCGCCTGGAAGTTACGGCTGTTGCCCACCGGCAGATCACTCACCTGCTTGGCCTCGATCTGCTGGCTCACGTCCGCACGATCGGTCTGCAACGCCGGTGCCATGTCCGTCACCGTCACCGTCTGCGAAGCGCCACCCGGACTCAACTTCACGTCCGTGCGGTTGGTCGTATTCACCGTCGCCTGCACACCCTTGGTCACGGAGTTGGCAAACCCCTGATCGGCTACCTGCACCGAATACACTCCTGGCGGCAGCAGCGTGAACTCGTAATTCCCGCTCTCGTTCGTCTGATGGGTATACGTCTGCCCGGTGTTCTGATTCGTGATCGTGACGGTGGCGTTATTCAGCGCAGCGCCCGAGGTGTCCGTCACTGTTCCCACCAGAGTGGCCGTCGTCGCCTGGCCGTACGCCTGCGGCCCCGCTAACAGCCCGGCCGCCAGCAGTGAAACTGCCGTCGCGGACACGGCAACCCGCCACACACCCCTACACACGATCCTGATGTCCTGCATTTGTAGCCTCCCGAAAAGGAAAATCCGCTCTTCGCATAGCCCCGGCGCGCCTTAGGCGCATCTCGGCAAAGAGACAGAGTTGTCGTCGGAGCGAACGTTAGTCCTCAGAAGAAATCATTGTCAAGTAGTCATACAGATTGTCTTCACTTCCAACCCCCACCTTGTCATCCCGACCGGAGCCGTCGCTCGCAAGAGCGATCGGCGGAGTGGTGGGATCTCGCTTCCCCGGGGTATACATCGACCTCGTTTGTGGCTGTTTTAGTAAGCGTTAACTTTGTAACCAATTGCGCCCCAAAACGTCCCCAAAGCGGCTCGTAAATGCCATCTTGAAGATACGAATTTCCGCTCGCATGCCGCCTGCTTCAAGGCGGCTGTGGCAGCATAGGGAGCGTGACGCTCGAACCCATCGTCAACCAGCGGCTCTATCAGCAGGTCGCAGATAGCATTCGCAAGCAGATTCAGAGTGGCGCCATGCCGCCCGGATCGCGTCTTCCCTCGGAGAAAGTTTTGGCTCAGCAACTCGGCGTCAGCCGCCCCACTGTCCGCGAAGCCATGATCGCGCTCGAGATCGCTGGGCTGGTCGAAATCCGCACCGGCTCTGGCTCCTACGTGCGTCATCGCGACCTCATCGCCGCGCCGTCGGTGGATACCGGTCCCGGGCCCATCGAGCTGCTCAACGCGCGCATCCTCATCGAAGGCGAGATCGCTGCAGAAGCCGCTCAGCGCGCCACTCCCGAGGATCTGGCAGAGATTGCCGGCACGCTCGACGAGATGCAATCGATCATCGCCCGCGGTGAGCACAGCCGCAACGCCGATCAGAGTTTTCACGTCAGCATCGCGCGCGCTTCGGGCAACGATGTGCTGGCTTCCATCGTCGGCGAACTGTGGGCCGGCATGTTCTCGCCGCTCTTCCATCAGTTCAGCGAACGCACTCGACTGGTGCGTCGTCAGGATGCCGCGCTCAACGAGCACCGCGCCATTTACGCGGCGCTCCGCACCCACGATGCGCTGGGCGCGCGCGCCGCCATGCGCCAACACCTCATGCAAGTGCAGGCAGTGCTCGCCGACGCCGAGCTCTCCAAGGACTAAGCAGTGTCTCTCCCGCCAGCATCAAACAACCGTGCACAACAACACCCTCCTCCATTTCCGAACCACACTGGAGCGCAATTTGTGAGTGAAATCGGCCTTTCCGGGAAACTCTGGGACACATTTGGCGCGATGGGCACGGCACCTGGAGATGGAATGTAGATAGCGGTTTTGGGCCAGGTTGTCAGACATGTTGCGCCCCCGCCATACGTTAAGGTGAACGAATGCCTCTGCTTCATCCAGACCGACTCTTCCCTGCCAACACCGAGGTCCGTGAAATCGCGCGCAGGATCTTCTCCGAAATTCGCGATCTGCCCATCCTCAGCCCACATGGCCACACCGATCCGCGATGGTTCGCCGACAATACGCCCTTCCCCGATCCGACGGCACTGTTCCTGCTGCCCGATCACTACATTCTCCGGATGCTCTACAGCCAGGGAATCGCAATGGAGACCCTGCGCGAGGGCGCCGATCCTAAGAAAGCGCAGGAGGTGTGGCGGCTCTTCGCGGCTCACTATCACCTGTTTCGCGGCACGCCGACCCGCCTGTGGCTCGACTATGTCTTCCAGGAACTCTTCGGCCTCGATGTCCGGCTCAGCAAAGAGACCGCCGACGTTTACTGGGAGAGGATCTCAGAGCGCCTGGCCACGGAGGAGTTTCGACCGCGGGCCCTTTATGAGCGCTTCCGCATCGAGATGATTGCGACCACCGACAGCGCACTCGACAATCTGGAACCACACGCCGCAATTCGCAACTCCGGATGGAAGGGCCGCGTGATCCCAACCTTCCGTCCGGATGCGGTCGTTGATCCGGAGTTCACCGGATTCCGCAGAAATCTCGAGACGCTTGGGACTCTCACCGGCGAGGATATCTCGACGTGGAAGGGCTATCTCGCCGCGCTGATCGCACGCCGGCGCTTTTTCAAACAACAGGCCGCGACCGCAACCGACCACGGCCATCCCACGGCAGCCACAGTCAACCTCTCCAGGACCGAAGCAGAGGCGCTGTTTCGTCGCGTCACGCGAACGAATGAACCCACCCCCGCCGATGCGGAACTCTTCCGCGCACAGATGCTGAGCGAGATGGCACGAATGAGCGTCGAAGACGGGCTGGTCATGCAGTTGCACGTGGGCAGTATGCGCAACTACAACCCGGTGCTGCTAGCGAAGTGGGGGCGCGATCAGGGCGCGGACATTCCGACACCAACAAACTACGTCCACGCGCTACATGCGCTGCTCGCGCGCTACGGCAACGAGCGCGACTTCCGGCTGATCCTATTTACCTTGGACGAATCGACCTACAGCCGCGAATTGGCGCCACTCGCGGGCCACTATCCTTCCGTGATTCTGGGACCCCCATGGTGGTTTCTCGACAGTCCCGAGGGCATGATGCGCTTCCGCCAGCACGTGACCGAAACCGCCGGCTTTTACAACACCGCCGGCTTCAATGACGACACTCGCGCCTTCCTCTCGATACCCGGCCGGCACGACGTGGCGCGGCGCACGGATGCGGCATACCTGGCAACACTCGTGGCAGACCATCGACTGGAAGAAGATGAAGCCCTCGAAGTAGCGCGCGACCTGACGGGACCGCTGGTCCGGCGCGCTTACAAACTGGAAGGATAGTGCAGCTCTCTGTCGGTCCTGTATTAAGGGCCGCAGAGACTGCACCGATGAGCTACAAACGCGGATGGCTTAAGCAGCTCGCCGCTCCCGACGGGCCCGTGCGTTGCTCCAGTCGGTCAAGCCGACGACAGAAGCCTCGGCGACCGAGTTCACATCGAAGATCTTCGCCGCTTTCGTTCCCTGGAAGCCGAAGAGGACTGGAATCAGCCATGAACTCGAAGCGAACACGGAATCCATCTTTCCGTGTGTCTCAAACGCAATGAGCGGCTTCCATCCGAAGCGATAATCCGTGAGCAGGGACTGCGCCAAGATGAAGCCGCTGGTGGCGAATGCAGCGCGCGCGGCACGCTTGTTGGACCGGCTGGAGAGAAGACCGACCGTGAAGAAAAAGGCCGCATGCGCGTAATCGATCACTCCGTGGGCCGCGGGGCTGATGACTTTCGGAAGCCTCGTTTTCAGCAGTTCGATCTCCTGATTTTGGACAAGCATCGGCAATCTCCCTCTCTCATCGATGGATGAGCGCTGGCGATATCCCGTTGTCCAATGTATGGCCTAGATTTCGCGCCGTGAAGACATACTGAGCAATAGCGGTGCTTGCCTGGCGAAGAATCAATTCATCTTGATGCCATGTTCGCCCACAATCGTGAAAGCCGATAAGAGGTGGGCGGTCCCGAGAAGTAATCGGACCTGTTTGCCGAGGTTCATCAGTTCTAAGGTGCAACCTGAGGAGCGGGCAGAAACATAGAGCCGAACCAGCGTGCCCAGGCCCATGCTGTCCATGCGGGTGAGGTCGGTTAGATCCAGCACGATGCGCTTGGAATCCGGCAGCAGTTGCTTGACCTTGTTGTAAAGGACCTCATCGCCGGCTAACAACTTGCCGTGGCATCGCACAATCACCGTGCTGCCGGTACGTTCAATGTCAAGCGTAAGACCGACTGCGGTATCAGCCATCGGGTGCCTCATCGAAAGTCAATTAGATGGGGGAGGGTGTTCGTGCCGAGCAATTCTCGCATATTGCGGTGACAATGAAACGCTAAATATTAGCTATGGATGACAGTCAGTATTCGGCTGCAACTGCATGAGAAGCAGATCCCGTGATTAAGATGGAACACGTGTGCTGCGCTTGTGACTTGCGCATGTGAGCCCTGAATTTGACACGGAGCGGATATTCAAAGATCGATAGGAGCGAGTGGTGAGTGAATCAGAAAGCGGAGCCAAGCGTGCCGCGTTGCCGACAGGTCCTTCATTATTTGACTTGAGCGGAAAACGGGCCGTGGTATTGGGGGGAACGACAGGAATCGGACGGGCGCTCAGTGTGGGGCTCGCAGCCGCGGGCGCGGACGTTGTGGCAACCGGCCGACGCATAGAGCCACTCGCAGAGACAGCTGCGGCGATCGAGGCGCTGGGACGGCGCACCGTGCGGCAGCCGGCCGATGTAAGTGATCGCGCCAGCCTGATCGCGCTGCGCGACCGCATCGCGCGCGAGCAGGGACCGGTGGACATTCTAGTGAACTGCGCGGGACGTATCCGCCGTGTACCGACGCTGGAGCTGGAAGAGAGCGAGTGGAACTCGATTCTCGATACGAATCTGACCGGCACGCTGCGTAGTTGCCAGGTATTTGCGCCGCAGATGTTGGAGCGTGGCGCCGGCCGCATTATCAACATCGCTTCGCTGAATAGCTTCGTCTCCTTCCACGAGGTGGCGTCATATGCGGCAAGTAAAGCAGGCGTGGCGGCGCTCACGCGGTCGCTAGCCGTGGAGTGGTCGCGGCACGGCGTACTGGTGAATGCGATTGCGCCGGGTGTCTTTCGCACCGCGCTCAATCAGCAACTGCTGGACTCCACGCCGCGCGGGCAAGAGCTGCTGATGCGCACGCCACAGGGGCGATTTGGAAAAGTAGAGGAACTGGTAGGTGCGGCGGTTTTCCTAGCATCGGAGGCCGCGTCCTATGTAGCCGGTGTGGTGTTGCCGGTGGATGGTGGGTTCCTGGCTTCGGGCGTGAATCAGTAACACTTCGACAACGAAGGACTTACACTGACGACTCAATTCTCAGAATGGCCGCGGTGGTTTCAGATACTTGTTTTCTTGCCACATGGCCTCTTAGCCTCCTTTATGTGCTGGTTGTGGTGGCCTAAGTCGGATAGGTCATGGCGCATATTTGGATTTGTAGCTCTGTACCTATTTATTTTCCTTCTCGTAATGCACTACGTATTCGGACTCAAGTATTTCCCTGCTTGTATTTCTCTCATCACCGCCGAGATGAAGTTAATGTTGTTGTACCCGAGGTTTGAATAAACGCTGCCATAACGGCGCACCCCAGGTAGTCACGGCAAGCAGTGCCCCGAAGAGAATCACGGCATCGATGCTCTCGCGTCCCTGCTTCGACCAGTAAGCCATCGCATCCAGATTCAGCCAGAGTGCGAACTCGTCAAGCGTGAGCGCCGCTCCGATACCGTACCCGATGGCGAGCAGGCGGCTGAGGAAGATGGAACCGAGTGTGCTCTTGGTTCCGACTTCGGCGAGGGTGGCGTGCCCCGTCATAAGCAGCAAAAGAATGCCCCACACCAGGTGATGGATATGGTGGCCGCCCATCTCCACGTAGCCGAACGGACCGATGTGGTGTGTGATCGAGAGCACAAGCAGGCGCACCGCAAGGAATGTGATGAAGAAGCTGACCGAGGCGATGAAGAGACGCCGATGCGGACGGTCGGGTATCTGCTGATGGATGAAGTGACCCAACCGCGTGAGATGAAGCAGAAGCAGCAGCACTGCGGCGATGACCGCGGCGAAGATCAGCAGAATCCACGAACCAGCTAGGTGCATGAATCAGGATTATGCTTTGTCGTAGCCGCGCTGGCAATCACAGAGCGCATCCCATTTAGAAAGGATGGAGTTTATGCCGACCGAAGGTTTCTCCGATGACGGCACGATGCTGAAGGACTTGGCGCAGTTCGATCTGGCGCGCGAGATGGCGGATTCCGACCAGAAGAAACCCTGGCCAGCTGGTCACTTTGCGAAGACGCTTTTCAAAAAGTCGGACTTCCGGATGGTGCTGATCTCCATGGAGAAGGGCTCGATCCTGAAAGAGCATCATGCCGACGGCACGATTTCCGTTCATGTTTTGAAGGGAACAGTACGGTTCAGCGTTCATGGCGAAGCGCATGATCTGCGGACCAACAGCGTCTTGACGCTGGGAGCATCGATCAAGCACGAGGTCGAAGCTCTGGAAGACTCCGCATTTCTTCTGACCATCTCCTGGCCCGATGCCGGCAAGCTGCAGGCGATGCAGCACCGGGGATATGGGACCTAGTTTCTCTCGTTGGAAGTTGGCGTGAATTTCTTTGGCGCTGAGCGCTTCGAGGCTGGCTCGCTACTGACCGGCATCTCCGCGGCTTGCGCCCTCCAATAGACTAATCTGCATGGCAACGCCAACCATGCGGCCCACGGGACGGCCCCAATACAAAGCGCGATCCCGAGGAAGAGCGAAACGATTCTGGCAGCGCGTAACCGAGGGCATGGAACTCAACCAGCTCTGGTGGCAGTTCCGCAAGGATGCCCACTCCAGCTATCGCTTGTATTCGCAGGAGGTGGACCGCACACGTATAGAGGGTGTTTCCCGCAGCAATCACTTCTTCCGCGTGTTAACGCAGTTCTTCTGGGCAATCATCGAAAAGCTGACGCCGGCCCGCCGCGTCCTGCTGCTGATTGCTCTCGTGCTTCTCTTTCTCCCAGGCGGCGAATCGGAATTCAGCACGAAGAGTTATCACGTAACAATCTCCTCGCTCGACTTCCACTTCTACGGCGGCCTGCTCATGTTTGTTCTGCTGATCCTGGAGGTCGCCGACCGGGTTG
>JBJMGC010000070.1:0-9102 GCA_045808105.1 Acidobacteriaceae bacterium | reverse complement strand
GCGGCGTCGAGTTCTTCCCCAATCGTGGCCAAGCTCTTGGTTGTATGTTTGTACATCATCACGGAAGTGCGTCCGATGACGCTGAAATGATCAGGCTCGATCTGTCCCAAAGCGGCGATCGTTTCCTCGGTGAGCCCGTCCGCCAGGTACTCTCGCGTAGGGCTGCCGCCGAGGTTCTCGAACGGCAGCACCGCAATCCTGAGCTGAGCGGGCAAGCACTCCGCCGCCGACGTGAAGCCTATGCGGACCTCAGCGGTAAAGCAGTAGCCCTTCCCCGGTATCGTCGCAATGTAACGGTTCTCTCCAGGGTTCTCACCTAATGCGCGGCGAAGTGCCGAGATATTTTGCGTCAGATTGTTTTCTTCTACGCTCGTGTCCGGCCATACCGCACACATGACCTGCTGTTTTTCGAGCACCTTGCCCGCATGCATGACTAGCAGCAAGAGCGTCTCGAACACCTTGGGGGTTAGCGGCACAGGTTCGCCGGAACGCAGCAGCAGCCGCTTTCCCGCGTCAATGCGGAACTCTCCGAACGAGTAGGAAGGTGAGCGGTCACCGTTCAAGAGGATCGTCTCCGGACATTCAGAGTAATTCAGAAATTTTCAGCGCGGCCTAAGTACCGCAGAGGGGGGACCCGGCGAGGATGTGTTCACGCAGGCGCAAGCCGGTGAATGCAACAGGGGGGTTAACTTATGAAACATAGATATGCCAAGGTCACGATGTTGTTTGCCATCGCCGCCATCGTAAGCGTGTGTTCAGCGCGTGGAGCGTCATGGCCGGAGAACGGTGGACAACAGTTGGAGGGTACCTGGGAGCTGCAGATAGGCCTGCAGGACTGCTCTTCAGGGTCCCCAGTCGGAGCGCCATTTCGTTCGCTGCTCACCTTCGCTCAGGGCGGAACGATGACCGAGACGACTGCCAACCCAATGTTCTTCCCGGCAGTGCGCGGGCCGGGTCACGGAGCATGGATCCAGACCGGCCACCACACTTACAAGGCGACCAGCACGGCATTTATCACCGTGAACGGCGCTCTGACGCGTATCCAGACCATCGCGCAAACGATCGAGATCGGAAGAGACGATGTCTTCAAGACCGACGCAGCCTCGGTGAAGTTCTTCCAGCCCGACGGCACGCTGGTGGCGACCGGTTGCGCAGCGGCAATCGGCAAGCGCATCGAAGTGACGCGAGAACCCTGAAAGCACGGGCGCCGCACCGGCGCCCGTTTTGCTCTCGTGATCCCGCTCGGCCTATGAGTTCTTCAGAGACGCCATGTCGATTGAGAAGCGATACTTCACATCCGCTTTCAGCAGTCTTTCGTATGCCTCGTTGACCTTCTGGATGGGAATGACTTCCACATCGGCAGTGATGTTGTGCTTGCCGCAGAAGTCGAGCATCTCCTGTGTTTCCGCAATGCCGCCGATGGGTGACCCGGAAAGGCTCTTGCGCCCAAAGAGCAGGCCGAATGCGGCCACGGCGAGCGGCTTCTCTGGTGCGCCGACCAGTGTGAGGTTGCCGTCGCGCCGCAGCAGGTTGAGCAAGGCATTGATGTCATGATCGGCGGAAACCGCGTCGAGGATGAAATCGAAGCTGCCCGCGTGCTTCGCCATTTCGTTGGCGTCGCGCGAGATGACCACCTCATCCGCCCCGAGCCGAAGAGCGTCATCTTTCTTGTTGGGCGATGTGGTGAAGAGCACCACGTGCGCTCCGAGAGCGTGGGCGAACTTGACGCCCATGTGGCCGAGGCCGCCGAGTCCGACGATGCCAACCTTCTTGCCCTTGGTCACGCCCCAGTGGTGGAGAGGCGAAAAGGTGGTGATGCCGGCACAGAGCAGCGGCGCCGCTCCTGCAAGGTCCAGGTTTGAGGGAACCTTCAACACGAAACGTTGGTCGACGACAACGCTCTCCGAGTAGCCGCCGTAGGTGACGCCGCCGGTGTGCTTGTCCGGGAAGTTATAGGTCAGCGTGAGGTTGGGGCAAAACTGCTCCAGGCTCTCTTTGCACTCCGGGCAGGTGCCGTCGGAATCGACCATACAGCCGACCGCCGCAATGTCCCCTACCTTGAATTGCTTAACAGCTGAGCCCGTCTT
The DNA here is from genome assembly GCA_045808105.1 of Acidobacteriaceae bacterium. Classification (GTDB taxonomy): domain Bacteria; phylum Acidobacteriota; class Terriglobia; order Terriglobales; family Acidobacteriaceae; genus KBS-83. The sequence continues at coordinate 7,015 of JBJMGC010000070.1, read as the reverse complement.
GGTCACACGGCCAACAATTTCGTGACCGGGAATGCAGGGGTACACAGTGGGCATGACTCCGCTCCACTCGTTGCGCACCTGGTGCAAATCGGAGTGACAGATGCCGCAGAAGAGAATCTCAATCTGCACATCGGTATCGGTTGGATCGCGCCGCGCGATCTGTGTGGAAGCAAGCGGCGAAGTAGCACTGGCAGCGGAGAATGCTTTTGCGTTGTACATGGACATACTTAATATGCGCGATCATCAACATGATATGCAAAACGTGGAATGCATCTGCAATATGCTCCAGCTTGTATGCATGGCGCCTTTCTTGTTCGCCGCTGCCACTCCTTGTGAACATGGGCCGCGGTGCGCCCGTACAATCGAGCCATGCCGTCAGCCCCGCCGCAGCCCGCACGCGCTGTGGTCCTCACCATCAGCGATTCGCGCACACGCGGCGATCGGCCGGATACCTCCGGGCCCGCGGTGGCTGCATCTCTCAAGTCATCAGGTTTCACCGTGGAAGGCCCGCACCTCGTGCCCGATGAGCAGCCCCAAATCGAAGCAGCGCTGCGCCATCACGCCACGGTTGTCCCGCTCATCGTCACTACCGGCGGCACCGGCATCGCCCCGCGCGACGTTACGCCCGAAGCGACGCGCGCCGTCTGCACCCGCATCCTCGATGGCTTCGCCGAGCGGATGCGCGCTGCTGGAGCGCGCCGTACTCCGCTCGCGGCGCTGAGCCGCGCCGTGGCCGGCACCTGCGGCCGCGCGCTCATCATCAACTTGCCAGGCAGCCAGGAGGGCGCCGTCACCTCGCTCGAAGCCGTCCTCGGGCTTGTCCCGCACGCGCTCGCGCTGCTCAGCGGCGCCGATCCGCATACCGAGGCTGCCGGAGCGCCGCGCACGTGAGCAGCTTCATCACGAAATGGATCGCCCGCTACAAGGGGTTCGTCCTCGGCGTTCTGGGGCCGCTTGGCATCTGGGGCGCCTTACTCGCGGGCCTCGTCGATTCCGGCACCATCCCCATCCCCATGGACCCGCTTATCGCCACCTGGGCGTGGAACGACCACCGGCACGCATACCTCTACGTCATCATGGCTGCGGCCGGCTCATCCATCGGCGGGCTCATTCCGTTCCTGCTCGGACGTGCGGGAGGCGAACTCTTCCTCCTCCGCCGCATTGACCGCGCCCGCTATGAGGCCATGATGGCGCGCTTCGAAAAGCAGGAGTTCCTCGCCATGGCCATTCCCTCGGCTATGCCTCCGCCCACGCCATGGAAGGCCTTCGTCTTCGGCGCCGGCGTCTTCGAAATGAATATCTGGCACTTCATGCTGGCGGTCTTCACCGGCCGCGCGGTGCGTTTTGGCGTGGAAGCCGTACTCACCATAAAGTACGGCCCGCAGATCGTCTATGTCGTCGGAGACCTCTTCAAATACCACCTGACCGTGACCTTGGTCGTTCTCTTCGTATTGCTCGGTCTGCTGCTGTTCTGGGTATTGAGAAAGCGCTACACAAAATCCGGCAAGGATGTGCAGGAAGACGATGCGGATGATTCGGAGCCGCGCCGCCGCAAGCGTCCGTGGCAATAGGACGGCCTCGCCGGTCGCACAGCTCAACTCTTGAGCACAGAGTCCAGCCGTTCTGCAAAAGCTCCAGGCTGACTGCTATAGCCGCCGTGATCTCCGGGGAACGTCACCGGAGCCATGCCCAGCCGCTCAGTCAAAGCCGTCGCTGCACGATGTGCGATCTGGCCCTTGGTCGCTTCGCCCACTCCAATGATGGTCCGCGTGGTGCTTTCCTTGAGCGCGGGTACATCCGGCACATAGTCGACGATTGCTTTCATCGCGTGAGCGAAGAAGAAATCCACATTGCCCATGATGCGGCCAAATGCCTCTTGGGCCTCGGGTGGCGGCGGTGGAGCGTCTTTCGGTGGCGCAGCGTCAAGCCCGGCCGAGGCCATGAACTTCTGCATTGCTGCGCCGGCCCCATGCGTCTTGTAGATTGCATCGAGTTCCCTGCCGAAAGCTCGCTGCTCTTCAGCATCCGGCAGCAGTTCTACGCAAGGTGGCTCGTGCGCCACCAGGGTCCGGACACGACCGGGATACCGCGCGGCAAGATTGAGACCGATCTGCGCGCCACCGCTACTGCCCAGCACATGCGCCGGTTCGTCACCGAGTTCGGCCAGCAATCGTGCAGCATCGTCTCCGAAAAGGTCGAGATGGAGATCCTGCACTGGCCCATCGAGCAGGCTGCGCGAGTTGCCGCGCGGATCGCAAGGCACACATGTGTATCGCTCCGCCAGCAGCCGAGCGAGCGCAGTGAACACCCCTGCATCTGCAGGTCCGCCGGGAATCATGAGCAGCACCGGGCCCGATCCATAGATTTCGTAATACAGCGTCGCGCCCGGCGCTTTCAGCGTGTGAGATGTCACTCCCATTGCAGCTCTCCTTTTGACCTCTATTAGAGCGTCGTCTGGCGGAGTCCGAAATCGACACGCTGGTTCGAGATATTTTTAATTTTCGTCAGGAGACAGCAAAAGGCCCGGCGATTCGCCGGGCCGTCTGATCATTCTGCTGTTGGGTTAGACAGTAACTGGCTTCGCGGAAGCGTCCTTCGCCGTCTTTACCAGCGCGCTGAACGCAGCGGCGTCGTTCGTCGCCAAGTCGGCCAGGATCTTCCGATCGAGTTCAATGCCCGCCACCTTCAGCCCATGGATGAGCTGCGAGTAGCTTGTGCCGTTCTGCTTGGCGGCGGCGTTGATGCGCACGATCCATAGTGAGCGAAACTGGCGCTTCTTCTGCCGGCGGCCGGTGTAGGCGAACTTCAGACCGCGCTCGACGGCCTCCTGCGCTGCCTGGTAGAGCTTCGATTTGGTAAGGAAATAGCCGCTTGCCCTCTTCAGTATCTTTTTGCGGCGGGCAAGCCGTTTGGTTCCACGTTTTACGCGGGGCATCTCGTTGGTTCTCCTTTGCGTACTTCGTTACGCGGCTGGAGGCAGGAGGCAGGGCCCGGGAGGGCATTGCTTTAAACCTCTTCACTCGCTCATCGCTCTGCTTCGGCATGGTGGGCTCACAGGGAACGCGTTACCCCGGCCCATCCGAAGATCAGGCGTACGGAATCATGCGCAGCACTTTTGGCCGGTCGGCTTCGGAGACCAGTACTGTGCCACCCAGGTGGCGCTTGGTCTTCTTTTCCTTCGATGTCAAAATGTGGCGCATCTTCGTCTGCCCACGGAGCACTTTCCCCGTAGCAGTCTTCTTGAAGCGCTTGGCCGCGCCCTTGTGTGTCTTCAGCTTAGGCATGTATGTCCTGAAAATCGCCGGTGTGGCGACATCAGCCAGTATACCTTACCTCCCTTCTCAGAACCACACCCGACTCGCTGGTCTCCATTCGCGCTTTGCCGGCATTGATCACTTACCGAGCGACTTGGCTCCCGAAGTGCCCGCGCACGGTCTCCACAAAAGCCGCCGCCGTGGCGCTCGCGCCATCCACCCGCGTTCCGATATCCACGGAAGTCCACCGCTTCGACCGGATCGGCCGGAAGACCGCTCCCGGAAAGGCCACCGTCGCCACGCACGCTGGCACGAGCGATATCCCCAGCCCCGCCGCTACCAGCCGGATCAGCGTCGGGAACTGCGGCGCCTCCTGCACGATCTGCGGCTGGAAACCCGCGTCCAGGCAGCAGCGCATCGTGCGGTCGAATGCCAGGTTCCCCATGCGCCGGGAAAAAAGCACGAATGGTTCCCCCTCGAGCGACCGTGGGTCCACGATGCGCTGCCGTCGCAGCGCATGATCCGCCGGCAGCACCACATGGAAGGGCTCGCGTAGCAGCGGTGTGAGCGCCAGTTCCGGCCGGCGCTCGCCATCCCGCAGAAATCCCACATCGATCGAGCCATCCGCGACCGCAAGAAGCTGCTCCGACGTCCACATCTCGCGCAACTGCACCTCCACCCGCGGATACGCTCGTCGATATCGCTGGATCGCCGCCGGCAGTTCGGTGAACATCACGGAGCCCGAGAACCCCACTCTCAGCCGGCCCTCCTCACCGCGCGCGACGCGCCGCGTCTGCTCCAGATCGTCGGCCAGCCGAGCCACCGTCGCTGCAGCTCGCTCGCGCAACACCACGCCCGCCGGAGTCAGCGTGACCCCGCGAGTGGTCCGCGCAAACAGCGGCGCGCCGATTAGTGTCTCCAATTTTTTGATCTGCTGGCTCAGGGGAGGCTGCGCCATTCCCAGCTTCTGTGCCGCGCGTCCGAAGTGTAGCGTCTCCGCTACGGCCAAGAAGTAACGCAGGTGCCTTAACTCGACGGAATCATTCATAGGCAGTTCGTCTCAATCCAGAGCATTCGAATATTGGACATATCGGCTCTCTGATCCTAGCCTTGAATCAAGGCACGCGAAAGAGCCGCATACACGCGGACAGGAGGGTCCAGCGATGTCCGATGTCATCGTCAGAGAATTTCAGCCAGCCGATGCCGACGCCTTCTTCGAACTGAACCGCGAATGGATCCAACGTCACTTCTGGCTCGAACCGGCCGATCTGGAAGTCCTCTGGAATCCACAGACGGCAATCCTCGACCCCGGCGGCCATATCTTCATGGCTGTGCGCGATGGCGTCTGCGTAGGCTGCTGCGCGCTGATCGCGATGGGACCTTGCGAATACGAGCTCGCCAAGATGGCGGTAGCGCCCGCTGAACGCCGTCAGGGCATCGGCCGCCGGCTCATGAATGCGGCCATCGCCAAGGCCGAGCACATTGGGACAACGCGTCTTTATCTCGAAAGCAACGCGATCCTTCCCGGGGCTGTCGCGCTTTACGAATCCATGGGCTTCCGCCATCTACCAAAGAAGCGCATCAAGCCGTCGCACTACGTTCGCGCGGATGTGTTCATGGAGCGCATCTTGAACGTCGCCGCGCCTCCGATGTCCACACCTGCACCGGAAGCGGCTTCCACCTGTTGCTGATCACTAGCGGGGAAACTGCTTCTTGAACGCATCGATGCAGCCCTTGCCGGTCGCCTTCTGCGTCATGCCCCCGCAGCCATCCTGCCAGAAGGGCAGCGATCCTGAACCCGGCCCATGTCCTTTCAAATACGCGCGCGCTGTCGCGCCCGGCGAAAAGCTCGCGCCATAGCTGGTCTCACAGCAGGTGCCGTCTTTCTTGTTCTCATTCTTCTCTGTGTTCTGAACGCCATTCTTCGAGAGCACGAGAATGATGTCTGCGCTCGCCTCGTCGTCGGCCAGCGTGAACCGCCCCCACTTCGACAACTCCTCATCCGCTGCATTCTCCAGGGCCGCGCCACCGGCGTTGTTACGAATGAAGATCGTCTTGGCGCGATAAGCCTCGGGCGGAACGCTTTGCGCGAGAGTAGAGAAGGCAGGCAATAAACAGATTACAGCGACGATGAATGCAGAAGAGACAAAGCGCGAAACAAGAGCCGGCCGGCACAGACATATGCTGGCCCTCCCCGGAACCGGAAGTGCCCACTACTCTAGCGCACCTCCCATGCTCTCAGTAAGTAGAGAAGTTCACCCCGACGCGATCACTATGGTAAGGCTTGCCGATCGTATCTCCGGCCTTGTTGTTAACCCTGGCGGAGAACTACGTTGGAAGGCGGGGCGGGGCTGCTTCAGACCCGGGAACTTTCCTTTTGCACAACATCGACGCCATCCTCTACCCCAACCTTCTTTCCTGCTGCATGTGCCGACAACCCACAAACTATGGCCGGCGGTGGCCAAAGTCACGCTTGTTTTCTTCGGCTGCAGCTGACGAAAGAAATTTGTGACCGCATCGGAACGAACCGCCGCCAACACATCTTCTCCACATCTCCGGCTCATCTCAGTTAGGGTGCGTCGGATTCCGGCGGATCGGAGTGAAACATGGCTACACAACTCGCATTGGTGACCGGAGCATCCAGCGGCATCGGCTTTTCCCTCGCAAAGGAACTCGCGAGTCGCGGTTACGATCTCGTGATCTGTTCGGCAGGCGACCGACTTGCGGCCGCCGCCCAAGAGATTCGCGCTGCAGAAACAACGGTCACAGACGTTAACGCAGACCTTGCAACCTCGGAAGGCGTTGACAAGCTTTGGGCGGAGGTCCGCAACCTTGGCAGGCCGCTCGCGATCGCCTGCTTGAACGCGGGCGTCGGCGTTGGCGGACTTTTTTACGAAAGCGATCTCGATGCCGAGCTGAAGATGATCCGTCTGAATTGCCTGGGAACCGTGCAGCTCGCGAAGTATGTGGTTCAAAGCATGGTGGGACAGGGCGAAGGCGGCATTCTATTTACCTCGTCCATTGCCGGAGAGATGGTCGCGCCCCGCGAGGCAGTCTATGCCGCGACCAAAGCTTTCGTTCTCTCCTTCGCGCACAGCCTCCGTTACGAGTTGCGCGACAGTGGCGTCACCATCACTGCTCTGCAGCCCGGTCCTACAGATACAGACTTCTTCCATCGCGCCGGTATGGACAACACCGAGGTCGGCTCGAAAGGAAAATCGGAGAGCCAGCCCGACGATGTCGCGAGGGAGGGCATCGAAGCGTTGCTGGACGGAAAAGACCACGTCTACTCCGCATCCATGAAGACCAAGATGGAAGGAATGCTTGCCGACGCGACACCCGGCGCCGTGAAGGGTGCCATGCACGAAAAGATGGCCAGACCAAACAAGTAACTACAAAGGATTCTGGGAGAAGAGGTATGGCAAACGCATTGAAAGAGCGGCCAAATTACGAGCAGCTACCAAAGGCCGCAACATCCGCCGTCATTCAGGATGGCCGCTATCTTCCACCACCGGAAGATAAGGACGGGAAGCAATGGATACGGACAAGCGCGCTTGTCCAGGCGTCGGCGGAGGATCTCTACACTATGTGGCGCGATCTCGAATCCGTCCCGCTGTGGCAGGAACAGATCCGGCAGGTCGTGCAGACCGGCCCAAAAAGCTCCCACTGGGTAATGGCCTCAGGCGACAAAACGATCGAATGGGACTCCGAGATTCTCAATGACGAACCGGGAAGGCGCATCGCCTGGCGGTCCATCGCCG
>JBJMGC010000069.1:0-14884 GCA_045808105.1 Acidobacteriaceae bacterium | reverse complement strand
TCGCCCCTGCGAGAGACTGCTCCCGGTGAGTTCTTAGTAGCCTCACTTCCTCCTGGGAGCCGCGATATCTCAGCTTAGAAGCGGTACCGTGCCGTAAGCGTGCCGCTGATCGGCGCTCCGGGAAACAGCTCCAGGTCCGAGTGCGACGAATCGTAGTAGCGCGTGTTCGTCAGATTCGATAGGTGCGCATCGAACTCTGCGTGCCGCCGGTGGTAGAAGACCGTCCCGTCCAGCCGCGTGTAGCCCGGCAGCTCCACCAGGTTGTCGGTATAGGCAAAGCTGTCGGTGTTGAAGTACACGCCACCGCCTGCGCCCCATCCGTTCGCAAAGCGGTAGGTAGACCAGATGCTTCCGCTGTGCAGCGGAACATCGTACGGTCGCTTGCCCTGGAACGGCACGCCATTGAAGCTCGCATTCGACTTCGTCACTACCGCGTCCTGGTACGCATAGCCGCCGTAGACCATCCAGCGCTGCGTGACGCTGCCTTGGAACGACAAGCTCGCGCCCAGTGTCTGTTGTTCGCCCGCCAAAATCAGTTGCGATGGATTCGCCGGGTTCGGTGTCTTAATGTTGTTGCGGTCCAGGTCATACACCGCCACCGTCGTTACCAGTTTGTCGACGAGGCTTGAAATCTTCGCCCCACCCTCGATGTTCACCGTGCGCTCCGGCGCCAGCTGCGCGTTATTGGCTGCCAGGTTCAGCGACTCGCCCGACGGATCGAAGTTCCGGGAGTAGCTTGCATATACCGTGCTCCACGACCGCGGCTGGTACAAAAGGCCGACGCGTGGGCTCCACTTGTTATCCACCCGCGCCAGATCAGGCGAGTTCACCAGCCGCTGATCGAGCGACTGTTTGTAATTGTCGAAGCGCGCGCCCGCCATCAGCTTCCATTGCGGCGCCAGTTGCATCAGGTCCTGCACGTAAAACGCTGCCGTCTGCGCGAAGAACCGGTTGTTCACCGAGGGAGTCGCGTTCAGCGTTGGCGCCAGATCCGGCACCGGGTTGTACAGCGTGATCGAGGGCGCTGCGCCGCTGAACTGCAACCGGTCCAGCGTCTGCCGCCCATACTCGCCGCCCAGCAGCAACAGGTGCCCCACTCCGGCAAAGCGGCCGCTGCGGTACGCCTCAAGCTGGTCGAAAATATTCCCCTCACGTTGGGAGCCGTTGTACTGTCCGCGCTTGATCACCGGATTCTCCGCCGCGCTCGCATCCTCCGCCACCGCATCGCCGCGTGATCCCAGTACAGCCAGCGCCTGCCGGTGCGCACGCGTGGAGGACTGGCCTGCAATGATCACCCCACCAGAAGCCAGTTGGCTCAGATAGATCGTCGAAAAGTCCACGACGTCCCCGGCATGGCGGAAGATTTCATGCGCATGCCAGCCGTCCGCGAAATCGTGCCGCAGATCGAAGGTCTCGTCCGTCACGCCCTCATGGATGTAATCATGCGGCGCTGCTGCCGAAGGAGTGCCCAGAATGTATCCATAGTAGTTGCCAATCGGTACCACGCCTTGCGGACCATCTACGGCGGCCACGCCGCGGTCCGGCAGCCGTTCGTCGCGTAGGCGCTCCACCTGCGCATACATGTCGGTGCGGTCGCTCGGTCGCCAGCGTAGCGTCGGCGCAAACGCGTAGCGGTTCATGTAGTAGTAGTGCCGCTGGCTCCCGGTGTACTCGCCGGCGCCGGTCAGCCGTCCACCCAGTGTGTTGTTCAGCCAGGAATCGGATGCATCCGCCTCCAGCCGCCGCTCGCCGTAGCTGCCGCCCGTCACGGCGATCGTGCCTTCGCCGCCCTCCATCGTGGGCTTCTTGGTGATGCGGTTTACCAGCCCCCCCGAAGATCCGCGCCCGTAGAGCACTGCCGCCGGCCCCTCCACAACATCCAGCTGCTCGGTGTTCGAAAGATCGCGGAAGTACTGCGCGTCATCGCGCACGCCATCGATGTACTGGTCGCTCCCCGCTGTAAATCCGCGGATATCGAACGAGTCGCGCCGCCCCTCACCCAGCGTCGCCTGCACACCGGGTACGCCGGCCAGCGCGTCCTTCAGGCTGACCACACCGCGATCTTCCAGCAGTTGATGTGTCACCGTATACGCCGACTGCGGCAGATCCAGCACTCGTATCGGCACCCGGCTCGCCGTCGTCTGCACCGTCGTCGCATAACCATCCGTCGCCGTCACGGTGACAGTTTCAACGTTCTTCTCGATCTTCAAAGTCAACGTGAGCCGCATGGGCGCGCCTGCATGCAACTCCACCGGCTGCTCCACCTGCTGATAGCCACTCTCGACCGCGGAGACCCGATAGGTCCCGCTCAGCAGATCAGCGTGAAAATTACCTGCGGCATCCGCGACCACGTCTGCCGCCGTTCCAGCCTCGGCGGCGAAATGCACCTTGGCGCCGGGAAGAGCAGCGCCGGATTCATCCAGAATGACGCCCTCCACATGAACCACCGCAGGCTTGCCGTCACCATGCGACGGATCAGGCGCAGCAACGCTCACCGACCGATCAGAATCCGCGAAGGACGGCGCGGCGGGCACAGCGAGCAGGAAAGAGCCAAGAAGGAAACAGGTTGCAGCCAGAGTCTTGCGGGGGTATGTCATGAACAGAGCGGCCTTCCAGAAAGAAGTTTCAATAGGACTGAATCGGTCCTGATTTAAAGAGACTAAATGAGTCGGCGTTCACGGGACCATGAAAGTTCCGCTAAACGGCGATCAAGTCGATCTGAGTGGAAGAATCCGGAACTGAACGTGGAGGGCGGCACACAAACTCTTGTGCAAGGAATCTGAATGGCGAAATGGCCGGGGATCATTCCCGATTTAGGTCGGCCTCGATCTCAGAACGCCAGGATTTGCCGGTTCATACTCAGCAAATTGCTATGCTGGAAATAGGGGATAAGAACGCAAATCCGAGCAGTGTTAGTCGCCAACTAAGTACCTCATTCTTAGGCTGTTACAGCTAAGCCCAATGAGATGACGACTTTAGCTCTAAGTTCAATGGTTGGACGAATTTAGCGGTAAGTTCGGGCTTCTCAAAGACTTAGTCCGCGGAACGCCAGCTAAGTTCTGACGTAGCAATTGTTTACCGAATCGGGAACCGGAAGCGGGGGAGGGGGTAGCCCAGCTCCTCTCGTTCAAAACCAGCTCAGAAGATCTTGACGTGGAAGGTCAGGTACTTCTTCGGGTTCTCCCGGATCTGCGTCACCAGGTTGCGTGTCTCGGTCAGCATCGCGTCGGCATTGTTGTAAAGCGACGGATTCACCACCATCTGGCCGATCGTTCCCTGGCCGCTGTTGATCTTGTCCACGATCGCGTCCAGCTTGTCGATCGAATCGCGGAACTTGGCCTGGAACTCGGGATCCTTCGCCAGCATACCGATGGTGCCCTTGCCCTGGTTGATCTCCGCCATCAGAGTGTTGGCGTTGGTCACGGTCTCGTTCAGGTTGTTATAGAGCGTCTTGTCCTTCAGCAGCTTGCCCACGGTGCCTTGGCCGCTGTCGATCTCGGCCGTGATGTGGTCCAGCCGCGCGGTGGTGTCGTTCAGATGGTTGTAGAGCGTGTCATCGTTTAGCATCTTGCCGATCGTGCCCTTGCCCTCGCTGAGGTTGGTGCTGAGCTTGGCAAGCTGGGTGACCGTCTCATTGGCCCGGTTGTAGAGACCGGGATCGTTGATGAGCTGTCCGACCGAGCCCTTGCCGGTATTCAGTGAATCGACCAGGCTGTCCAGCTTCGCCAGGATTGTATTCACCTGTTCGATCGTGCCTTGGCTGGACTTGATCACGTCAGAGAGGTTCGGACTCTCCGTCGTGCTTAGCTCGTCGTTGTTCTTTACCCGCGGACCGATCGCGTGTTTGGAGTCGATATCGACCACCGTATCGCCCAGCACGCCGACCGTGTCCAGGCTGGTCTTCGAATCCTCGCGAACGTCCGCGATATTGCGCGTGCTGACCTTCATGATGACTTCAACCGGCGTCAGCTTGCGTGCCCCCACAATGTTGATGTGGGTCACATTCCCGATGGTCACGCCCTCGAGATTCACCGGGGCGCCCACCTTCAGTCCCGCCGCATTCTCAAAGTACGAACGAAGCGTGATCTTGCCTGCGAAGAGCCCGCCCGAACTGCCGGACATCAGGAAGATCAGCGCCGTTAGCGCGGCCAGCGCAACGATCACCAGCACTCCCACCTTCAGTTGTGACCACTGCACTTCCTGTTGACTGGGCACGGAACCTCGCTGGTCCTCCTCGACGCAGACGCACTTGGACAAAGCACAACAACGCTACGAAATGAGAGTACCAAATGGCACGGCCGAAACAGTCCGGCCAACCACCGTTGGATGAGACAACATTCGCTATCGTCGCAGTCCCCTCAATCTTCCAGTATCACCAGAGCCATCGACTGGGTCCCCGTGTGGGTGATCGAGAGCGAGCTGTGCCGCACGCCCAGCGCGGCGGCAATCTCTGCCGCGCGGCCATGCAGCAGCAGAACCGGGCGTCCGGCAGGCTCGCGGCCCACTTCCATCTCGCGCCACGACACGCCAAAGCCGATCCCGGTGCCCAAGGCCTTCGCCGCCGCTTCCTTGGCAGCAAACCGCGCCGCAAAGCTCTCCGCCGCGTTGCGCCGCTTGCGCTGGCAGTAGGCGATCTCTCCGGCGGTGTAGACGCGCTCCAGGAAGCGCGTTCCATACCGCTCGATGGAACGGCCCACGCGCTCGATCTCCACCATGTCGATGCCCGTCCCAACGATCATCCGGCCTCCACCAGACCATAGCGCCGCTGCCAGGCCTGCTTCAGCCGTGACGCGACAATGGCCCGCTCGGCCTCGCTGGCCTCCGCGCCTCCGCTGGCGACGAACGCGGCGGCCTCTCGCTTGGCCAGCTCCAGCAGCTCCCGGTCGCGGACCAGGTTCGCCACCCGGAAGTCCGGCAGCCCCGCCTGCCTCGTGCCGAAGAACTCCCCCGGCCCCCGCAGTTGCAGGTCCAGCTCCGCCAGCTCAAACCCATCCTGGGTGCGCACCATGGCGTCCAGCCGCTGCTCAGCCTCCGGCGACACCCGGCCCCCGGTCATCAGGATGCAGTAGCTCTTCGCACTCCCACGCCCCACCCGCCCGCGCAACTGGTGCATCTGTGCGAGCCCAAAGCGCTCGGCGTGCTCGATCACCATCACCGTGGCATTCGGAACATCGACGCCGACCTCGATCACGGTGGTCGAGACCAGCACATCCAGTTCACCGCGCTGGAAGCGCCGCATCACAATCTCCTTGTCGTCCGCGCTGAGCCGGCCGTGCAGCAAGCCCAGCCGCAGGCCGGCGAGTGCGCCATCCCTGAGCTCCTCGTACATCTGGGTGGCAGCCTTGAGCGTGGGCCGCTCAAAGAGCGATGGCGTCTTTGCGCCTCGCTTGCCGGGCTTCGCTGGTGGCTCCTCCGTAGCAGGGAAGTCCAGCTCCGGCTGATCGTCATTAGGCCCCTCGATCACCGGATAGACGATGTAGGCCTGTCTGCCTCCGGCTACCTGCTTGCGCACGAACGTCCATACCTCGTCGGCTCGGTCGTCTGTGCCACGGCGCGTCACGATCGGGGTGCGGCCGGGTGGCAGCTCGTCCAATACGCTCAGGTCCAGATCGCCGTAGAGCGACAGAGCGAGCGTGCGTGGGATCGGCGTTGCGGTCATCACCAGCACATCGGGCTCCCCCTCGCCGGGCTTCTTCATCAATCGGAACCGCTGCATCACGCCGAAGCGATGCTGCTCATCCACTACAACGAGGCCGAGCCGGTCGAACTCAACCTTCTCCTCAATCAGCGCATGCGTGCCGATGATGAGATCGGCCTCGCCGCGCGCGATGCGTCCGCGCGCCGCCCGCTTGTGGTGCAGGTCCAGCGATCCGGTAAGCAGCGTGACGCGGTAATCGCGTGTGGCGCGCTCCAGCAGCTTGCGCGCGCCAAGATAGTGCTGCGTCGCAAGGATTTCCGTCGGCGCCATCAGCGCTGCCTGGAAGCCGTTCTCGATGGCGATCAGCATTGCTTGCAACGCAACGATGGTCTTGCCCGAACCCACGTCCCCCTGCAGCAACCGGCGCATCGGGCTCGGCTGCTTCATGTCCTCGACGATCTCGCCCAGCGCCCGCTTCTGAGCGGCGGTGGGATGGAACGGCAGCACCTCGCGCAGCGCTGCGCGCACTTGCTCGTTGGGCGCGAAGGCGATGCCGGCGCGCTCCTTGGCTTTACGGCGCTTGATCTCCAAGCCGAGTTCGAGGAAGAACAGCTCTTCGAAGATGAGGCGACGGTGTGCGGGGGTGCTGGCACTTTGGAGCTGGGTGAGGGAAGTCGCGCTGTCCGGGAAATGTACCTGCTGGAGCGACATATCGCGCGAGGGCATTCCAAGCCGCTCGAGGATGGCGGCCGGCAGCGTCTCCGGAATATGGCCGCGCAGCTCGCCGAGCAGGCTATAGAGCAGCCGTCTGACCCAGCGCGGGCCCAGCTTGGTTCCGCCGAGACTTTCGTAGATCGGCGTGATGCGCCCCATTTCGAGGCTGCTGAACTCTTCCGTTGCTTCGGGAAGGATCTCGAACTGCGGCTGGATCATCTTGAAGCCGCGCGAGGACCGCGACGGTTCCACTTTGCCGAACACGGCCACGGTCTGACCGGCCTGGAAGCGGTCCTTCAAATAGGTGCCACGAAACCAGATGCACTTCAATGTGCCGGCACCCTGGCCCAGCGTCATCTCGAAGATCGGCATCGTCCGTGTGCGAAGTAGCGCCGAACCGCGGACTTCGCCAATGACGCTGGCCATCTCGCCGGCAACCAGCTCCTGCAAGGTTCGGGGGTTGGCTCGATCTTCGTAGCGAAAGGGAAGATGATAGAGCAGGTCTTCCGCGGTATGGATGCCCTTTTCAGTAAGCGACTCCGCGATACGCGGCCCGATGCCTTTGATGAACTGGACGGGCGTATCGATCGCGAGCACGCTCTGATGCTACCAGCGCGCATCGGACTGCTACACTGCAGGCACTTTCAAACTGCGGTATGGATGATACGACACCGTATACGCTCAGCTGGCGGAAGCGATGGATGCTCTGGACGGTGCCGCCCTTGGTTGCGCTGCTGCTGCGTCTGCTGCGCGCAACGCTGCGCTACGAAGAAATATTTGACGAGGGCGGGCGTGCCGATCATCCGGGCGAGGCTAGCGTGTGGTGCTTCTGGCACCGGTGTCTACTTCCTGCTGCGTGCTTTTTTCGCGGAAGGCCGCGGACCACACTACTGATCAGTGCGAGCTTCGACGGCGAGCTGATCGCTCGTACGATCGAGCACATGAGCTACGAGACGGTGCGTGGTTCGAGCTCGCGCGCAGGCTCCGTTGGCCTGCGTGCTCTTGCCCGTGCGGTGCAGGATGGCGCCACCGCGGTGATTCCGGGCGATGGTCCGCGCGGTCCACGCTATCTTCTCAAGCCCGGCATCACCAGGCTCGCGCGCTTGACCGGACAGCCCGTGAACAGCTTTTATCTCCTGCCGAAGCGCGCCTGGGTACTTCGCTCGTGGGATGCTCTCCTGATACCAAAACCTTTTTCGCGGGTTGTGATGGTGTGGGGCCGGCCGGTGTCCCCACCGGAATCTGCCGATGCCGAAGAGCAAGTGCGGCTCGCTGTGGAGTCGACGCTCGAACGGCTGCGTTTGCTGGCTGAAGCGCACTTCTCTGACCGCACTCCCGCCCCGTACTGAAATGCATAAGCTCTCCGCACTAGTTCTGAATAGTGCTCCCCGCACTAGAATCAGCTAGTGCTGGTTTCGGAGTTCGATTTCGCATTGCCCCAAGAATTGATTGCGCAGGAGCCGGCGGAGGAGCGCGGCGGGTCCCGCATGCTCCTGCTCGACCGCGCAACGGGGGCATGGAAAGACGATGCCTTCACGCATTTTCCCCAGCAGCTTCGTGCAGGCGACGTTCTGGTGCTGAATGATTCGCGTGTGATCCCCGCACGCCTGTTTGGAACGCGAACTCGCCGCCCCGACGAGGACAAGCCTGCAGCCGGGCGCATCGAAGTCTTGCTGACGGAACAGACCGATACATGGGAGTGGAATGCACTGGTAAAACCGGGGCGCAAACTTCGGGCAGGCGATAGGATTGAGTTCTCTGACGCGGGCGGTGCTGTTCTTCAGGCGGAGATTGTCGCCACCGGCGATCGAGGCGAACGAACCCTGCGCTTCACCCCCGTTGCGGACTTCGACCAACGCCTCGATGCACTGGGACACATGCCCCTGCCGCCATACATCCATCGGGATGACCGGTCGATCGACCGCGAGCGCTATCAGACGATTTACGCTAGGCAGCGCGGTTCTGCGGCCGCGCCTACTGCCGGACTGCACTTTACGCCGCAGGTGCTGGATCGGATTCGGACTTCTGGCGTAAGAGTCTGCACCATAACGCTGCACGTCGGTCTCGGAACATTTCAGCCGGTGCGGGTCGCAGAGACGGCAGAGATTACATTGCATAGCGAGCGCTATGAGCTCTCCGCAAAATGCGCGGATGCGATCAACGCAGCGCGTCAGGACGGGCGTCGCGTCATCGCTGCGGGAACCACGACTGTCCGTACTCTGGAGCACTGCGCTGCTGCGAGCGCTGACGGGCGCCTGCATTCTCAATCCGGATCAACTAACATTTTTATCTCTCCCGGCTTTCGTTTCCGCGTTGTCGATGCGCTGCTTACGAATTTTCATCTGCCCCAATCGACGCTGCTCATGCTGGTTTCCGCCTTCGCCGGGCGAGACAATACACTTGCGGCTTATGGCCATGCCGTGGAAGCGCGCTATCGCTTCTTCTCTTACGGCGATTGCATGTTCATCTCATAAGCTGGAGCACCATGACCAAGACCGAAACGAAGCCGCCGATCTTTCTGCTGGACTCGATGTCCTTCATCTTCCGCGCGTATCACGCGATGCAGCGGGCGCGGCCCATGTCCACACGCAGCGGCGTGCCAACTGCAGCGACGTATGTCTTCGTCAACATGATCAGTAAGCTGCGCAAGGACTTCTCCCCGCACTATTTCGCCGCCATCTTCGACACGATGACTCCCGTCTTTCGCGACGAGCGCGCAAAGGCGATGACGTCCGTGCGCAAGTTCAACATCAAGACGCAGCAGTTCGATGAGATTGCGTATGAAGGCTACAAGGCGAACCGGACCGAGATGCCGGCCGATCTGGTGCAGCAGATCCCGTATATCCGGCGTGCGCTTGAGGCCTTTCATATTCCGATTATTCAGTACGAAGGGTTTGAAGCAGACGATGTGATTGGAACGCTCTCTCACAAGGCCGAGCTTGCGGGTCATCAGGTGTACATCGTGTCGAACGACAAGGACATGCTGCAGCTGGTGACGGACCGTGTGCTGGTGATGAATCCGGCGAAGGACAACCTGCTGCTCAATCCCGCCGCAGTGCAGGAGACCTTAGGAGTGCCGCCGGAGCGCGTGATTGATGTGATGGCTCTGCGCGGTGATTCGGTCGACAATATCCCGGGCGCGCCTGGGATTGGCGACAAGGGTTCGGTAGAACTGATCCAGCAATTCGGCTCAGTCGAAGCCGCTCTCGATCGCGCGGACGAGGTAAAGCGGAAGAGCTATCGTGAGTCTCTTCAGAATAACCGCGACACCATCCTGCTGAGCAAGGAACTGGTGACGATTCACTGCAGCGTTCCGGTAGACCTGGAGTTGGAGCGCATGCAGACACAGGAGCCGGATGTGGCTGCGGCCCGAGCGCTGTTCAATGAGCTCGAGTTCACAACGCTGCTGAAGGAGCTTGCTCCGGCTATCGATGCTGCACATGCGGAACTGATCGTTGCTCCGACAGAGGAAGAGTACGGGACGTTCTTCACTGCTGCGAAGAATGGTTTTGCGATTGCGGTAGACGTAACGTTTCTCGAAGCTTTAACAGAGCAGGTGAGCGAAGCGCAGGCCGAAGCAGTGGAAGAAGAGGCGCCGATGCTGCGCAACCTTTCTCTGCTGGACACCATCGAGCAGGTGCAGAGTTCAGGGATTGCGGCTGAGCGTGACCATTGCGTCGCAGTATCAGCCGAAGATGGCCGCGCCTTGCGCATTTCTCTTGCATCGGCGCATGGCGCGCGTCTCAAAGAACTTCTCGAAGACGCCACGGTGCCGAAGAGCGTGCATGATCTGAAAGCGACTGTCAGGGTTCTGGATGGACGCAGCATTGCGATTGCGAATGTGCGTGACGATCTGATGCTCTACTCGTATCTCATCAATCCGACGCATGCGACGCATCGTTTGGCAGACGTGGCCGCACGTTTCACCAGCACGCCCCTATCAGAGCAGGGCGAGCGGCAACTCCCCGAACAGGCTGCCGTCATACACGCCCTGGCGCCTACGATGCGGCGTGATGTGGAGGCGATGCGAGCGCTCGAGGTGTACGAGACGATCGATATGCCTCTGGTGCCCGTGCTTCTGGGAATGGAGCGCGTCGGTGTGCGGGTCGATGTAGATGTACTTGGCGAGCTGGCGAAAGAGTTGAATGCGGAGATGTCGCAGGTAAGCGAACAGATCTATGAACAGGCTGGCGAGCGATTCAACCTGAATTCCCCAAAGCAATTGGGCGACGTGCTCTTCAACAAGATGAAGCTGCCCAAGCCACTGAAATATGGAAAAGGCAAAGTTGTTTCGACTGCGCAAGACGTGCTCGAGGAATTGGCGGTGCACCACCCGGTGGCAGCACAGGTGCTGGGATATCGGCAACTGGCCAAGCTGAAGTCGAACTACGTAGATTCCCTTCCACTGCTTGCGGATAGCGAAGGACGCGTGCACACCACGTTCAACCAGGTGGGCACAGCGACAGGGCGGCTCTCATCCACCAATCCGAATCTGCAAAATATTCCCATTCGCACGGAGAAGGGGCGAGAGATCCGCGCCGCGTTCATCGCAGCACCAGGGCACGTTTTGCTCTCGGCAGACTACTCGCAGATCGAATTGCGCTTGATGGCGCACTTTTCTGACGATCCGCTGCTGGTCCAGGCTTATCGGATGGGACAGGACATCCACACGTTGACGGCATCGGAAGTGTTCGGCGTTCCAGCGTCGTCGATGAGTAAGGAGACGCGCAATCGTGCAAAAGCCGTGAACTTCGGCATTGTCTATGGGATCTCGCCATTCGGGCTTGCGGCGAATCTCAATATCCCGCAGTCCGAGGCCAAGCTTTACATCGAAACGTACTTTGCAAGGTACGGGGGCGTACGCCAATTCATTGATCGCCTGCTCGAGAAGACTCGTGCAACTCAGCAGGTCCGTACTTTGTTTGGCCGCGTGCGGCCGATTCCAGATATGCAGAGCCGCAATCCCAATCTACGGGGATTCGCCGAGCGCACTGCTGTGAACACGCCATTGCAGGGAACTGCAGCGGATCTCATCAAGGTCGCCATGATCCGAATTGAGAGGAAGCTGCGCGAGCAGAAGCTACGAACGAAGATGACATTGCAGGTTCATGACGAACTGCTGTTCGATGTGCCGGAGGATGAAATCGAGCAAGTGCGCCCGCTGGTGAAGGACGAAATGGAAAACGTAATCGAGCTCAAAGTCCCGGTGGTGGCCGATGTCGGCATCGGACAGAACTGGCGGGATCTGAAGGCTAACTAAGCGCCGAGTGTGCTGCGGATCGCTTGCGCAATCCGTTCCGCGTGCCGCTCCATCTCCTCGCGCGACTCTGCTTCGATCATGACCCGTGCCAACGCCTCGGTCCCGCTGTAGCGGACCACGACGCGGCCTTTGCCCTTGAGTGCCGTCTCCGCTTCCTGAATGCGCTCACTTACCTCGGGAATTTGTTCCAGCGGTTGCTTCTCGCGTACACGCACATTCACGATCACCTGCGGGAAAACCTTCAGGTCGGCGACCAGCTGATGTAACGGCTTCCCGGAGCGCTGCGCGATATCCATGACCAGCAACGCGGTTAAGAGGCCATCGCCAGTGGTGCTGTGCGATGGAAAGAGGATGTGACCCGACTGCTCGCCGCCTAATGAGGCGTTGTGCCGGCGCATCATCTGCAGCACATATTTGTCACCCACCGGCGCACGCAGCATGCGGATCTTGGTGGCCCCGAGCGCCGCTTCCAGACCCATGTTCGACATCGTGGTGGCAACCACTGTGTTGTCCTGGAGCTCTCCGCGGGCTTGCAGATCGCGCGCAGCCAGTAGCAATACCGCATCCCCATTGACTACCTGTCCATTCGCATCGGCAAAGAGGGCCCGGTCGGCATCGCCATCCAGCGTGATGCCAAGGTCGGCTTTGCGCGTAATGGTTTCGGCCGCAACAATCTCCGGATGCAATGCGCCGCAGTGTTCGTTGATGTTTCGTCCGTTCGGATGAGAGTGCGTCAGGTGCACAGTGCCACCGAGTGTCGCAAAGAGTTCGGGCGCGATGGCCGAGGCGGCTCCGTTGGCGCAATCCAGCACGATGGTTTTACCTCGGAGATCGAGCGCAGGGACGACCTGGTGAAGAAAGGCCTCGTACTCATGGCGGTACCGATCCTGTACCGGAACCGGCGTTGCCGTCTCAAGAGCAGACGGGATATCTGCGAGGCGCCGGAAGATTTCATCTTCGATCTCCAGCTCCTGCTCGTCAGGGAGCTTGTAGCCATCCCCTCCGAAGACTTTGATCCCGTTATCCTGCCACGGATTGTGCGATGCGGAGATGACAACTCCCGCGCTGAACCCATGCTTCCGCGCCAGATAGGCAATGCCAGGCGTCGTAATGACTCCTGCACTCTCTACGACGGCTCCGCCCTGGCGCAATCCGGCGCCGATGGTTGCGCTAATCCATTCGCTCGATTCGCGAGTATCGCTCCCGAGCAGCACTCGGGGTTGAACGCTGTGATGGCTCAGTGTGTGAGCGAGTGCAAGTCCAACCGCGCGAATGGTAGGCCGGTCTAGTGGAGACTCGCCGGCGACGGCGCGGATTCCATCAGTTCCAAACAGCTTTCTCATATCCCGTCTTCTGTACGTGTCACTGTGCTGGTGACCGTACCTCGCGCCAACCGTGTCCGCAGGGTCTCACCTGAAATAACCCCGGAACTCTCGCGCACCACTTGGCCTGCCTCCGTGAAGGTCAGGCTGTAGCCACGTTCGAGAACAGCGAGCGGCGAAAGCGCAGCCAGTCGCCCTTCGAGTGCCTTACGGTTCGCATTGCAGCGTTCGATGCCGGTCGCAATCGCACGAGTGCTGCGCGATTGCAGATGACCGACGGTCTGGCGAAGACGAGCGCAGCGGTGCGATGGTGCTTGCAGCAGCACCCCATTCGAGAGAGCCTCTATAGCGCGGTGAGCGGCAAGCAGACGTTTTTGCAACGCGCGGTGCAGGCGTTGCTGTGCAGTTGCGCACAGCTCGGCGCGTGACCGGAGCGCCTGGAAGCTGCTCTGCTGCATCAGACGCCCATGGAGTTGTTGTACGGCCATTGCCTTCGCGTGTAATAGCTCCTGGCACCAGCCGACAAGCCGGAACTGCTGCTCATCCACACGCTGCTGGGCTCGATCCAGCCGGTTGCGCAGGTGCGCAATCGTTGCTTCGGGCGATACAGCAGCGAAACGGCGCTCCGCGAGCGCAATCCTGTAACGGGAAGCCCGCAGGAGGCGCAATTGCAGTTCATCCACACGCTCCTCTACGCCGTGTTGCATCGCTGTTAGCAACTCCGCCGCGGCAGAAGGAGTAGGCGCGCGGAGATCCGCGACGAAATCGGCGATCGTGAAGTCGGTCTCGTGTCCCACAGCGGAGACCACGGGAATTGCCGATGCCGCAATCGCCCGGGCGAGGAGTTCGGTATTGAACGGCGCAAGGTCCTCGGCGGAGCCTCCGCCGCGCGCAATGACGATCGCATCCACGTTCATCGCACGATTGAAATGCAGAATGCCGGCAGCGATTTCGCCTGCCGCCTGCTCGCCCTGCACGGTGGCGGGATAGAGCAGCACATCCAGACCGGCATGTCGCCGCTCGGTAATATTAAGAAAATCATGAATGACCGCGCCGGAGAGCGATGTCACGATGCCGATACAGCGAGGAAAGGGCGGCAGAGCGCGCTTGCGCGCGGCATCGAAGAGCCCCTCCTGCTGCAGTTTTTGCTTTAGCTGCTCAAATGCAAGCTGCAGCGACCCGGCGCCGACCGGCTCAAGCGTTTCGGCGATGAGTTGAAGCTGGCCGCGCTCCTCGTAGATGGAGATGCGGCCACGCGCCAGGACGTGCAGGGCAGCCTCTGGACGAAACCGGAGAAGCATCGCCTGCCGCCGGAAGAGTACGACGGGCAGCTGCCCGTGTTCATCTTTTAGTGTGAAGTAAAGATGGCCGGAGGCCGCGCTGCGCAGGTTGGAAATTTCGCCTTCGATCCAGCAGTCGGGATAGGTTCGCTCGACGTGGCCGCGAATTTCCGCAACAAGGGCGCCGACGGTCCAAATTCGGCGCGTTTCCTGCTGCCGTTCAGAAGGGAAGAGCAATCCCATCTGGTCTGCAGACGCATTGCCAGATTCGTGGCGGGAGCTATCGTGTTCTGAAAGCGGATGTGCCAAATGATGAGTCTACACCGGCACAGGTGCACGGCTCAGGCGCGGCGTTTGCCTGCATCCTTTGATTTTGCCTCGATCATCTGGTGCAGCTGATCGATGGTCTGCTGCAGCGCGTCGAGATCGAAAGGCCGGATAGGTGCAGTCGAGTCCAGCATCAATTCGACGCGGCGGGCAAGATTTGTACCATCAGGCAGGCCAAAGGTTCCGAGGATGCCAGCGAGTTTGTGAGCCGCATCGGCCCCGGCCCGCCGCGCAGTTGGGTCCGCCGGGTTGGTGCGCAAGGTGCGGTGTGTGGCGCGCAGCACATCGACGCGCTCGCTGATGGTCTGACGGCTGCGCGACCAGAGCGTCGCAAGCAGGTCGT
>JBJMGC010000068.1:0-6613 GCA_045808105.1 Acidobacteriaceae bacterium | reverse complement strand
GCCGTGTAGTCACCGCTATTTCGCGGCATGCTGGTGCCACGGCCGTACAGCCGCAGGATGGAGGGCGGCTCCTCGAGGGCGCAGAACATCAGGGTGATGCGGCCATCGGCACGGAGATGCGCAGCCGTCTCACTGCCGCTCCCGGTGAGATCGATATAGGCAACGGTGCGCTCATCCAGCACACGGAGCGCATCTGTGGGTCGCGGCGATATGTTCACCCGGCTGCTGGCGGTTGCCGATCCGGTGAAGAATATCTGCTGCCGCGCGATGAACTCGCGGTGTGCCGGTGTCATGCTGGCGAATTGCTTGGCCATGCCATCAGCTTAACGGAGACGGAGCCTATTCCGGAGGCGGAGACGCGCTGCCGGCGAGGTCGCATGCACGCCACATATACCAGCTTGCGACCGAGCGCCAGGGCTGCCATTTTTTCGCACGGCGGAGCATCACGTCGGGCTTGGGCAATACCGCCGGCGTGATCGGCTTGGCTTTCGGTGGACGTCCGAAGGTCAGCAGAAAGCCCTTGCGCACGCCGTAGTCACTGACGGGGAAAATATCCGGCCGGCCCAGGCGGAAGATGAGCAGCATCTCGACTGTCCATTGCCCTACGCCGCGCACCTGTGTGAGCCGTTCCACAATCTCCGCGTCGGGCATGCGGCGAATTTGGGGCAGCGTGGGAACCGTGCCATCGAGTGTCTTTGCGGCAAGATCGCGCAGCGCCTTCAGCTTGTTTGCAGAGAGTCCGCAGGCGCGCAGCATCTCCTCCGGCGCGGCCAGTATATGTTCCGGCTGCGGATGGATATCGCCGAAGGCACGCAGCAGCCGGCTGAGGATGGCGAAGGCTGCCTTGCCGTGAATCTGCTGGTAGATGATCGATTCCACCAGCGCTTCAAAGGGAGAATGCTGGCTTTTCAGCCGCATGGTGAACGGCCCGGCGCGACGGATCAGTTCACCCAGCTTCGGATCCGCGACGCTCAGTGCGGCGATTGCCTCTTCGGGGTCGTAGCGGACACTGCGGCGGCCATCGTTCATGAGGCTTTGAGTTTATCGAAGGCCACGAACACGAAATTGGTAAAGCGCAGGCGCAGCGGGAATCAACGAAGTCAATCACGCGACTTCATTGCAGACAAAATCCCGATTTCTCGCGCAACAAATCGTTGCGAAGTTCGCAAAACTATAACGACCACGGTGGCCCATTATGGTCGAGGCAAGAAATGCTGTTATAGTCCTTTTTTGCCCCCTCAATGTCTTTTCGATATACGACTAGAGCGGTCGCAAATGGTTGATTGCAGTGACCTCTTAAACTCCTTTCATTGACGTAAGGGAAACAGGAACGGATCGATGCCGCAGATTTTTGACCGCAGCTCAAACGCTTTGGCGCGAATGAGCTTGATCCTGACGGGACTGATTGTGATTGCGTTGGGAGTAACGCTGGACCAGTTGCAACGCTCCCCATGGGTAACCCGGCAGGGGCAGCGAGCGGATCAACCAGTACCCTTCAGCCACAAGCATCACGTCCAGGGACTTGGCATTCAATGTCAGTACTGCCATGTCTCGGTGGAGCGGTCGAGCTACGCGGGTATCCCGCCGACCAAGACCTGCATCAACTGTCACGCGCAGATCTGGACCAACGCGCAGCTGCTGGAGCCGGTCCGCCGGAGCTGGGCGACGGGCGAATCGATCCGCTGGATCAAGCTGCACGATCTGCCCGATTACGTTTACTTCAACCACTCGATCCACGTGAACAAGGGCATCGGCTGTTCGTCCTGTCACGGCCGCGTCGACCTGATGCCGATCATGTACCAGGAGAACTCGCTGCAGATGGAGTGGTGTCTGAACTGCCACCGCAATCCGGCGAAAAACCTGCGGCCGTCGAGCGAAATCTACAACATGGCGTGGGAAGGCCCGTCGACGCGGAAGCCGGTCTGGTGCGGAACGACAGGCAATAAGACCGGGACGCCGACGGCGCAGACGGTGAGCTGCACCACGGTCAATCCGGAGCAGGTTGGGGCCCGCACGGCCTCCCTGGATATGCTGCCGCCTACCGACGCGCCGGAGACCCACATGCTGGATGTGGCCGCGCATCCGAATGGCGCTGCAGGACCAACTGGCGCGGACAACGTGAGCTACACGAAGTTCACCGACCAGGACGCACTGGGGCTATTCCTGCTGAAGCAATACCACATTCGCGATCCGCATGAGCTGAGCTCGTGCGAGACCTGCCACCGCTAAGCGCATTGCAGCGGGCGGTCATGACGATGGGAACTGAGAGCGAAGCCGAAACGATGGACACACAGGACGGAATGGTGGCGAAGGACGCAGGACTGGCAGTGCTGCAACCGATTCAGGCTGAAGCGAGCTCCGCGGCAAAGCAGGGCATGACGCTGGAAGCGGCACGCGCCGAGCTCGATGCTGTCGATGGCGGCAACGGCGGGGGCGGCAACGGCTGGCAGGGGCTGGACAAGGTGGCGTCGCAGCCTGGCTTTGACCGCCACATGGAGCAGGAGTTCCCTGCCATGGCCAGCGAATGGGTCGACCCGGTATCGCGGCGCGGATTCATGAAGCTGATGGGCGCGTCCCTGGCGATGGCCGGCCTCGCCGGTTGTACCAAGCAGCCCGACGAGCCGATCTATCCGTACGTCAAGGCGCCGGAGGACCTGATCCTCGGCCGGCCGAATTACTTCGCGACCGTCTTTCCGTTTTCGACCGGCGCGATTCCTCTGCTGGTCAAGAGTGACGCCTATCGGCCGATCAAGGTGGATGGCAATCCTGAGCACCCGATGAGCATGGGCGGCTCCGATACCCTGAGCCAGGCTTCGCTGCTGGGACTCTACGACCCCGATCGCTCCCAGCACGTGCTTTACCGGCTGGAAACGAGCACGTTCACAAACTTCCAGACAGCGCTCCTCCGTGATCTGGCGAACATGCCGGGCGGACAGGGCCTCTACATCCTGAGCTCGACCATCACCTCGCCCACCCTTGCTGCGCAGTGGAGGGACGCGCAGAAACGGTTGCCGCAGGCAAAGCTGATCCAGTACGACCCGGTCAATCGCGACTCCGCCCGCCGCGCGTCCAAAGCCGCCTTCGGCGACTTCTACGATGCGCAGTACATGCTGGACAACGCAAATGTGATCCTGTCGCTGGACGCTGATTTCCTCTCCGGCATCACGCATCCCGGCTTTGTCAAGCTTTCGCGGGAATACGCGAACCGCCGCAAGCTGATGGATTCGTCGATCGAGATGAACCGGCTCTACGCTGTCGAGAGCATGCCGACCACGACCGGCTTCAAGGCCGATCACCGGCTGAAGGTGAAGGCAAGCCTTGTGGAAGCGGTCGCAGTCGCCATCAGCGGAGGGGGTACTCCGTCGCCAAGCTGGACCGCCGAGCAGCAGGCATTCATTACCGCGGTAGCAGCGGATCTGAAGGCCAATGCAGGTAAATGCGTGGTCATTCCTGGCGAGCAGCAATCCGCCAATGTGCACATGGCCGCGATTGCGCTGAACCAGGCACTCGGCAACGTCGGCAAGACGGTGGTCTACACCGAGACGGTGCAGCCCCTGCCTTCGATCCAGGGTGACGATCTGAAGTCGCTGGTTGCCGACATGAATGCCGGCAAAGTGCAGTGGCTGCTGATGCTGGATACCAACCCGGTCTACACCGCGCCGGTCGATCTCAAATTCGCAGAAGCGCTCGAGAAGGTGCCGAAGAGCGCACATCTGGGCAGCCATGTCGACGAGACGGCGCAGATTGCGGCCTGGCACATCAACAGCGCTCATTACCTGGAATCCTGGTCGGACGCGCGGGCCTACGACGGCACACTTTCCATCATCCAGCCGATGATCGATCCGCTGTATGGCGGCAAATCGGCTCATGACGTCATGCAGACGTTGCTCGATGATCCGCCGCGTTCCAGCTATCGCGTCGTGCAGGACAACTGGCGCCAGCTACTTGCAGGCAAGGGCGAATTCGATTCCGCGTGGCGCAAGGTGCTGCATGACGGCTTCCTCGCCGGCACTGCATTCCCGGCGAAGTCACTTTCGCCCGGCGCCATGGCGCGCCTACCGCAGCCAACGAGTTCAGATAACTCGATTGAAATCATCTTCCGCGCCGATCCATCGATCTATGACGGCCGCTACTCGAACAACGGCTGGCTGCAGGAGCTGCCCAAGCCGGTGGTGAACAATTCCTGGGATAACGGCGTGATCATGAGCGGTCCCACGAAGATCAAGCTGGGTCTGGAAGAGAACGACGTTCTCGAGGTCACGCTCAACGGCCGCAAGGTTTTGGGTCCCGTAGTCTCGGTGCCTGGTCACCCGGACAACGCCTTCACCCTGCACCTCGGCTACGGCCGCCAGTACGCAGGCCGCGTCGGCTCGGGCTATGGCTTCAATGCCTATGCCCTTCGCACCTCGGATGCTCCGCTCTTCGCGCAAGGCGCGACCTTCAAGAAGACAGGAGACGTCTGGGGAATTGCGGTGACCAAGAGTCACTACAGCGATAAGCGCGGCGCGAGTGCTTTGGCCGGGTCGGCGCAGAGCGGCGATATGCGCTCGCATTCGCTGGAAGGCGATGAAGCGATCACCCGCGGTATCGTGCGCTCGGCCACGCTCGAAGAGTTTCGCAAAGAGCCGGACTTCGCACATGAGAAGGGCGTCTTCCCCGAAGACCCGTCGCGCGACACCAGCCTGTTCCCGAATTTCCCTTACACCAAAAACGCCTGGGGCCTGGTCATCGACCAGAACTCCTGCGTGGGCTGCAACGCCTGCGTAGTCAGCTGCTATGCTGAAAACAACATACCGGTCGTAGGCAAGCACCAAGTAAAGACCGGCCGCGACATGCAGTGGCTCCGCATCGATACCTACTTCGAGGGCGACCTGCAATCGCCGCGAGCCCACTTCCAGCCGATGCTGTGCCAGCACTGCGAGAACGCCCCGTGCGAGCAGGTTTGCCCGGTGGCGGCCACCGTACACACGCCGGAAGGCCTGAACATGATGGTCTACAACCGGTGCGTGGGCACCCGCTACTGCTCCAACAACTGCCCGTACAAGGTGCGGCGCTTCAACTTCCTGCTCTTCTCCGACTATGAGACGGAGAGCCTGAAGCTGATGCGCAACCCGGACGTGACCGTTCGCAGCCGCGGCGTGATGGAGAAGTGCACCTACTGCGTGCAGCGCATCATGGCGGCAAAGATCGAGGCAGACAAAGAGAATCGCGAGATTCGCGACGGTGAGATTGTGACGGCATGCCAGCAGGCCTGCCCGACCGAGGCGATTGTCTTCGGCAATATCAACGACAAGAACAGCCGCGTGTACAAGATCAAGAATCAGAAACGCAACTATGGCGTGCTTGCCGATCTGAACACGCGTCCGCGGACCACCTATATCGCAGAGGTCTTTAACCCGAACGAGACATTGGCTGGCGCACCGGTGGAGCACGCGCCCGAGCACAGCTAGCGAGATACAGAAGACATGGCGACCAGAGATCTACCCACAAACGACCCGATGCTGGATCCGATCACCGGAGAGGTGGTGGTCATTGCACCCGGTCACTCCTTCAAGTCGGTCACGGAGAAGATTTCGCGGATCGTTCTTACCGCGCATACTCCCGTCGGCTGGTTCCTCGGGTTCCTGGTAGCTGGCGGTATCGTCATGCTGCTGCTGACCTGCCTCACCTGGCTGTTCTTGAGGGGCGTCGGCATCTGGGGCCTGGACATCCCGGTCGGCTGGGGCTTCGCCATCGTCAACTTTGTGTGGTGGATCGGTATCGGCCACGCCGGCACGCTGATCTCCGCCATCCTGCTGCTGTTCAAGCAGACCTGGCGCAACTCGATCAACCGCTTTGCTGAGGCGATGACCATCTTCGCCGTGGTCTGCGCCGGCATGTTCCCGCTGATTCACGTCGGCCGGCCATGGCTGGGTTACTGGCTCTTTCCCTACCCCAACTCGATGAACGTGTGGCCGCAGTTCCGGTCGCCGCTGCTCTGGGACGTCTTTGCGGTCTCGACCTACGCCACCATCTCGGTTGTCTTCTGGTACATCGGCATGATTCCCGATCTCGGGACCCTGCGCGATCGTGCGAAGACGCCGTTTGCACAGTACTTTTACGGACTGCTGTCGCTGGGGTGGCGCGGCTCAGTCCGCCACTGGATGCGGTATGAAACGGCTTCGCTGCTGCTGGCCGGCCTGGCAACGCCACTGGTGCTGTCGGTACATACCGTCATCAGCTTCGATTTCGCTGTGGCCATCGTTCCCGGCTGGCATACGACGATCTTCCCGCCCTACTTCGTCGCGGGCGCCGTGTACTCCGGCTTCGCCATGGTGATCACGCTCGCCATTCCGATCCGCAAGTTCTATCACCTGGAAGACCTGATCACGATCCGGCACATCGACAACATGGGCAAGGTGATGCTCACCACCGGACTGATCGTGGCCTACGGGTACGGGATGGAACTGTTCATGAGCTGGTACTCGGCCAGCCATTGGGAATACTTCGCATTCTGGAATCGCCTCTTCGGTCCGATGGGCTGGAGCTACTGGGTTCTGATTACCTGCAACATCGCGCTGCCGCAGTTTCTCTGGTCGCGCTATGTCCGTACCCACGTCGGGCTCATGTTCAT
>JBJMGC010000067.1:0-12657 GCA_045808105.1 Acidobacteriaceae bacterium | reverse complement strand
GTCAGGCTATCGGTCGGAAGTAGAGCTGGGCTACGGCTTTGGCTTCTTCATCGAAGGCAATTATGAGGAAGGGATATCGAAGGGCGCAGGATCGGAATGCGCCGTGAATGCTGTGCCGGGCCCGCACGGCGGCACTAGCAAGGTCGTGCTGCGCAATGCCTTCTCTCGGGCGAGCGAGGGCAAGATCAGCGCGCATGAATTCTGTTATCACGGCAGCGCTGAGATTCCGCCCGGGGTGCTGGGTGAATCACGGCTGATCGGCGACCTTCGCGTGGATGGAGATGTGCATGCAAACAGCGCGCAGCTCAGCGGCCCACTGGAACTGGGCCAGGGATCCGTTGCATCGACCGCGTCCCCGATACGAGCAGGTGAGACGTGCACCACGGAAGGAATGCTGCTGATCTCACGGCCGGACAACCAGCCGGCACGGCTCTTCTTCTGCAGTGGGCTGCATTGGCAAACGGTGCTCACACCGCGGCCCTGAGCAGGCTGCGACTCAGATCATGTAGTTGAGGTGCATCCACAGCACGAGCAAGGCCACCAGCAGCAGACCGGCCGAGGGCAGGTATCCCCATTGCCGGCTGTATGGCCAGCGCGGTAATGCAGCGATAGCCAGCAGCAGCGGCGCCAGCCAGAGCGCGGCAATCATGCGCTCACAAGTCTTTTGCCAGCGGGCCGGCGTTGCGATGCAAGCTGGCGCGCACGGTTGAAGACGTCCAGAAACATCTCTCGAGTCAGCCGGCCGGTGTTCGTGTTCTGCAGCGAAGGATGGTAGCTGCCGAGAAGCGTGATGCCGTCCGGCATATCGTACTCGACACGGTGACAAAAAGGATAGTCGCTTAATTTCACTCGATGGCCCTTGCGCCGCAGGTGGGCAAGATACCCGTTCCAGGCGATGTGACCGAGTGACACCACCACGCGCAGACGCGTGAGCAGCGCTATCTCTTCGTCGAGCCAGCCTGCGCAGTTCGCCAGCTCCGCCGGCGCCGGCTTGTTGTCAGGCGGCGCGCAGCGGCCGACGGAGGTGATCATGACATCGCGCAGTTGCATACCATCCTCGCGGCTGCGTGCGGCGGGCTGGGACGCGAATCCTGCTTCGTAGAGGACGGGATAGAGGAAATCACCCGAGCCGTCGCCGGTGAAGGGGCGACCCGTGCGGTTGGATCCGTGCGCGCCCGGGGCCAGACCGAGGACAAGGACGCGCGCGGCGGGATCCCCAAAGCTGGGAACGGGGCGGCCCCAATATGTTTCATCGCGATAAGCCCGCCGGCGCTTCTCGGCAATATCTGCACAATAGGAACGCAGGCGGGGGCAGCGCTCGCAGAGGACGATGCGCTGGTTGAGTGCTTCAAATGCGGTGGGTGGCTCAGGCGGCATGGATGAGTACTTGTAGGCGGCTTATGCGACTTGTCGGGCTACGGCCGCCAAAGATAGTTTAGGGCTTTCGCGGTTCTGCGGGGATTGTCGGCAGCCTCCGAAGGGATTCCGAGCGAGAATGAGACGTCGGATTATGTAGCCAGTCTTACCAAGATTTGCAACGGAACTTTGCACCGGCATCCGGCGTAGTGCAGAAGGTGGGGCCGGAAAAGAGCTCCGAAGTTATGCTAAAGCTCTGCGAATGGGTGACATCCGCAGAGCTGGAAAGTCTTTCATGTATTCCCTCGACGCGGGTTGCAGCCCGTACCCGGGGCTTTTTTACCGAGGATGGACGTACCATGACAGTCTTCTGGGTCAATCCAGGGGCCAACGGGCGCCTCGCAATCGTGCCGCGTCCGCGCGGCAGCGAGTGGCTGCTGGATGACCTGGCTGCGATTCGCAGTGACGGAATTGACATCCTCATTTCTCTACTGACCCCGGCGGAAGCGACGGAGCTGGGACTCACGCGCGAGCGGGCGCTTTGCGAGCGGGCCGGCATTGAGTTCCGCTCGTTCCCTATTCCTGACCGAAGTGTCCCTGATTCCTACCGCGGTTTGCATGCTCTGGCCGAGGAGCTTGCTACCCAGCGCCGGCACGGCAAGAATATTGGCGCGCACTGTCGCGCATGTATCGGGCGCTCCTCGCTGCTGCTTGCGGCGGTTCTCTGCGTGGAAGGGATTTCTCCGGAGCACGCCTTTCGGCTCATCTCGAATGGACGCGGCCTGCAGGTGCCAGACACACCCGAGCAGATGGAGTGGCTGGCCGGATTCGCGAGCGCGCTGCCTCGGTGCTGAATAAGCCGCAGCGTAGAATGGGTGCGCCTCCGGCGGCCTGGCCGTTGCGATGCAAACGCTTCCCCACTCGAGGAAAGAATCCATGCCCGTTTCCGCTCGACCGGTTGTGAACAGAACATTCGCGTCAACATTCGCATCACCCGCCCTGTTGCTGGGTGCCACGCTGCTGCTTGCCGGCGGCTGCAAGTCCGCTGCGCCGCCTGAATCGGTCAATCCGAAGAATGGGCCCCCGGCAGCGACCCAGAACGCAACCCAGATCAACGGAGAAGACGTCGTCACGCTCCAGCGCAAGGCCACGCAAAACGGCGCCACGCCGGAGTTCCTCTCTGCAACTGTGATTCCCGGGCGCGGCATGAACCTGCTGCAGATCACCGCGAATCTTCCCGGCAAGGGCACAACGAATGTTTTCTTCGCGCCTCCGCTCAGCGACGTGCAGACGAAGCTCAGCGGCTCCGATCCCGCAGATAAGAATGGCAACGCATCCTTCGCCTTCGGGGGCGCCTTCCTGGTGCCTTATCCGAATCGCATTCGCGGCAAGCTTTCCGATGACAAGCAAAGCATCACCACCTCGTGGCACGGCAAGACCCTGACTTTGCCGGCGAATTTCTCCGGCAAAAAGCCGGGCGCGGAGGTGCATTCGATCCACGGCCTGATCCTGACTTCAAAGACGGATGATGTGAAGGTGGCTGATTCGGCCGACGGCCAGACAGTGACGGGCACCATTCACGCCGGCGACTTCGGCGGTCACTGGCTTTCCAAGACCGATCTCGATTTCACGATCGAGCTTTCCGGCAAAGACGTGACCGCGACCATCACGGCAAAGAATGTCGGCGATCAGGACGAACCGATGGCGATCGGATGGCATCCGTACTTCGCCATCCCCAGTGGCGACCGTACGCAGGCGCGGCTGCATGTGCCTGGAGCGATGCTGGCGCTGGTGAACAACTACGACGACGTTTTCCCCACCGGCAAGCTGAAGCCGGTCAAGGGTACGAAGTATGATTTCAACGCTCCGGACGGCAAGCCGCTGGACGGGGACTTCCTCGATGACAACTTTTCGAAACTCACCCGTACGGATGGCGCTGTGGACGTGCGGCTGACCGATCCTGCTTCCGACTACGGCATCCACGTGCTGGGCGAATCGCCGGAGATCAAGACGGTGCAGGTCTATGCGCCGACCGATCCGGGAAAGAACTTTGTGGCCATCGAAGAGCAGTTCAACTTCGGCGATCCGTTTGCCAAAGTGTGGCATGGCATGGATACCGGCATGGTGACGCTCAAGCCGGGCGCGTCTGTGACCTGGAAGGTGAAGCTGGAGTTGTTTACGCCTCCTGCCGCGAAGTGAACTAAACGTGGAAATGGGCGCCGCAGCTTCTCAGCTCGCGGCGCCTTTCCATTTTGGGATCGCGCTCGCTTGTCCATGACTGAGGTCATGGAATCTTCACGGCAATTTTGTGCAACTCTGCTAGATCTGTGTCGTCTTAAACGTGTATGCAGACCATTAACGTGCGTTGCCTGTGCTGTGGTAGCCGGACGCTCACCGCTCCTGGAGTGTTCGACCTGTGCCCCGTCTGCTGGTGGCAGGACGATGGACAGGATGAGTCGGATGCGGATGTGGTACGTGGCGGCCCCAATGGCACCCTGAGCCTGACGGCTGCGCGCGCGAACTTCCTGGCCTGCGGAGCTTCCGATCCCCGCTTCGTCGGCCGCGTGCGTGCTCCGCTACCATCGGAAAGCGCTGCCGGTCAGAACAGGGCGTTTCGCCCGGCGATGTAGCAATACCTTTCCAGCAATACGTGACTGTTCCTGGCGCGAACGCCCGCGCGGTTTGACCCCCTCTCGAAAGCCTCTTACCATTGAATCAGGCGCCTGCCTACACCTCGCCTGACACGCAACTGCGTCCACCAGGCTCTCCGTCCTATCAGATTGCAGGCGCAGACATTCACGGAAGGCACACTTGAGCACAACAGATACTGTCGAGACCCCTACCACTCCCGAGAACACCTCTGCAGCCCAGCCTGACGTGGGCGCCGAGCACGAACACGGTGAACACGACCATGCGGGCCACGATCACACGCACCAGCATGGGCCTACCTTCAATCCTGAGGTCACCCGCACCATTGAGGTGACTATTCCGGAGGACGAAGTCTCCCGTGCCATGCGCTCGGCGGTGAAGCGCTATCAGAAGCAGGCGCGCATCCCTGGCTTCCGCGCCGGCAAGGTTCCGGAGTCGCTGATCCGCGCTCGCTTTGCTGAGGGCATCCGCCAGGAGGTGCTCGAGGCGGTGATGCCGCAGCATTTCCAGCGCGCCATTACCGAAGGCAACCACAAACTCGTCTCGCAGCCGCAGGTCGTCGACATGAAGATGGAAGACGGTCAGCCGCTCTGGTTCAAGGCCAGCTTCGAGATCATGCCGGAGTTTTCCGTCGAGGGCTACCAGGATGTGAAGGTAGAGAAGCCGAGCGCGGCTTTCACCGACGAGGAGTTTGCAGCCGAAGTCGAGCGAGTGCGCGACTCTCGCTCCACGATGGAGCCGGTCGAAGAGGAGCGTCCGCTGGCCGATGGCGACTGGGCCCAGATCGCCTTCACCGGCAGCATCCAGCAGCCGGAAGGCGAAACCGCGCCACTCACCGGGGAAGACGTAATCCTCGAAGTTGGCGGATCGAATACCCTCCCCGCATTCACGGAAGCACTGCGCGGCGCCACCATCGGACAGGAACTCAAGTTCGAAATGAGCTATCCGGAGGATTTCGGTGAGAAACGCCTGGCCGGCAAGACCGTTGCCTACGACGTTATCGTCAAGGGCATCAAGCGGAAGTTGCAGCCAGAGTTAAACGATGACTTTGCAAAAGAGCTTGGAGATTATTCAAGCTACGAGGACTTCACCACCCGCTTCCGCGAGAACCTGCAGGCGGAAAAGGATCGCCGTACCGAGTCGGAAACACGCGACCGGCTGCTGACCGCGCTGAGCGAACGCTTCCAGTTTCCCGTACCGGAGTCGATGATTCAGCAACAGGTCGATACACGGCTGGACCGCGGCTTGCGCGCTCTTGCGTCGCAAGGAATGCGCGAAGAAGACATGAAACGGCTGGATTTCGCACGACTGCGAGCGGCGCAGCGCGACTCGGCGACCAGCGAGGTGAAGTCGCTGCTCATCCTCGACCGCATCGCGGACGCGGAGAACATCGGCGTATCGGAGGAGGAAGTCAAGCAGGAATTGGAGTTGCTCTCGCTACAGTTACGTGAACCACTGGATGCCCTGACCGTGCGATTGACGCAGGATGGGTCGATCGCTAGAATCCGGGAACAAATTCGACGGGACAAGACCGCGAAGCTCTTGTACGCGCGACTTTAGTTGTAGTTCTGTTGGGAAGCAGGAGAACCAGCCAGCCGGAGCAAGCATCGGCAGGCGAGGAGCACAGAGAAGAGCATGGCACTTGTACCGATGGTTATCGAGCAGACGAGCCGGGGCGAACGCGCCTACGACATTTACAGCCGTCTGCTGCGCGACAACATCATATTTCTCGGAACACCGATCGACGATCAGATCGCCAACCTGGTCATCGCGCAGATGCTCTTTCTTTCCGGCGAGGACCCGGAGAAGGACCTGCAGCTTTACATCAACTCGCCGGGCGGCTCCATCACCGCCGGTCTGGCCATCTATGACACGATGCAGTTCATCAAGAACGATGTAGTGACGTACTGTATCGGCCAGGCAGCATCCATGGGAGCCTTTCTGCTGATGTCCGGCACGACAGGCAAACGCTTCGCGCTGCCCAATTCGCGTATCCTTATCCACCAACCGTCGATGGGCGGGCTTTCTGGCCAGGCAACGGATATTGACATCCACGCTCGCGAGATCCTGAGGATCCGCGAGATCACCAATAACCTGATGTCCAAACACACCGGTCAATCGCTCGAACGTATTGAGCGGGACGTCGAGCGGGACTTCATTATGAACTCCCCACAGGCTAAGGAATACGGCATCATCGACGAGATCATCGATCGTCCGCGCAGCTAAGCGGACGACAAGGACCTTGGCGAGAAGGAGCACATTCCATGAAAACGCGCACGGGTTCCGACGAGACACTCCGCTGTTCGTTCTGCCACAAATCGCAGGACGCTGTAGCTAAACTGATCTCTTCCCCCAGCGACTATCCGCGTGCGTACATCTGCGACGAGTGCGTCGCGGTGTGCAACTCCATCCTGGACGACGACCGGACGGAAACCCAGCCGGGCGCCGCGCCTGCCCACCTGCCCAAGCCGCAGGAGGTGAAGGCGTTCCTGGATGAGTACGTCATTGGCCAGGAGACGACCAAGAAGAAGCTCGCGGTCGCGGTTTACAACCATTACAAGCGGGTGCAGATGAACCGCACCCGCGGCAACGATGTCGAGCTGTCGAAGTCGAACATCCTGCTGGTTGGCCCCACCGGCAGCGGCAAGACGCTACTGGCCCACACGCTGGCCAAGATGCTCGATGTGCCCTTCGCCATCGTCGACGCAACCACGCTGACCGAAGCGGGATACGTTGGTGAGGATGTGGAGAACATCATCCTCAAGCTGCTGCAGGCGGCGGATGGCGACGTGACGCGGACGCAGACCGGCATCATCTACATCGACGAGATCGACAAGATCGGCCGCAAGGACGAGAATCCGTCGATCACGCGCGATGTCTCAGGCGAGGGCGTACAGCAGGCACTGCTCAAGATCCTCGAAGGAACCGTGGCCAATGTGCCTCCGCAGGGCGGCCGCAAGCATCCGCACCAGGAGTTCACGCCGGTCGACACCACCAACATCCTGTTCATCTGCGGTGGGGCCTTCGTTGGGCTCGAGCGCGTTGTCGGTCGCCGTGTTGGAAAGAAAGCACTCGGCTTCAAAGCGCTGACGGAGAAACAAGCAAAGGCGGAGAACGCGAGCGCGGCACAACGCGATACCGAGCTGCTGCGCCAGGCTGAGCCTCAGGATCTGATCAAGTTCGGGCTGATCCCGGAGTTTGTCGGGCGCCTGCCGGTGATCGGCATCCTGGACGAGCTGGACGAAGTGGCGCTGGTCGAAATTCTGACCAAGCCGCGCAATGCCATCCTGAAGCAGTACCAGAAGCTCTTCGACTACGAGGGCGTGAAGCTGAACTTCAACAATGACGCGACCATCGCCGTGGCGCGCGAGGCGCTGCATCGCAAGGTGGGCGCGCGCGGGCTGCGCATGATCCTCGAAGAACTGATGCTGGATCTGATGTACCACCTGCCCAGCAAGAAGCAGATCAAGGAGCTGGACATCACGGCCGAAATGGTCGCGAAGCGCGACTTCTCCGAACAATTGCTGGAGAAGGCCGGCTAGTCCGTAACATTCCCGGACAACACAAAGGCGCTGCTCAAAGCAGCGCCTTTGTTCTCTTTGGGAATGCTAGAACGAAACACGCGCACTCAACTGGATCTGCCGCCCCGGCGACATCGCGCCCGTGATGGTGCCGAAGCCCGCAGTGTTCACGAATCGATTGGGCACATCGTAGTTGACATGATTTAGCGCGTTGAAGAACTCTCCGCGCGTCTCGAACTTCATTCTCTCGGTGAGCGAGAACGCGCGCACAACGGCCGCATCGAGCGTCTGCATGCCCGGGCCATAGACCGAGTTGCGTCCCGCGTTGCCGAAGGTATACGCCGGAGGCGCGGCAAATGCTCCGGGATTGAACCACTGCCGCGGATTGCGCGTGCCATGAGCAAAGATCTGCTGTCCGGTAAGGTTTGCGCGAATGGGATTTTCACCCAGTGCGGTGCCGGCGTTAGCTGTATCGCCAAAGACGGAGATGGTCATGGGATAGCCGCTCTCTGCCTGGTAGATGGTCGAGAGCCGCCAGTTCTGCGTCAGCACGGTGCTGAGGCGCGAGCGGTTCCATGATGGCGCGTCGTAGACGCCGCTAAGCGAGAAGCGATGGCGAATATCGCAAGCGGGTCCCCGCTCTGCCTGCAGGTCATCGTCATTTTGCGGAATGGCCGACTCATACATGGGAGAGCGGAAGTCCGGCGCGTTGGTCAAACTTTTCGCAAACGTGTAGTTCGCAAGCAGACTCAGCCCGTGTGCGTAGCGGCGGCGCACGTTGACGTATCCCGCGTCGTACCAGCTTTGCGCCGTGTTCTCGAGCAGGTTGATGGTGCTCACCGGGGTGAAGAGCGGATTGCTCGGGTTAGCGACCTTGACGGTGGAAGGCAGCACGGTTCCCGGCACAAACTGCATGCTCTTGAAGCGGCGACGCGGCTGAATCGCACCCGGACCCGGCTGCGCATTGTTGATCAGGTGCGCGCGCTGCAGATGGAAGCCACCGGAGCCGATGTAGCCGACCTCCAGCGTGGTCTCTCTGCCAAGCGACTTCTCTACCGATGCACTCCACTGCTGGATGTACTGCGGCGGAGCATGCACATCCAGCGATGTGAAGCTGACTACCGTTTTGCCCAGCACCGGATCGCCGAAGTTGTAGTTGGCAATGGCCGCAGAAGGCGTGTAGTTGTCGCTCTGCGCCGTCTCAGGAAAAACGTAAGGGACGTTGTGGCGCTGGTTGCACCAGGTGTTCATATCGACCGGCGTGTAAAAGATGCCATACGCCGCGTGCAGCACCAGCCCGAGATCTGGCAGCGACTGCGCCACTCCAAGCCGCGGCGCGAAGTTCGCCCGGTTGGCATACATCAATCCTCGAGGATAACCGTTCTGCCCGCCGATAAAGGGGGAGGGCACACCGTCATTGAAGATGAGATTGCTGTTGGTATACGTGACATCCCACAGTGGGCTCATGTACTCGTAGCGGAGACCGAAGTCGAGCGTGGTGCTTGCAGTCACGCGCCATTTGTCCTGCGCAAAACCATCGGCGTACCACTGGCGCAGATTCATCTGCGGCACACCGGCCTGTCGCTGCCGGACGACGGGCATGCCCAGTAGAAAGCTGGCGAGCGCGGAGCCGGTGCCATCATTCGTTAAGGTCTGGGTGGTGAAACCGCTGGTGAACTGGTAGTAGCCGCGGTTCTGGAAGAAGCCCCACATGGGCCAGATGAACCATTGATAGGAGCCTCCGAATTTCAGGCTGTGCCGTCCCCTCTGCCAGCTCAACGTGTCCCGGCCCTCAATCACTGTGTCCCAGGCGTGCATCGGGGTGGCCGCGTAGCTGTCGCCGAAGGGCGAGTAGCCCTGCACGCTGAAGTAGGGCGCACCCCACGCCCCGGGTCCACCAAAGCCAACGCCCTGGATGCCGAGCTGGCTAACGATGTCGTTCGTGTCGGCGCTTTGCGTCGTGTGGTTCATGCTGAGCCGCGAGATGGCCAGCGTTGCGGTATTCAGCAGCGATCGCGAGAGCACCTGGCTCGAGCCGAGCACGCCTTGCTGTGACAGGTTGTCATGGAAGTAGCCGAAGCCGGGCAGGTTCTCCGGCATGAAACCGTGCTCGCCCTGCGCGCTGTAACGGAAGAAGGCGTTGCTGCCGTTGTTGAAGTTGCGATCGATGCGCAGCGTGCCCTGGTCGGTGTAGTGCTCTTCGTTGCGGATATCCAGATAGTTGTTCGCATCGTTTCCCGCGCCGACGACGCCGGGCTGTCCGTTCATCGTCATGGCGGACCCCATGTCCATCATGTTGGGACGGGGGATGTAGTTCTTCAGCATCACCGCCGTGGCGCCGTTGATCCGATTGGCAGGAATCATGTTGTTCGGAAACGCGCTGCGGATACTCTGCGGATTCTTTGCACTTACCGGCTGGCTGGGGTTGAAGTCCGGGTTCGGCTGCGTAGTATCCGGGTCGTAGATGGTGACGCCGCTCTGGCTGAAGTCGCCATTGGCTTCCGCCTCGGTGGGCACGGTGTCAGTCATCGTATCCGCGGCAACATGACGATAGCCTTCGTAGTTCACGAAGAAGAAGGTGCGCTTGCCGTAAACAGGACCGCCCAGCGCCGCTCCGTAGTTGTTCTGCACCAGATGATTGGTCATGCCCATGTCACCGAAAGTATGGGCGTCGAAGGCTCCATTGCGCAGGAACTCATAGACGGTGCCGTGGAAGGCGCTAGTGCCGGAGCGGGTCGCGATGTTGATCTGACCTCCGCCGGCGCCGCCCATTTCCGCGCTATAACTGCCGGTCTGCACCTGGAATTCCTGCACCGAGTCCGGCGACGGACTGAAGTTCTGCGTATTGAATGTTGGATCGGTGTTGGTGGCACCATCCAGGAGAAAGTAATTGGCGTTGGGCCGGCTTCCGCTGATGCTGATGGCGGAGAACTGGCCCGGGCGCCAATACAGCGGGTTGGCATTGCCCGTTTGTGCGCCGCTGCCCTGGTGCGCGCCGGGCACCGTCGTCACGAGGTCGATGAGCTGGCGTCCATTGAGCGGAAGCTGCTCCACCGATTTCCGGTCCACCACCTCGCCCACGCTCGCATCGGCAGTCTTCAGCACTTCCTGAGCGACAGAAACCGAGACCGTCTCCGCCTGCTTGCCCAGCTGGAGCGGCTGATCGAGCGTCATCTGCTGGCCGACTTCGAGCTGAATGAGCTCGGATCTTGGACTGAATCCTGCGCCTGTGACTTCAACATGATATGGACCGGGTGGGAGACCCTCGGCGTCGTACAGGCCTGCTCCGTCGCTTAGCACTTGGCGCGCTGCTCCAGTAACGGTCGAGGTGATGCGTACATGGGCCTGCGGTATCGCGCGCTGTTGCGGGTCAGTGACATAGCCGCGTAACGCAGCGTAGTTGCTCTGCGCCGGTAGGGCTGCCGGGATGGTGAACAGCAGGGGTAGGACGAAGATCTTTCGCAAGTGCCTCTCCGGAAAAGGACCACTGATTCCCTCCTCATTGCGTATCCTGAGAAGGAAGTTGTCGAACGATAACGGGTAAACAGTACCGTCGTCTTCAGCCTACGGCTGGGGACGAAACTCGATCTGAGGGTGGAGACACTTTCGTCACATCGAAATGCAGCAACAACTTAGAGCGCCTGGTCCGGACCAAATGTGCACGGAAGAACGCGATGGTTTACCCTTTTTGTAAGGGATCGATACACAACCGCGCGTTGTCGGTTAGCATACGTTGTCCCCGCACGAATTCGCCTGAAGGTGAGCCTCCCGCAGGCGTTGCAACATCTGACAAACACACGCCGGACCCTGCACGAATCCGGCTGTCTCGCTTACCGCGTTTTGGACGCAGGTTTTTTGATGCCGATGCTCACCGGCAATCGTGAGCGGAAGGACAGACGTGGCGACCAAAGACCCGAAAGAGCCCAGGGAGACCAAAGAACGCGGCGAGATCCGTAAGCTGCCGATGATGCCCATCCGCGAGATGGTGATCTTCCCTTTCATGATGACGCCATTCATCGTGGGACGCGAGTCCAGCGTCCGCGCGCTGGAAGAGGCGCTGAACGGCGATCGTCGCATCTTTCTCGCGACACAGCACGATGCGAGCATCGACGAGCCCAAGGCGGATGACGTCTACGCTGTCGGCACCATCGGCAACATCGTCCAGAGCGTGAAGATGCCGGACGGGAACATTAAAGTACTGGTTGAGGGATTAGAGCGCGCCAAATCCACCGAAGTGAACGACTCCGATGGATTCTTCGTGGCTACCGTGCGCATCCCGCGCGTTGCCCCTGCCGGGCCGCAGACCGAGCAGTTGATGCAGAAGGTGACCGGCCTGTTTGAGCAGTATGTGAAGCTGCAGCAGAGCCTGAATTACGAGTCCATTGTGGCCGCGGTGCGTATGGATGAGCCGGGCAAACTGGCCGACACCATCGCCGCGAACCTGCAGCTTACGGTTGAAGAGAAGCAGGAGCTCCTCAATTTGTTTGATCCCACCGAACGGCTGGCGCGCATCGCCGACCTGCTGGACATGGAGATCGAGAAGCTGAATATGGACCGTTCCATCCAGGGCCGGGTGAAGCGGCAGATGGAGCGCGCACAGAAGGAGTACTACCTCAACGAGAAGATCAAGGCCATTCAGAAGGAACTGGGCCGCGGCGAGAAGAGCGAATTCGATGATCTGAAAAAGAAGATCGAAGCCGCCGGGATGCCCAAGGACGTAATGGACAAGGCGACGCAGGAGCTGAAGAAGCTCGAGGCGATGCCGCCGATGTCCGCTGAGTCCACTGTCTCGCGCAATTATCTGGACTGGCTGCTGGCCGTGCCGTGGAAGAAAAAGTCGAAGGAAACCCGCTCCATTGATACCGCGGAGAAGGTGCTCGACACCGATCACTATGGCCTGGAGAAGATCAAGGAGCGCATCCTCGAGTTCCTCGCCGTGCGTCAGCTAGTGAAAAATCCGAAGGGCTCCATCCTGTGCTTCGTCGGACCTCCGGGCGTGGGCAAGACCTCGCTCGGCATGTCCATCGCCAAAGCTACCGGCCGCAAGTTTGTCCGCATGTCGCTGGGTGGCGTGCGCGACGAGGCGGAGATCCGCGGCCACCGGCGCACCTACATCGGCGCGCTGCCCGGC
>JBJMGC010000066.1:0-17595 GCA_045808105.1 Acidobacteriaceae bacterium | reverse complement strand
TGGCGCCTCATGCTTGAAGTACTGCGCCTCCCACATCTGATGCTGGCCCACATCTGTAACGATGATGGTGTCCTGTTCGCGTCCGGCGGCCTGCGCCTCCCGCCAAATGTCATGGATCACATGCGCGGCGTAGAGATGGCCGTTGTCCGGCAGGTTGATGATGTCGCGTACGGCCGCTGTGCCTTTGGATGCGTTGATCTGCCGCAGCCAGCCACTGTCCATCCGTTTGGGCAACAGCGGAAGAAGGGTTTCCAGCACACCGCGCAAATCCCCGATGAGCGCCACATCAACGCGGACGTTCTTGTCGATCTCCGAGGGATCGATCTCGATGTGAATCTTCTTCGCGTTCTGCGCGT
Source organism: Acidobacteriaceae bacterium (assembly GCA_045808105.1). Lineage (GTDB taxonomy): Bacteria > Acidobacteriota > Terriglobia > Terriglobales > Acidobacteriaceae > KBS-83. Next base: position 17,239 of record JBJMGC010000066.1, on the reverse strand, counting down.
AGTGAGTCAGATTCCCCGTGACCCGATCGTCGAAGCGCATGCCGAACGCGAGCAGCAGGTCCGCCTCCTGGATCGCATGGTTCACCCAGGATTCGCCATGCATGCCCATCATGCCGAGATGCAGCGGATGCGCGGCAGGGAAGCTGCCGAGCCCGAGCAGCGTGGAGGCGACAGGAATCTGCTGCGATTCGGCGAAGGCGAGCACCTGCTGCTCCGCGCCGGATTGCGTGATCCCGTGTCCTGCGAGGATGACAGGCCGTTTTGCGGATTGGATCAGCGCGATGGCTTCGCGAATCGCGCTCGATTCGGCCCGAAGCATGGGATGAGGCCGCGCAGCCGCAGGAGCAGCCGATGCAAACTCGAACGAGGCGGTCGCCTGTTGTGCATCCTTCGTGATATCGATGAGCACCGGACCGGGACGGCCGGATGTAGCGATTTGGAAAGCAAGTCGAATGGTGCGGGCGATGTCCTCCGCGCGCGTGACGAGAAAATTGTGCTTCGTGATCGGCAGCGTGATGCCGGTGATATCGACTTCCTGGAAAGCATCTGAGCCCAGAACCTTCGACGAAACCTGCCCGGTGATGGCAACGATCGGAATCGAATCGAGCATCGCAGTCGCGATGCCGGTGACGAGATTGGTTGCGCCCGGACCGCTGGTCGCCATGCAGACTCCCACGCGGCCGGAGGCACGCGCGTAGCCGTCCGCCATGTGAGCAGCGCCCTGTTCATGCCGCACGAGAATGTGGCGGATGGGGAACTTGCGCAGCGCGTCATAGATGGGCAGGATGGCGCCGCCGGGATAACCAAAGACCTCGCGCACGCCTTCGCCTTCGAGCGTCGCCCAGACGATCTCCGCACCGCTCAGGACGGTGTTGCCAACACCGCTCAGTGCTGTGCTGCCGACACCGCTCTGGGCTGCTTTATCTGCGCCGGAATCGTGTCGTTGCCTGCTCATGGGTAGTCCTTTCTTTGCGTTCGTTTCCCGGATTTCTGTTCGAGACTAGCTTGTGACCGCGCCTAGCGATGCGGAGCTGACACTGTCGGCATATTTGCGGAACACGCCTGCATTGAAGCGCGGTTCCGGCGCTTTCCACGACTTGAGCCGGCTCGCGATCTCTGCATCGGGAACTTCGAGCGTGAGTTTGCGATTCGGAATGTCAAAGACGATGGAGTCGCCCTCCCGCACCGCAGCGATCGGACCGCCAAGCTGCGCCTCGGGCGCGACATGTCCGGCCATCAGGCCACGAGTGGCGCCGGAGAAGCGGCCGTCTGTGAGCAGTGCAACGGTTTCGGAAAGCTCGGGAATGCCCTTGATGGCTGCGGTTACAGCGAGCATCTCGCGCATGCCGGGGCCGCCGCGTGGTCCTTCATAGCGGATCACGAGCACATCGTTGGGGTTGATCTTGCCGGCTTCCACCGCGGCGAAGCAGTCATCCTCACTGTCGAAGACGCGCGCGGTTCCGCGATGAAAGATGCGCTCATGACCCGCAACCTTGACCACGCACCCCTCGGGCGCGAGATTGCCTTTGAGAATCACCAGGCCGCCGGTGGGCTTCAGCGCCTGATCCCACGCGCGAATCACTGGCTGCTTCGGCGTTTCAACTGCCGCCGCAGCCTCTTCGTGCAACGACTTTCCCGTGACGGTCATGGTGTTGTGCAGCTGGCCGCGTTCGAGCAGCCGTTTCGCCAACACGCGCGAGCCACCGGCATCTTGATAGTCCTTTGCAACGTACTTGCCGCCCGGCGTGAGATCGCAGATCAGCGGGGTCTTCTCGCTGATGCGGTCGAAGTCATCCATATTGAGCTTCAGCCCCATCTCGCTCGCGATGGCGATGAGGTGGAGGACAGCGTTGGTCGAACCACCGGACGCGCACACGGCGCTGATCGCATTTTCCAGCGCCTCTTGGGTGATGATCTTCGAAGGCCGCAGATCATTGCGAACCAGATCCATAATCAGCCGGCCGGCCTGGCGGCTGGCATCCGCCTTATCTGCAGCCATTGCCGGAACACCGCTGATTTGTATGGGCGAGATGCCGAGGAACTCGCCGGCCATCGCCATAGTGTTTGCCGTGAACTGTCCTCCGCAGGCACCTGGCCCGGGGCAGGCGGCAGCTTCGATCGCTTCGAGCTGGTCGTCGTTGATCTTTCCCGCCGCATGCGAGCCGATGGCCTCGAAGACATTCTGGATGGTGATGTCGATTATCGAACCGTCGGGCTGCTTCAGCTTGCCCGGCGCAATCGAACCGCCGTAAAGCATGAGGCCGGGAATATCCAACCGGCACATTGCCATGATGGTGGCTGGCATATTTTTGTCACAGCCAGCGATACAAATGATTCCGTCAAAGAGATTGCCGCGGGCAACCAGCTCCACTGAGTCGGCAATGACCTCGCGCGAGATCAGCGAGGCCTTCATACCCTGCGTGCCCATAGTGATGCCATCGTGAATGGTGATGGTGTTGAATTCCATCGGAGTGCCGCCCGCTTCGCGCACCCCCTGCTTCACCGCGGCAGCTATGTCGCGCAGATGAAAGTTGCAGGTGCCGATCTCCGTCCATGTATTGGCGATGCCGATGATCGGCTTGTGAAGATCTTCCTTGCTGAATCCGACGGCGCGAAGGTAAGAGCGCGCCGCTGCTCGGTTCGGACCTTCGGTGAGGGCGATGGAATTCTTCTTGCCGGCGCCTGCGCCGTTTTTCGTTGCTTCCTGAGCCATGAGCTAGCGGGTCTCCGATGTCGCTGTTGCGGGCGCCTCCGGCTTGGGTGCAAGCCAGAATGCGGCGTCATGTTTTTGTTCGTAGGTGTCGAGTGCTGCGGCGTATCGCAGCGTGAGCCCGATATCGTCGAGTCCATTCAGCAGGCAGTATTTGCGGAACGGATCAATGTCGAAGTGCGCGTGGAATCCCTGATCGTCCTTCACCGTTTGCTGCCCGAGATCGATGGTGATGGTGTGCTTCGGGTTCGCGGTAGAGCGCGCAAGCAGCGTCTGGACTTCCTCGTCCGTGAGGCGCGCCAGAATGAGGCCATTTTTCCCCGCGTTCGAGAAAAAGATATCTGCAAACGATGGCGCGATGACCGCGCGAAAGCCAAACTGCTGGATGGCCCAAGCTGCGTGTTCGCGCGATGAGCCGCAGCCAAAGTTCTTCTCCGCGATCAGGATCTTCGCGCCTTGATGCTCAGGCTTGTTCAAAACGAATTCAGGATTAGGCTGGCCCGCATTTGGTCCATTTTGAATACGGCGCCAGTCATAGAAGAGAAAGTCTTCGTAGCCGGTCCGCTCGATCCGTTTCAGAAACTGCTTGGGGATGATCTGGTCGGTATCGATGTTGGGCAGCGGTAGCGGCGCGGCGGTGCTGGTGAGTATGCGGATGGCTTCCATTAGCGTATGCCTCCCTGCGCGAGTGCTGGTTCTTGAGAAGCAGGCTTTCCCGTGGGTGGCCAGTTGCGGATATCGGTGAAGTGGCCGGTCACGGCTGCGGCCGCGGCCATAGCGGGCGAGAGCAGATGCGTGCGTCCGCCACGCCCCTGGCGTCCTTCGAAGTTGCGGTTGCTGGTGGAGGCGCAGCGTTCGCCGGGTTGCAGGATGTCCGGGTTCATGCCGAGACACATCGAACATCCCGGCTCGCGCCATTCGAAACCGGCAGTACGAAAGACCTGATCGAGTCCCTCTGCCTCCGCCTGCTTCTTCACCAACTGCGACCCGGGAACGACCATCGCGCGTACAGTTGCCGCGACGTGGTGTCCTTGCACAACGGCCGCCGCGGCGCGCAGATCGCTGATACGCGCGTTGGTGCATGAGCCAATGAAGACGCGATCGACGGCGATATCTTCTATGCGGATGCCCGGCGTCAGGTCCATATATTCGAGCGCGCGGGCGTAACTCTTACGATCGGCTTCGCTGGGCGCGTCGTCCACGGAGGGAACGGTGGCGTCCACCCGTGTGACCATACCCGGCGATGTTCCCCAGGTCACGCTAGGCGCAAGCTCTGCCGCATCGATCGTCATCTCGCGATCGAAACTTGCACCGTCATCGGTACGCAGTGTGCGCCAGTGGGCAACGGCCTCATCCCATGCCGCGCCCTGGGGAGCAAACCTGCGGCCTTTCAGATAGGCGAAGGTGGTTTCATCCGCGGCGATCATGCCGGCACGCGCTCCTGCTTCGATGCTCATGTTGCAGATGGTCATCCGCTCTTCCATGGAGAGCCCGCGGATTGTGGAACCCGCGTATTCGACGACATGACCCGTAGCGCCGTCTGTGCCGATGCGGCCGATGATGTCGAGGATGATGTCTTTCGCAGTGACGCCGTGGGGCAGCTTGCCCTCGATGTTGATGCGGAAGGTTTTTGGCTTCGATTGCGGCAGCATCTGCGTTGCCATCACGTGTTCGACTTCGGAGGTGCCGATGCCGAAGGCCAGCGCGCCGAAGGCGCCGTGCGTGGAAGTATGGGAGTCGCCGCAGACGATGGTCATGCCAGGCTTGGTGGCGCCCAGCTCGGGGCCGATCATGTGCACGATGCCCTGGCTGGCGTCCTGCACATCGAAGAACTCGATGCCAAACTCCGCGCAATTGCTGCGCAGTGCGTTCACCTGCCGCGCAGAGATCTGATCGGCAATGACCAGCCGGTCTTGCGCGCTGGTTGTCGGAACGTTGTGATCGACCGTGGCGATATGCCGGTCCGGACGGCGCAGCTTGCGGCCAGCCAGCCGTAGACCATCGAAGGCCTGTGGCGACGTCACTTCGTGGACGAGATGAAGGTCAACGTAAATGATTGTCGGCTCGCCTGCCGGCTCGGCGACAACATGCTGCTGCCAGACCTTCTCGAAGAGTGTTTGCGGCTGGGACATCGGTTCGTTTCCTTTTGCAACGAGTGCAGTTGCTTATACGGCGTGCAGAGACTGGTGGCGGTCGAGGCTATCGTTCAGAATCGCATTGACGAGCGCCCCCATCTCCTCCGTGGACGTAGCGGCTTGCCGTACATCCGCGGCACGCAAAAGATCGGCACTGCGATACCCACGCTCGAGCACGGTGCGCACGGCGGACTCTAGCGCCTGCGCTTCTGCTTCCAGATGTGCCGTATGACGCAGCAGCATGGCCGCGGTCAGGATCGCGCCGAGTGGATTGGCAATTCCTTTGCCCGCGATGTCCGGCGCTGAGCCGTGCACTGGTTCATATAAGTTGATAGAGCCGCCCACGGTCGCCGAGGGCAGCATACCGAGAGAGCCGGTGATGACTCCGGACTCGTCCGAGAGAATGTCACCGAAGAGATTCTCCGTGAGCACCACGTCGAAGTTGCGCGGGGTGTTCATCAGGTGCATCGCGCACGCATCGACGTATTGATGTTCGAGCGTGATATCGGGATACTGTGCGGCAATTTCCGTGACCGTCGCGCGCCAGAGCTGCGAGACTTCGAGCACGTTCGCCTTATCGACGGAGGTGACCTTCTTGCGCCGGTTGGATGCGAGCTGGAATGCGACCCGGGCTACACGCACAACCTCGTCGCGGGTGTAGCGCATTGTGTTCCACGCCGAGTTCGATTCGCGCTGCCAGGCACGCGGCTGTCCGAAGTAGAGGCCGCCGAGCAGCTCGCGCACAAACAGGATGTCGGCTCCTTCGATCACCTCTGGCCGTAAGGGGGAGTTGGCAGCGAGAGCAGGGTAGGCAAAGGCGGGGCGGAGATTGGCGAAGCCACCCAGCGCTTGGCGCAACTGCAGTAGTCCGGCCTCTGGCCGGCGATCGGGGGGTAGCGCGTTGAATTCGTTGCCACCAACGGCGCCCAGCAGCACAGCATCACTCGCCAGCGCCGCGTCCAGCGTCTTCTGCGGCAGGGGGTTACCCTCCGCGCGAATCGCCGCGCCGCCGATCGGCGCTTCCGCGAAGTGGAAATCGTGACCGCCGACTTCCGCAACGCTGCGCAGCACCTTTACTGCCTCGCGCGTCACTTCGGGGCCGATGCCATCACCAGCGACAACTAAAATCTTCAATTTCATTCGGGCTCTCCTAAGCCTCAGCCATAGCGCTGGCCGTCGTGCTCGCCTGCGTTGCCAGCGCGACCAGGTCCTGGTCGTAAATGGCCTTCTTGCGATCGGCGAGTTCAACGAAGCGGTGATAGAACTGATCGAGCGCCGCTGTGTCCAGAGTGTGGCCTAGCTCCTTCAACCGGTGAGCCAAAGCGTGGCGGCCGGAGTGCTTGCCCAGCACCATGCTGTTGGAGGGCACCCCCACCGAAGCGGGCGTCATGATTTCATACGTCAATGGATTGGCCAGCATGCCGTGCTGGTGAATGCCTGCTTCATGTGCAAAGGCGTTTGCGCCCACGACCGCCTTATTCGGTGCGGGGCGGAAGCTGATGCGCTCGCCCAGCATCTGGCTGGTCACATAGAGACGGTCGTTTTTGAGCGAATTGGGGTGGGGATACTTGTCTCGCCGCACCATCAGCACTGCCGCAATCTCTTCCAACGCAGCGTTGCCGGCGCGCTCGCCGATCCCGTTGATTGTGCATTCGATCTGGCGCACGCCACCCTCGATCGCGGCCAGGCTGTTGGCGACTGCCATGCCGAGATCGTCATGGCAATGCGCGGAGAGCGTGATGTCGGCGACTGCTGGAACCCGGTCACGGATATCGCGGAACAACTGCGCGTAGTCATTGGGCGTGGAGTAGCCGACGGTATCGGGCAGGTTGATTGTGGTTGCGCCGGCTTCAATGGTGGCGGCCACCATTTGCGCGAGGAAATCGATATCGCTGCGCGTGGCATCCTCGGCGGAGAACTCTACGTCATCCACATAGGTGCGCGCCTGAAGCACGGCGGCGGTGGCGTGATCGATCGCTTGCTGGCGCGACATCTTCAGCTTGACTTCGAGGTGCAGGTCCGAACTGGCGAGAAATGTGTGAATCCGGGGACGCTCCGCCAGATCGAGCGAGTGCGCGGCGCGTTCGACATCGAGCGTGCGTGCGCGAGCCAAGGATGCAATGACTGGGCGGCGGACTGCCTGGCTGATGGCGCGGATGGCCTGGAAGTCACCCTCGGAGGAGATCGCGAAGCCGGCCTCGAGAATGTCCACGCCAAGATCATCCAGCGCGTGAGCCATTTCGATCTTTTCCGGGGTACTCATGCTGCAGCCCGGGGACTGTTCGCCGTCACGCAGCGTGGTGTCAAAGAAGACGATACGATCCTGCGGCTTTCCCCCTGTCTCACTATGCGTCATGTGCGCTCCTCAACAGCATCATGCGTGAAAACATGTCCATAAAGCAAATTTATTGTTCTTGGAATTATCATCAATTTTACTTATAGTAGAGCCAGTTTGCTGGTATTACGTCGTAACCGCTTATGGACCTGCAGCAACTGGAGACGTTTCTGGCGGTGGTGGAGGAGCGCAGTTTCTCGCGTGCAGCGCAGCGTCTTTTGCGCACGCAGCCTGCAGTGAGCCAGGTGATCCGCAAACTGGAAGAAGAGCTGGGCGAGCCACTCTTTGAGCGGGCGCTTCGAGATGGATCACTCACCGCGGCGGGTGAGGTGCTGCGTGTCTATGCTGAGCGACTGGTGGGATTGCGGGCAGAGGCGGCAAGCGCCGTGCGCGAGTTGAAGACGCTCGAGCGCGGGCAGCTGAATGTCGCGGCTAACGAGTACACAACCTTATATCTGTTGCCGCTGTTGGACCGTTTCCGGCGCATTTCGCCGCACATTTCGCTCGCGGTGCAGCGTTCGCTGGCCAGCCGCATTCCGGATGACCTGCTCGCCCGCCGGGCTGAGCTTGGGGTGCTCTCCTTTCGGCCTGACCCGGATCAGTTCCGCTCCATTCTTGTCTATTCGGACGCGGTTGCATTCCTGGTTCATGCCAATCATCCGCTGGCTGGACGCCGTCGTGTACATCTGCGCGAGTTGGGTGCACAGCATTTCGTGGCGCACAACGTTGCGTCGCCGCTTCGCCGGCAGATCATCGCGACTTTTGCGCAGCACAAGACTCCGCTCAACATCGGAGTGGAGTTGCCCAGTCTGGAAGCAGTGAAGCGCTTCGTGGCCATGGGCAATGGCGTTGCGTTCCTGCCGGAGCTTGCTGCGGCTCGTGAAATTGAATTGGGCGAGCTGGTGAAGGTTCCCATCGCCGAGGTCAAACTCGATCGCCAGCTTCGCCTGGTACACCGTCGCGCTGGAATGCTCTCACACTCTGCGGTGGCATTTTTGCAGGCGGTGCGCGCGTTTTCCGTCGAGCGCGGCAAGCCTTATCTGTACACAGTCGAGCCGGATTCGACCGATTGAGATTAAGGAAAGCTCGACCCAGCATGCAGGGCAGGCGAGTGGCAGGTACAATTGGGCAGAACGCCAGGATCATCCTGTAGTGACTTCCGCCCGTCCGGGGGGCCGGTGCAAATCTGCGCTGCGCTCCACGCTTGAGGTTCAGGACCGAATGAAGAAGATTTCGTTGCTGTTTCTGTTGTTGCCAATTGTGGCAACAGCAAGTTTTGCGCAGGAAAGCCGTCAAGATGCAAGTGTGAGCGGCACCGTCGTATTCCCACCGTATGTAACCGGGCAGGGCGTGTATCAATCCGGATGTCGGGCGCCAAGTATTGCTACCAGCGCGGTTAATTCCACGTCATCGGGGGGTGGCACCTGCTATGGCCCCGGGGTCCTTGCCAGCTATCGCTACATGGTGACGCCACGCAGCGCGCTTGAAGTGAACTATCAGTGGTCGCAGTTTTACACCAACTACATCGCCAACGTGAATAACGTGAACATCCATACGCGGATGCAGGAAATCTCGGCCGCCTATGTGTTCAACTTCACCTTTCGCAACTGGAATCCTTTCCTCGAAGCGGGTCCGGGCGGGTTCATCTTCTCCGCGCTGGATGATCGTGGAACTCAGCAGTTCAATCCCAAGCGGACCACGAACATCGGGGCACTCTATGGCGGCGGCATCGCCTATGAGCTGAGCCCGAGCTTCGACATCCGGGCCGAGTACCGCGGCATCATCATGAAGGCGCCGGACTTCGGCTTCAGCCAGTTTGATACCAAGCGCTACTACAACATCAACGCTCCGGCGATCGGTATCGCGTACCACTTCTGATCCCGCACCACTCTTGATCGGAAGAGAATCGAGGAGTAAAGGCCCGGCAGACAAGCCGGGCCTTTCTCATGTACAGACGAAACTGACGAAGTGCTGCGTGCGGTTTGCTCCATGCAGCGCGGGGCGACTTCGGCGGATCTGACCGAAGGCGGCACTGAGCAAGGCGGACCGGCGGCAGCCCGGAAATACGAATGCCCCAGGAAGAACCTGGGGCATTCGTGTGGAGGAGTAGGGGGAGCTTAGAAAATCCGGTAAGAGGCTCCGATTGCAAACCCATTGGGGGTGAGTCCATTCGGACGGTTCGCCAGGGGGATCGGCGTCGGATCGGGCGGTCCGACAAATCCTGGCCAGATCTGATATTCGTACTCGGCGCGAAGATAAATCCTTCGAGTCAAGCGGTAGTCGAGGCCTCCGCCAAGGGCGATATCGAAGTACGTGCCATGTGCCGCGTTACCTGGGAAATTGAAATACCCTACCCCGAACAGCCCTTTGCCGTACAACGTATAGCGCTTGTGGTGATAGCTGTACCGTGGTCCCACCAGGTAGTTGTCCTCGTGAATATTGGACAGCTGGTTAAAGCGGTGGAAGCGCACCTCTGCCTCGGCTCCCAGCTTCGGAGTGAGATTGTAATCGGCAAAGCCGCCAATGCCATACAGCCGCTGCCAGCCGTAGTCGGGATCGAAATCCGAGAAGGTTGCGCCGACGTACAACTGTTGATTGCCGCCCCTACCGGCTGCTACGACCTGGGCGCGACTTATCGTCGGGAGAAGCAGGAGAGCGGCGAATAAAAGGAATTTTTTCGTCACAAATTATCTCTCGAAACAGCCAGATTCCAGATGTACAACAAGGCGGGTCTGGTGACCCGCCTGCCACAGCTTGGGTAAGTGGTGCGCGAGGGCGAAGTTCGTTGCGCCGCCCCCGCGTTGGGATTGTTCATCAACCTACTGCTGTGGTTGTGCGGCTGGCTGCGCGCTTGCCTGATCGGGCTGAGCGGGCTGCTGCTGCGTGGATGCCTCGGCGCCGGCAGCGCTCTGTGCCTGGTCGTAGCGAACGAGCTTGTAATACACCGGTGTGACTTCGAATGGCATTTTATCGCGGGCGTTCAGCAATACAGGCGCCGTTGTTTTCAAGGTATATACCTTGTCATCCCAGGCGTCGGTGCGCAGGCGGCTGCCCAACGGAAGGGCTGCGATCTGATCCAGTTTGTCCTGATCGAGCTTGGGAGCGCGCTTCTGGATCGCGATCATCCAGGGCTGTCCGGTTGAGTCGAGCATGGAATCGCCAAGCCGTGGTGTGTTCAGAGCACTTAGCTCCTTCTCCCGCTGCTGCAGCTGCGCGAAGTACAGACCGGCATTGCCCATCTTGTCCTTGTAGATGGACTTGTCGATGAGAACCACCGCCTTCTTCGCGGCCTCGATGTCATCTGCATCGGTGTGGTGCATCTGGATGCGCTCGAAGGTCGACTCATCGGGGAAGAGCAGCCGATCGTTGAACGCGTATTTGGTATCGATGTGGTGTCCCAGGACGATGTGTGCAAGCTGGAAGGAGAGCACAGAGGCCAGTGCTTCTTCTGTCGGCAGCGTGTCCACCAGGCCCTTGCTGAGGATGATGGTGTTGCCCACCGCAATCGATTCGAGCGGCGTGGTCAGCATCACTCGGCAGTGCACTGGAGAGGCGAGCTCGATGTTGTTGCCGATGATGATGTTATTCGTAACCTGCTCGAGAACCTTATCGAAGTCGCTGGGGGCTGCGAGCAGACCGGCCTGCGTCAAACGATCAAGAACGTTCTCTTCGGCCTGCGAGATCCACTCACGCTGCGCCTGAAGCGGGCTCACGTCTTCTGAGTTCTGGCTCTGGTCGGTTACGTCGTCAATCTTCACCGACTCGTTGTCGGATTGATGTGTCGGTACCTTCAGCGAATAGCCCCAGATGGAGGTGTGCGCTTTGAAGGAGACCGGATGCTCCTTGTCTTTTCTGGAAGTCTCCTCGACGTAAACGCCTACCGGAAGCCAGACGCCGGGCTGCAGGTTCTGCCGCCAGCTGTCGAAGTGGAAGTAGTCGTTGTCGTCGGCCTTGTCTGCCATTTCGCCGCCGGTGTAGGTGCCGTTGAAGCGCACTACGTTGCCGGAGTCGTCGTCCACCCAGACACGGCCGGTGAAGCGGCCGTTGCCGAGACCCACCTTGGGATGCACGTCGAAGACATCGCAACGAACCGTCCCGAGGAACGCCTTGCGAACGAAGACGAAGTCATAGTGCTGCTGATCGAAGCCGCTGGGATCGATGAACATCATCTCCAGGAACCCGTCCGGCATATAGCGGACGTTGCCCGGCAGAAGACTCTTCGAGAGCAGCCCCATCGCCGCGAGCGAACCCTTGAACATGCCATGGCTGGCTTCGCTGGCCTCACCGGTCGAATACGACTTGCCGTAGAAGCTCTTGCCGAAGTCCACGCGCTGCAGCATGTACTGGTCAGAGACCGGCACGGCGTAGAGCTTGGTGTCGCCCTTCATGTTCTGTATGTAGGTTTGAACAAGAGGCGATTTCTGCTGAATGCCCTTAATGGTCAGTTTCTCGGCAGCAATGGCTTTCTTGATCAATGCGTTCTGCTCTGGAGTCAGGGCGGCAGCTGCAGGGTACTTTTCCTTCTTTGCCTGAGCACTCGTGACGCCAAGCGTCAAGAGCAGAGTTGTCATCCAAAAATTCCGCAGGTTCATTTCCCGGCTCCTAGATCGAACTTCTTAAAAACTGGTCGTGCTGTGGGACATTCCATCATGCCAACTGGAACGTCACGTGAATGAGTGTCGTGTGGTCTACCGGCTGCCCGTTGCGGAGCGCCGGCTTGAAACGAATGCTTTCGGCAACGTGCCGTGCTTCTTCATCAAGCCCATGTCCGAGTCCGTTGACTACGCCAATCACCTCAACCTGGCCGCTCGCGAGGAAACGCACCTTGAGAGTGACCTCACCCTGGACCCGTGCCTCCTGTGCCTCAGGTGTGTAGCGCGCCTTCGGTTCGGAGATCACAACCGGCGGGGTGAATGCCGGCTCAGCATTGTTCTGTGCCAGTTGCACGTGGCCCGGACCGCCAACCGCGGCGCCGAAATTGGCGCTACCTACCTGACCGTGGCCCCCCGGCTTGCCGGTTCCGCCCACAATGCCGTTCTGGAAGCCGGCAGAAGCAACGGTGCCATGACTGGTCCCGCCCGGAACGCCATTCTTGACGCCCGCACCAAAGTCGACACCTTGCACCGTGCCTTTGCGTGCCGCGCCTGCGCCGCTGTTCGCGCCGGGCGCTGCATTGAAGGACCCGACGGCAGCGATCGTTGCCGGCCGATTCGCATTCGGGTTAGGAGCGACACCGTGCGGATCGCCAAAGCCACCGGTGGTTGCCTGTGGCTTCATCTGATTGTTGGCTACCGGTGTCGGCTTATTGCTCGCAAACATGCCGACCTTGGGCGCCGGCGGCGGAGCAACAGCCTTCGGCGGTGCGGGCGGAATGTTTGGAACAGGCTTCGGCGTATCCAGCTTTACAGGTTTCGGCGGCTCGATCTCCGGCTTGGGCGGCTGAATCTTGGGTGGCTCAATCTTTGCGACTTCGAGCTTGGGCGGCTGCGGCGGCGCGACAACCTTCACCTTCGGCACGACAACTTTGGGCGGCTTGGGCGGTTCGACCGGGAAAAGCAGGGCATCTGCCTGCATCTTCTTCACCACTACCTGGTGGTGAATGGCGCCGATGATGAGCAGCAGGATCAGGATGGTCACATTCGTAACCATGCTGGTCGCCAGGGAGCCCCATCGGCCCTTCCCCTCGTCCAACAGGCCAAAATTCGAATTTACTGAAATACGTTCGGTCGGCATATGATCCCTACTCGGCTAACGATCGTGAAAACTCTTCGTGCTGGTCTCCCAGCGCTCCATTGCAATTTCGGATACCGTCTGCCACCTTTGATCGGGTGGCCCGCACTCGTCTCACAGCTCAGAAATCGGCAAGGAATTGTTTCTCACTCTGGTACGAAAGTACCTCCGAGTGCTTGAAAGATACCTTGGATTCCCAAGGTATTGCAGTACCCCGAAAGTGGTGCCCAAGCGAGACGTAGGTGTATCGCAATCTGCCTCCCGCTGTCTGGATGTCCTTGTCCTTTGAGGGCCCTCGCCGGCTCGTGGGGAGCCGACGGCAGCACGCGACTGACACACGCGTTTGCTCCATAATACCGGGGTGAGACGGGCCGGGAAGTACCTCTGGTTGCTCTTTTACAAAGCATCAACATTCATGCCCCGTTGGTAATGACGTGAAATCGGCCAAGTTGGTCCAAAATGGGAGAATTTCTTGAACGTCCTGATTACGGGTGGTGCGGGATATATCGGTGGAACAGTCGCGCTGAGGCTTCTCTCAGCCGGTCACAATACGTTGATTTACGACAACTTCTGCCACGGTCACCGGGATCTGGTCCCGGCTGGCGCGCGCCTGATCGAAGGCGATTTGGCGGATCGGGAGCGGCTGGAGAGGACTTTTCGAGATGAGAAGGTGGACGGGGTCATGCACTTTGCGGCCCTGATTGAGGCCGGCGAGAGCATGAAGCGTCCGGAGCTATTCTTCCGCAACAACACCGCATCCACCCTGAGCCTGTTGGAGGCGATTCTGGCGGCGGGAGTGGGGAAGCTGGTCTTCTCCTCGACGGCTGCCGTTTACGGTGAGCCGAAGAGCACGCCGATCGAAGAAGATGCTGCTCTGGCGCCGACGAATCCCTATGGCGAAAGCAAGCTGCTGGTGGAACACATGCTGAGCTGGATGAACCGCATCCATGGTCTGCGGTATGCCAGCCTGCGCTATTTCAATGTTGCGGGGGCTATCGAGGGGCGTGGCGAGGCGCATGAACCGGAGTCGCACCTCATCCCTCTCATCTTGGATGTTGCCTTAGGTCGTCGGCAGAGCATCAAGATTTTCGGCAAAGACTACCCCACCCCGGACGGTACCTGCATCCGCGACTACGTCCATGTCGGCGATCTGGCCGACGCGCACCTGCTCGCCTTTGCGGCGCTCGACGCGCATTCCCGGCTGATATACAACATCGGCAACGGTCAGGGATTCAGCGTGCGAGAGGTGATCGAATCTGTGCGGCGGGTCACCGGGCATCCGATTCCCGTGGTCGAAGAGCCCCGGCGTCCTGGAGATCCCGCCGTGCTGGTCGCCAGTTCAAAGCGCATCATGGAAGAACTCGGCTGGCAGCCGCGGTACAGCGCGTTAGACGATATCGTGCGTTCGGCGTGGATTTGGCATCAACAGCGCTATGGAGAGAAGGCCCACGCACGGGCTTAGTTGATGCCGATCCCCCGCTTCATCGTGCTCGACTCAGCGTGCTGGCGGCCGCTTCGCAGTGTCGCGGTTTCTCTTCGATCCTCAGCCCGGCTGCTCCAGGCATTCCAGAACCAGAATGAAGCGCCGAGGAGGAGACCGATCCCCAGGAATACGAGAATGACGATTGCCATGGCAAATCACCTCCCTGAAAAATCACCTATTTGGTACGAGTGCCGCATGCACACAGGGGTTGCCGATGGAATCATCCGCTCGGGTCGAAGGGATTTCAGGGCAGTTCTGGAGTGCAATTTGGGGTCGAATCGGGTAGCCAAAAGGGCCTTCCGATGCGCATCTGGGTACAGTTTGGGTACGGTTTGGGCGTTAGTTGTTGGTTAGTAGACGGGTTACTCGTAGCGCAGGGCAACCATCGGGTCGATGCGCGAGGCGCGACGTGCCGGCAGATAGCCGGCGAGCGCTGCGATCAGCAGCATGACCGCGACAGCGATCAGTAGGCTCGCCGGATCGCTGGCTTGCAGACCGAAGAGCATGCTCGCGACTAACTTGCTGGAAAGCAGTGCCGCAGGCTCGCCTATGGCGATACCAATTGCTACGAGCAGCAGCACTTCTTGCATGACCAGCCAGCGCACATGTATGCGCTCCGCGCCGAGTGCCATGCGGATGCCGATCTCGTTGGTCCGCCGGCTGACGACGTATGACATCAGGCCGTAGATGCCGATGGCAGAGAGGAAGACGGCGAGCAAGCCGAAGAAGGTGGAGAGTTGCGCCACGATGCGCTCGTCGGTGTAGGAGCGCGCGACCTGCTCGTCCAGCGTGGTTACGTGAGAGATCGGCAGGTTGTGGTCGATGTCGTGGATGGTCCGCTCGACCGCGGCGGCTATGGCGCCGAACTCGCCGGTGTAGCGGACCTCAAAGTCGCCGAAGCCCCAGGGGCGTTGTGCATACAAGAGGTAGTTGATGTATTTCGGCTTTTCCTGCAGGCCGCTGAACTTTGCATCTTTGACGATGCCGATGACTTCGTACTCATTCTCCGGCTTGTTGTCGGCGACGTGGAAGTGTTGGCCGATAGGATTGCCCGGCGGAAACAGGTTTTTGGCGATGTGCTCACTGATGACCGCGACGCGCTGCGAGGTGGCTGTGTCTTGCGGACCAAAGGTACGGCCGGCGAGAAGGGGAATCTGCATAACTTTGAAGTAGCCGTTGCCGACGACGTTCTGATGGACACCGATGTCTTGATTGGCAGGCATGCCTGCAACGAGGACGGCGTCATTCCAACTACCTTCGTTAAAGGTGAAGGCGGAGAAGCTGGCGGCTTTGACGCCCGGCAGGGCATTGACGCGTGACTCGATCTGCTGAAAGAGGGCGTTGAGGCGGGGGTCAGTGTCCTTCAAGCCAGTAGCGACAGAATCGATCTGCAGGCGCAGAACGTTCTCTCGATTGAAGCCGGGGTCGATGCGGCTGAGGTTAACGAGGCTGCGTAGGAAAAGGCCGGCGCCGATCATGAGGACTAGGGTGAGCGCGACCTGGGAAACAACGAGTGTTTTAGCAAGAAGGCTCCTGGTTCCCGTACCGACGGGTCCGCGACCGTCCTTGAGGGAGTCGGTGAGATGGAGGCGAGTAGCGCGGAAGGCAGGGATGGTTCCGAAAAGGATGGCGGTGGCGACCGTGAGAGCGAAGGTGAAGCCGAGCAGGCGAAGGTCGAGGCCGAGATTCAAAGGCAGAGTTTCGGAACCGCCGGAGACCATGCGGAGTAACAGCCGGTTGGCGACAGCGGCGAAGCCGATACCGAGTGCGCCGCCGAGCAGGGCGAGGATCAGGCTCTCCGTAAGGAGTTGCCGGATGATGCGGGAGCGACGTGCACCGAGTGCCTGGCGAACGGCAAGTTCGCGTGTGCGTGCGGTGGACCGGGCGAGCAGAAGATTGGCGATGTTGGCGCAGGCGATGAGCAGGACCAGCGCAACGATGGCCATGAGGATCTGCAAAGGCTGAGAGAATTCGCGTCGCAGCGAAGAAAGGCCGGTGGCCATAGGGGTGAGCGGAACGTGCGTTCGAGCCAGCTCGTCGAGATTTCTCTTGCTGAGGTCCGCATCGGAGAAGCCTCGGGTGATTTGTTGCAGAAGCAGGTTGACGTTGGAGGTGGCTCGCTCCATGGTGACGCCGGGTTTGAGACGGCCCATGAGGTTGAGCGATTGGGTGAAGTTGTTCTTGTAGGCGTCCCAGCCGGGAGGGACGGATTTGGTCATGGACATGGGAACCCACATGTCCGGAGCCTCGCCGACTTTGGTGCCAAAGAACTCCGGCGGGGCGACGCCAACAATATTAAAGATGGTGGTGCCGAGTTTGAGTTTGCGATCAAGAACGTTGGGGTCGCTGGCGAGGGTGTGCTCCCAGAAGCCGTGGCTGACGACGACCACCGGATGATCGCCCTCGGAGGTGTCGTCTGCATCGGTGAGCGTGCGGCCGATCTGTGCCTGGATGCCGAGCATGGGGAAATATGTGCCGGAAACCAGCTTCACATGCATGAGATCGGAGTCTGCGGGAGCCTGCCCTGAACTGCGGAGAACAAAACCGTGGACGTCGTCCGTCATGCTGAAGACGGCGGCGACATCGGAGAAGACGGCGTTCTTCTGCTGCAACTGGCGATAGAAGGGATAGGAGTAGAGCTCGCTGTCGACGATGCTGGTGCCGATTCCAGTGGGGTCTCCCGTGCCGAGGAGGACGAGTTGGCCGGGGTCCTTGACTGGTAGGGAGCGCAGCATGACCGCATCCATCAGGCTGAAGATGGCGGTATTCGCGCCGATGCCGAGTGCGAGTGAGAGGAGCGCGACGATGGTGACGCCGGGAGAGTGCAGCATCGCGCGCAGACCGTA
>JBJMGC010000065.1:0-7014 GCA_045808105.1 Acidobacteriaceae bacterium | reverse complement strand
CTGGGCGTCGCCGCATGGCACCTGCCGGATCCGATCTCCGACCTTGGCAGCGAAGCCGGAGGTATCCTTCCCGGTCGACTCAATCGATACTCCGTCGATGGATAGCAGCTGGAATGGAAGCAGCTCGCCCGTATCGTCGTCGCGTACGGCAAGTGAATAACCCCGGCTGCCTGAGCCACTCGCGATCCGCCAGACCTCCCCTTTGCCTTTGATCGTCTCTGATGGAAACACCTGACCGCTCACCGAAAAGATCCACCGTCCGCCGGTGTAATCGGTGCTCCCACCATCCGAACTGACGATGACCGCCGGACACCATCCTGGACGAATCGGCTGCATCGGTCCCGGATCCGCATCGCAAAAATCCGGATCTTCCTGTGACAGTACCGTGCCGTCCTTCTGCACTTCGATATCTTTCAGCAGCAGGTGGTGGACGGTGACGCCATCATGAAGGCCATAGAAATGTCCGCTGTCGCCGAGATAATCGCCCGGATCGCCGATGGTGATCAGTCCTGCCATTCCCTCTGAAATCTGGTTGAGCGATAGTCCATGCACGTGTGGGTGGAACCAATACAATCCCGATGGATGGTTTTGGGGAATGTAGATGTCGTAATCGACCGGTTTATCCGTGTAGTCCAAACCTGGATGGGCCATCTTCGGCTTCTTTCCAGCCGGGTATCCCAACACGTAGATGTAGTCACCGTATGTGGGATCCGAACGATCAGCCCTGCGTGGCTCAACGATCAGCCCATGCGTGTGCAGGTTGGTTGGATTGGGCTGCAGCATTTCCTCGCCCATCGGATCGGAGTCATACGCATGTTCGGCATCTGGAGGCGCGGGCGGCAATTGATTGACCAAACGGATCCGCAAGTGATCGCCCGGCTGAAGCTGAAGGCGCACGCCACCATATGGCGAGAGCGTGCTTGAACCCGCGGGGCACTGGTCGTGAACTGCCGAGGCACGAGGGCAGATCTCGTAGACCCACGCCGTGAATGGCTTACCTGCTAATTCAATGGGCTTGGTTTTTGCAATCATCAGCAAATCGAGCACGCCCGTCCTGCCCTCGCTGGCGAGAACCGGCATTTCAGTCATTGAATCGTTCTGCGCCTGGGCAGGACAGCTGTTTGCAGACAGAAGCAGCAGGAGAATTGAGGGGAAAATAACTTTCATGGCGTTCACTCTTCCCAACGTCAAATCACGACAACGTACGGCGACGGGCTGCACGTTTCGCGCAGAAACTGCAAATACCTTGTTGGGGGGAATGAACTGCTTAGGGCTGCGATTGGAACCTGTAGAGGGGGAAGCGACCGGCTCCGGCGGCCACGCATACCATCGCAGAGTGACTGCTTATTTGCAAAGCGAAAAATGTGCTCCTGCCGACGTTACGGTTGCCTCTTTATCTTTATCGGATCGATCGCGAGGCAAAATCTAGCCCAGCAACGTTGCCAGAACAGCTTTGATCTCCCTCTCAGGATCTCTTCGGCTTACGGAACGCGTAGAAGATCGCCAGCAACGGCGGCGCCAGCAGCACGCCCCAGAACGGGATGACAATGCCCAGCACAATCGGCACCAGGATCGAAGCCCAGATCGGCACGCGCGTTGTCGTCTTCATCAGCCAGGGCTGCAGCACCAGTTGATCGATCACTACGATGATCGCGTAAATCCCGAGCAGGAACGCCAGGCGCTCCAGATCCTTCCCGGTCACCAGAATGCAGAAGACGGGACCGATCAGCGCGATCACACCACCGATGTTGGGCACGAATGCCATCAGCCCGGCTACCAGCGCCCAGGCGGGCGCAAGCGGCACTCGAAGAATCTCGAGCCCAATCAGCCACAGCACCGCCACGCACAGCGCCTCGATGGAAACAGCGCGCCACCAGTTCACCAGAGCAGTTCCGGCGGTGCGCAGATGCTGCCCCGCTGTCGGCCGGCCGCTGATGATCGGGCCCAGAGATTCGACCGCCGGACGCTGCACCTTCGCATAGCCGACCGGCTGTTCGGGAATCGGTTGGTGTGGACGCTCAATCTCCGGGGATTGGGCCGGCTCATACGGCACAGGTGTCGTCGACTCCTTGGGTGCCTCAGCTTCGTCCATTTGGTTCCTCAACCCGCAACGCGTCACTTAGACTCGGGAGCGGATGTAATCGATGTTCTTCCTTACTCGCCCCACAGCGCAACGCATCGACCACTTTCGCCAAATGGCGAAGCATGACAGCTTCTCGTATCCAGAGGTCGGTGCCACGCTGGGTGAGGCGCTTCCCGCCCGGTACAACGTAGACCATAATAGGATTCGCTTGGGCGAAGGCATATCGCTCTTTGAGCATAGCTATGCTGCACTGCTAGCGTGGAAGATGTTTGACCTTGGATGGGTCGAACTCCTCCATCCTGCCGAGCCGGTTGCTCCAGGCCAGACGGTTCTCGTGCTGGCGCACACCTTCGGCCTCTACTCACTTAGCGCAAGTCGAGTCATCTCCATGATTGACGAAGACAACGGTCAAATGTGGCGGCGGGGCTTCAGCTACGGCACGCTGCAACATCACGTTGAGCGTGGCGAAGAACGCTTCAGAGTCGAGTATCACCATGGGGACAATTCCGTCTGGTACGAGATTGTGGCTTTTTCCGTCCCGCAGCATCCGTTGGCGCGTCTCGGCTACCCACTTTCGCGTGCAGCGCAGCGGCGCTTCGCGACCGACTCGAAGTCCGTGATGGTAATGGCTGTCTCGTGATAAGGCACTGGCCTGACGGCTCCCCTTTGCTACCCTTAGGATATGAAATTCGGCGTCCTCGTCTTCCCCGGCTCCAACTGCGACCACGACACCTACAACGTCATCGAGCAGATTGCGCACCAGCCGGTCACCATGCTCTGGCATGAGTCGGAAGACCTGCAGGATTCGGACGCCATCCTCGTTCCCGGCGGATTTGCCTATGGCGACTACCTGCGCACCGGCGCCATCGCGCATTTTGCACCGGTCATGCAGTCGGTGAAGCGCTTCGCTGCCTCAGGGGGCCTGGTGCTCGGCATCTGCAACGGCTTCCAAATCCTCTGCGAATCCGGCCTGCTGCCAGGTGCACTTCTGCGCAACGCGGGCCTGAAATATATCTGCAAGCAGGTGCATCTCCGCACCGAAACCAGCGACTCGCCCTTCACCAACGCGCTCACCAAGGGGCAGGTGCTGCAGATTCCCATCGGCCACATGGAAGGTAACTACTTCTGTGATGAATCTACACTCGCGGCGCTCAAGCGCGACGACCGCATCGCTTTCCGCTATGCGACCCCTTCCGGCGAGATTACCGCTGCTGCAAATCCAAACGGCTCACTCGACAACATCGCCGGCGTGCTCAACGAAGGCCGCAATGTCCTCGGCATGATGCCCCATCCCGATCGTTCGAGTGAAGCCCTGCTGGGATCAGCCGATGGCTTCCCGATCTTCCAGTCCATGATTCAGGCCCTCAACGGAGCCACGCCTTCCGGAGATGCCATGCTTGGCGGCATCGCCGCCGAGATCGCCACATAGCATGATCGACATTCACCACCACCTGCTGCCCGGGCTGGATGATGGAGCCCGCGACCTGGATACCTCCCTGGCCATGGTGGAGATGGCGATTGCAGACGGCATCACCCACATCGTTTGCACTCCGCACTCCAGCCATCACTACTACTTCGATCCGGAGCGCACAGCCACCTCATTTGCAGAACTGCAGGACGTTGTATCCGGCAGATTCGGCGACGCGATCACCCTCGGACTCGGTTGCGACTTCCACCTGATGTTCGAGAATGTGGAAGACGCGCAGCGCCACCCTACCCGGTACACTATCAATGGCCACAACTATCTGCTGGTCGAATTCCCCGACAGCGCCATCTCTCCCAATACCGCGCAAACCTTCTATCAGCTCTCGCTCTCCGGCATGACGCCTATCATCACCCACCCGGAGCGCAATCCTATCCTTGCCCGCCAACCGGAGCGCATGACGGACTGGCTGAAGGCCGGGGCGCTCATCCAGGTCACGGCCAACTCCCTCACCGGCCGCTTCGGGCAGATTGCGGAGCAATCCGCATGGTGGCTCCTGGATCACCAATGGGTTCACTTCCTCGCGACCGACGCACACGACGCGCAGTCCCGGCCGCCGCGACTGCGGCCCGCCTTCGACCTGGTAGCCGAGCAGTATGATCCGGCAACCGCAGACCGCCTCTGCATCGCCAACCCGCGCGCCGTCTTCTATGGCGAGCCGCTGGGCCGGCAACCGGAACCTGCTGCCGCTCATTCCATGGAATCGCGCCGCCGCTCGGCTGGAAAGTCCAGCTTCTTTGGCCGGCTCTTCGGACGCTAGCGGATCTCGCTTACCAAAGTCACGGTTCATCCGGGGCCGCCGCTGCCCGTTTCGATGTATGGACGCTCCCTGGCCTCATTCGTAGGCTCTTGATTAGTAAACGAGAACTCCTGGCGTTTTTTGCATCACGTCGCCGGGAGACCCGGCGAATGCCGTGGAAAATCGCACAGAATTTCCCTAGGGGAAAGGGGCCGCAAAGCTTTTTGCGGTTTTGGACTGGTGTACTTTGACCGTTCTTTCGTCCGCAGTTCGCAATGACAACTATTCTGCGCCGCCCCGGGTGCGCGTATGACCGAGTTCCTCGTGACTGCCCTCGGGCTTGCCTTCGCGCTGGTGGTCTGTCTTCTCGCTGTGCACGCGTTGCTGGGTCCCTGGCTGCGCTTGCGCCGCTTGCCCGCCGCCACGCTCAGGCAGCCGGCTGAAAAGCATCTCTCGCCTTCCCCGCAGTCCCGCCCCACCGCGTAGACATCGCAGCCGCCTTCTCCACGGTGTGCTGTGCGACCATGGGGACAACCCATGTCCCAGTCGTCCCGGCCCTCTTTGTTCTCTGACGCGGTTTCGCCAGAAGCCGCAGCCGTAGAGGCTACCCTCAGCGATCAGTCCCTTGCCGGACTGCTCGCCCGCACCTTCGGCTTTCCCGCATTCCGGGCAAACCAGGAAGAGGTCTGCCGTGCCGCCATCGCCGGGCGGGATGCTCTGCTAGTCATGCCTACTGGCGCCGGCAAATCTCTCTGCTACCAGTTGCCTGCCATCGCGCGCGGCGGCACCGCGCTGGTGATCAGCCCGCTGATCGCGCTCATGGAGGATCAGGCCACCAAACTCATAGCGCGCGGTCTGCGCGTTGCCCGCATCCATTCCGGACTGGATCGCCAGACCTCGCGCCAGGCCTGCGTCGACTACCTCAACGGGAACCTGCAGTTCCTCTTCATCGCGCCGGAGCGCCTCCGCGTCCCCGGCTTTGCCGAAATGCTTGGCAAGCGCAAGCCGTCCCTCGTGGCCATCGATGAGGCGCACTGCATCTCGCAATGGGGACACGATTTTCGCCCCGACTACCGCATGCTTGGCCAGCACCTTCACCTGCTGCGTCCCGCGCCGGTGCTCGCCCTGACCGCAACCGCCACACCCGTCGTTCAGAACGACATCCTCGCGCAGCTCGCTCTGGCCGACGCCGCCCGTTTCATCCATGGCTTCCGCCGCGACAATCTCGCCATCGAAGTTGTCGAAGTCCCGAAGCCGATGCGCACTGAGCGCGCCCTTGATCTGCTGCGCGATCCGGAGCGCCGTCCCGCCATCGTCTACGCGCCCACCCGCAAGGATGCTGAGGAAACCGCCGCGACCCTTGGTGCGCACTTCCCTGCCGCGGCGTATCACGCCGGTCTCAGTGCGGAGCAGCGCGAGCGCGCACAGCGGCAGTTCCTCGACGGCAAGCTCGAAATCGTGGTCGCCACCATCGCGTTCGGCATGGGAATTGACAAGGCCGATGTCCGCACCGTCATCCACACCGCACAACCCGCAAGCCTTGAAGCCTATTACCAGGAGATCGGCCGCGCCGGCCGCGATGGGCTGCCCAGCCGCACTATCCTGATGCACTCCTACGCCGATCGCCGCACTCATGAGTTTTTCCTCGAGCGCGACTATCCAGCGCTCGATGAGCTCGAACGCATCCATAAAGCACTGTCACGCCGGTCTGACTCCGGGCCCATGCAGCGCGAGCAGCTGCAGGCGGCGCTGCGCATGGATGCGGAAATTTTCGAGAAGGCGCTCGAAAAACTCTACATCCACGGCGCAGTGACAGTTACCTATGACGACCAGGTGAGTCTCGGCAACAATGCCGGCAACTGGCGCAAGACCTACCGCTCGCAGGCGGACTATCGCCGCCAGCAGCTCGATCTTGTCGCCCGCTACGCGGAGGGCCACGCCTGCCGCATGTCATCGCTTGTCGCGCATTTTGGTGACACCGCAGACAGCCGCCGGCTCTGCGGGCAATGTGACTTCTGCTCACCCGAACGCGCCATCGCGCAGAGCTTCCGTGGCCTCACCGCGCAGGAGGAGCAGGCCGCTCGCGGCATCCTGAAGGCGCTGCGCACAGGACCCTCGCCGTCGACAGGCCGCCTCTACAAAGAGCTCTATCCGCGCGAGGAGATCCGCCGCAACGACTTCGACGCCGTCCTCGGCGCCCTCGCCGCCGCCGGACTGGTGCGCATCGAGGAAGCCAGCTTCGAGAAGGATGGCAAGCCGGTGAACTACCGCAAGGCCGCACTCACGCGCGAAGGCGAAGAGTTCGTCGAAGGCGCGCCGCTGGACTTGTCACTGCGCGAGCGCACTACGCGCGACACGCCGAAACAACGCAAGCCGGAGAAAGCTCGCGAAAAACCGCCCGTCGATCTCTCACCTGAGGCCGCGCTCCTCGAACAGAAGCTCAAGGACTGGCGTCTCGGCATTGCAAAGAAGGAGGGCAAGCCAGCCTTCTTTGTCTTCGGCGATAGCGTGCTGCGCTCCATCGCGCACGCGCGGCCTGTGAACCTCACCGCGCTTGCCGCCATCAACGGAGTCGGCGCGGCCAAGCTTGAACGATTCGGCGCGGATGTCTGCCGGCTTTGCGGCGAGTCCTGATCACGCATGGCATCGTTCGGTTTACCATTCCCGGCATGAAGCTTCGTGCCCTGCTCGGCTCCGCTACACTGCTCG
>JBJMGC010000064.1:0-13696 GCA_045808105.1 Acidobacteriaceae bacterium | reverse complement strand
GAAGAGCTAGGAATACCGCCGCGCCGCTTCGTGGCGGCGAGGCGTACCATGCAGGTGAACTGGAATCTGCAGGAGCGGCGCCATGAAACACAGAATTGCGATGTGGGCGGCGGTAGGTTTTCTACTCTCGGGTGTCTGGGCGTTGCTGACGTTCTTGATGCCCCCGATGACTTTCGCGCAACCCGCTTTACGGACTCTCACCATTTTCGTTCAACCGATTGCCCTCGTTAGCTTTCACTTCCATGTACCCATGCACTTTGTTCAGGTTATGGTCGCGAATGCCGCCACGTATGGGCTGATCGGCCTGATGGTGGAAAGCTCGCGGCGGGCGCTGCACGCTGCGAATTGATCGCACAAGTTGCGTTCTTTTGCCTGCGATTGACACTACTTTCACTGCAACCTAGTCTTATAAGTACGATGAGTTGGGCTGGTTCATCCATGCGTGCCTGTTGCTGTAGCTGTTGCTGCGGCCGGGCTCGGGTGTGCCGTCCGGCGGAGATCGAATAAGCTTCGACATTCCGCGACGCAAGACTTGAGACCCACCCGCAGAGGCTGCCGGTGGGTCTTCGTATTTCCGGCAGCGATCCCCATCAATGATGAAAGGTTGAGACGACCATGAGCACAATTGCAGAGACGACCGAGACGGCCCGGCTGCCCCGGCTGGGTGAAACGGCTCCGGATTTCATCGCGAAGAGCACGCACGGCGAGATCCGGCTGAGCGACTTCACGACGAAGGGCAAGTGGGTGCTGCTCTTCTCTCATCCCTCGGACTTCACGCCCGTGTGCACGACGGAGTTTATCGAGTTCGCGCGGCGGTGGCCGGAGTTCGATGCGCTGAACGTGCAGTTGATCGGCGTATCGATCGACAGCATCTACTCGCACATCGCGTGGGTGCGGGATATCGAAGAGCACGCGAAGGTGGAAGTGAAGTTCCCTGTTGTCGCGGATCTGGACCAGCGGGTGGCGCGGCTGTACGGCATGGTGCATGAGGCTGTTGCCGATACGGCAGCGGTGCGCGCTGTGTTCGCGATCGATCCCAAGCAGAAGGTGCGGACGGTGCTCTACTACCCGATGCAGCTGGGCCGCAGCATCGATGAGCTGCTGCGCGTGTTTCAGGGACTGCAGACGGTGGATGCGAACGGCGTGAGTTGCCCGGCAGACTGGAAGCCGGGTGAGTCTGTGATTGTGCCGCCGCCAGCGACACAGGGCGATGCTGCGAAGCGCACCAACGGCGCCGGGGCAGGTCTGGATGTGAAGACTTGGTATCTGTCGAAAAAAGAGCTCGAAGTGAAGCCGTTGGCCGGCGCGAAGAATTAGGAGCTGCCATCCGGGCAGTGGCACAGCGGCGCGTTGCGGCCATGCTGCGCGAGATATTTCCGGAGAGAGAAGTGCGATGCGGCTTCTCTCCTTCGCCGTGTGGATGTGTTCTCCGATTTTTCCACCGCTAACGTGCGCGACGTTACGCGCGTCTCTTCTAAAGGTGCAGGAACCCGCAGGAACTCCCATGGTCCGTCGAAACTCCGCCGCATTCCGGCTTTCGCTCCTTGCAGTCCTCTGCGGAGTCTGTGCGCTGTGCATACCGAGCGGGACGCACGCGCGGGCCGTGGTGGTGCGGCACGTAATGCGGCAAATGGATCCGCTGGGATCCGGCACGAGTGCCGTAACGCCTGGCCATCTGCGGCAGGTATCGCATCGCCCCCTGCTGCGGGCGCTTCCGCGTTCGTCCGCCCCTGCGTCGCTGTTCAAAACGGCCTGCATTGTCACACCGGATTTTTCTGAGAGCCTGCTTGCGCGGGAGAACGTCCTGGCGCTGGGCAGCGCTCCTCGTGCGCCGGGGCCGAGCCGCGCACCTCCTGCTACATAGAAAACAAAACTACCGACCAGGTCGATGGCGTTGGGCCTGTGGTTTAGCCCACAGCGTTCAACACACGAAGATTCGTGCGTGTTCGTAGGGGCAGTGCACCGCCTTTCCTGAACTGCCATTCGCCCTTTGCCTTTCAGGTGTTTTTCCGAAGCGCATCTCATGCGCCTCCAGGAGGATTTGTATGCAGCAGTTGCTTGCCGGTTATTCCAGTTTTCGATCGAAGGTCTTCCCACAACACGCCCGGCGTTTTGCCGACCTAGCGCATGGACAGGAGCCGGAAGCGCTGTTTATCACTTGTTCCGACTCCCGTGTGATGCCGGAGATGATTACGCAATGTGCGCCAGGGCAGTTGCTCTGCTGCCGCAATGCGGGAAATCTGGTGCCGCCTCCCGAGGAGACGTCAAGCGGCGTTGCGGCGACTGTCGAATACGCGGTGCGCATGTTGCGGGTCCCAAACATTATCGTGTGTGGCCATTCCGACTGCGGAGAGATGCGCGCGTTGCTCGACGAAGGTCAACTGCGGGACATGGGTTTTCTACGCTCGTGGCTGGGACATGCCGGACCGATGTCTCGCGCATTCCGGGGCGTGATGCAGGACCCGCGGGTATGGCCGGTGGAGGAACGGCTGCACGTGCTCACGGAACTCAATGTAATCGCGCAGCTTCACAGTCTCCGCGCGCATCCGGCGGTCGCAAGAGGACTGCGACGAGGAAGCCTGCAGATTCACGGCTGGGTCTATGACATAGCAAGCGGAGAGGTCCGCTCACTTGATCCGCCGACCGGCAGTTTTCGTCCGCTGCTCCTCGAACCCGTGGAGATCAAGACGTCTCTCGAGGAGTCGATGGTGGCCTGAGAGCCAGCAGAACTCGTTCCCGATGATTGCGCGGAGGGCAGGTTAAGATAACGCTGCCCTTCTTTTTTGTGCCGGATCACCCGATGATTGTCCGCTCCAAATCTAACTGGTGGACCCTGCTGTTTGTATGGCGGGGCTCGATGATGAAGCAGATGCTGCCGCAGCTATTGATTGTGGCGGTGTTGAGCGTGGTCGCGGTGTGGACCGAGGGCTCGCTGTTCAAGCACAAGGTCCCGCTGAATGCGACGCCGTTTACGCTGGTGGGCGTGGCGCTCGCGTTGTTTCTGGGATTTCGCAACAGCTCTGCTTACGACCGCTGGTGGGAGGGGCGCAAGCTGTGGGGCGCGCTGGTGAACACCATGCGGACGCTGACCCGGCAGGCGCTGACCATGACCGGAGAGGCGGGGGACAAACGTGAATTCCTGAACATGCTGGTTGCGTTCACCTACGCGATGCGCGACCAGTTGCGCGGCGAAGGTTTTGCGCGCAGCGCGGAGCTATTGGCTCCGGAACTGGCGGAGGAGGTAGACCGCGCGCGCTACAAGCCCTTCATCATTCTGCGCGCGATGGGCGAGTGGGTAGCCGAACGCCAGCGCGAGGGAGCATTCGGCGAGATCACCATGACGGCGATCGATCGCAATCTCGTGGAGCTCTCGAACATACTCGGCGGTTGCGAGCGCATTGCAGCGACGCCGGTTCCCTTCGGTTATTCGGTGATGATTCACCGTGTTGTCTACTTCTATTGCGCGCTGCTGCCGTTTGGGCTGGTGGATGCGATTGAGTGGATGACGCCCGCGGTCTCGCTGGTGATGGCGTACTCGTTCATCGCGCTGGACTCGCTGGCGTCGGAGCTGGAGATGCCCTTCAACCGCGACGAAAACGATCTTGCGCTGGATGCGATCTCGGTGAATATCGAGTTGAGCATTCGGGAGATGAGTGGGGAGACGCTGGAGAAGAAGCCGCTGCAACCGGTGGGATACGTGTTGCACTGAGGTGCCGGCCGCACGGGGCGGACGCACTCGCGTGCGTGCTACGAGAGCGCTCCCTTTGGTCGCTCACTTCCCACATCTCTTCGAGATGTGGGGCACCCGGCTCTTCGCTCAGAATGATTTTTCTAAAATGAGGGACAACAGAAAGCAAAAGGGACGGCCGAGGCCGTCCCTTTTGCGATGTTGCCGGCTAGCTTAGAGAGGTTGAACGTTCTCTGCCTGCCAGCCCTTGGGGCCCTTCACCACGTTGAACTGAACTGCCTGACCCTCCTGGAGGGTGCGGAAGCCCTGTGCCGTAATGGCGGTGTGGTGCACGAAAACATCTTCTCCGCTCTGGCGGCTGATGAATCCGAAACCCTTGGCGTCGTTAAACCACTTCACTGTTCCCTGTTCCATATTGCTTAAGTCCTTTACTTACTGCTGTGTTGTGATGCTGAATTCAAGAAGCAAAGAGGGGACGACCGAGGCCGTCCCCTCTTTGCGATATTGCTGGGTGGTTTAGAGGGGCTGAACGTTCTCTGCCTGCCAGCCCTTGGGGCCCTTCACCACATTGAACTGAACTGCCTGACCCTCTTGGAGGGTGCGGAAGCCCTGGGCCTGAATGGCGGTGTGGTGAACGAAAACATCTTCCCCGCTCTGGCGGCTGATGAATCCGAAACCCTTGGCGTCGTTAAACCACTTCACTGTTCCCTGTTCCATATTGCTTTAGTCCTTTACTGCTGAGTTGTGACGCTGAATTCAAGATCGGTCTCGGCAAGTAGAGAACTGCAGATACAGAACTAGCAAAACCTGTCCAATTCGAACGCTGGTTCAGTATACAACGGACGGGGTAGCTTTAAAGGTTACTTTCGTAATTACTTTCAGCGATATTGTGACACCTCGTAGTGGCCGGATCTGCCGCGAACTCCATATATGCGATGGCTGAATCAGTCCTCCGGCGCGATCGCGTAGTAACCCTTTCGCGATTGAACCTTGAGGGCCTCGTCGCGCTGGCGGCACTGGATCTCGACTTTCCGGTAGGTACCGTCGGTCTTGTCGTTGTTTGGGGTGTAGCTGGCGACGTATTGGGTGCGGAGCTCGTCCTCGATCTGCTGGAAGGCTGCTTCGAGCTTCTTACCGCTGTTGCCCACATTGATGAGGCGGCCGCCTGTCTGATCGGCGAGCTGATGCATGACATAGTCGCCCGAGTAGCCGATGCTGTACATGCCGCCGTAGAAACCACGGTCCGCGATGAGCAGAACGTAGACCATCGAATTGGCCTTCTGGGCGGCTTCGATGGCATCGCGGAGCTTGGCCTGCGAGCCCTGGTCCTCGCCATCGGTAAGCAGAATCATCGCTTTGCGCCCGGTCTCGCCGGCGAGCTTGTCCTTCGCGGCTTGGACCACCGCATCATAGAGCAAGGTGCCGCGCGGGGTGCCGGTGGGCAGCGGGCCGGTGGTGACGCCGCCGGTACCGGTGTTGATCTGGGCCTTCTGCATGTCGCGGGCGAGCACGCCGGTATTGGAAGTGAAGTCGGAGAGCAGGTCTATGTCGACATCGAAGGAGACGAGGAAGGCCTGATCCTTCTGGCGCAGGATGCGTTTGAGAAATTCCGCGCCGGTCTGCTGCTCGAGCGGCAGGACGTTCTGCTGCGAGCCTGAGGTGTCCAGCAGGATGCCAAGGGTAAGCGGCTGATCGACCTCAGCAGTGAAGTTCTTCATTTTCTGCGGCTGCTTGTCCTCAAAGACCTGGCAGTCATCGCGGGTGAGGTGAGGGATCAGCAGGTTCTTTTTGTCGCGAACATCGAAGTAGAGCGAGACGAGGTTGACATTTTGACGGAAGGTCGCGACCGACTGCGAGGTATCGTCGTTGCCGTTAGGATCGCCTGGCATTCCCTGCGGCGCGGCATCCGGGGAAGGCGCGGACTGGGCGTGAAGCCGCGCGGCGGGCAGCGCAAACAGGGTACAGAGGAGCAGGAGCGAGAGTACACGGGGCATGATCGTCCTCTATTAGACGTTAGCGCGGGCCGGAGGGGGAGCGGGCAAGACAACGGCAGACAACCGCAGAATAAAGCAGGCGACAGCAGCTTGCATTGTCCTCGGGCGGTGATCCTGCCGTTGTCTGGCTTACTCTGCGTCTGATAGCTGAGTCTCTCTGGTAGGCTGACAATTGATCTTTAGGCTGCGGGCATCGCGTTATTGCATCTATCTCGTTACGCAGATCTGCGTAGGCGATACGCAGGCGAGACAACGGGATAGCCCCGGAGATGGTGTGGAGGAGCTTTGGGCGGAAAGCAGTTGGCGTGGAGTCTGGTAGCAGCGGTTCCCCTGATGGGACTGGCAGTTGGCGCAGCACAGCAGAATGGCAGCGGTTCGCTGCCTGACGGTCCGACGGCGCAGAATACGTCGCAGGCGAGCGGCGGCCAAACGAGCACTGCGGAAAGCGGCTCGCAGCAGAGCGTGCCGGATGCGCCGAGCGCGACGGCAAACCAGGGCTCGGATAATCTGCGTAACCTGACCCGGCAGGTGGCTCCGGGCAAGGCGCCGGCTCCGGAAGGCGATGAAAACCAGGTGCAGGCTCCTCCGCCGCCGCAGACCAGTGGACAAAATCCGGATGGGGAACCGCAGCAGGAAGCGCCGTACATTCCGAAGAACCCGGAGGAGGCACGGGGATTCGTTCTCCATGCCAATACCACATACATTCCTGTGCCAACGACGGTCTTGGACAAGAACCATCACCAGGTGTCTGGGCTGACCTATCGTGACTTCCGCATTTACGAGAACGGACAGCGGCAGCACATCGCCTTCTTCAGTGTGGATCCTGTGCCGCTGTCGGTCGCGTTTGTGATCGACCAGAGCATGCCCAAGGACACGATGAAGAAGGTGAATGAGAGCCTTTCGGCGATCCAGGGAGCTTTCACGCCGCAGGACGAAGCCGCCGTGTTCACCTACGGCAACGGTGTGACCAAGCAGTCGACGTTCACAGCGACGCAGGGCGATCGCCTGCCGGCGGTGCTGGAGCGCTCGAAGAAGGAAGGCACGGAGATGGGCGGCCCGCAGGTGGGTGGTCCGTTCGGCATGACCGGCCCGACGATCAACGGCAAGGCGGTGGATCCGAATGTGAATGGCAACGCCCGGCCGGGCTATGACTTCAATATTCCGCACGAGACGCATACGCTTTCGGACGCGATCCTGGCTGCGGCGAAAGAGCTGCAGACACGTCCGAGGGAACGCCGCCGCGTGATCTACGTGATCAGCGATGGCAAGGATATGCGCTCCAAGGCCAGCGTGCGCGAGGTGATTCACTTCCTGCAGGGAAACCAGGTGACGGTGTACGCGACTATGGTGGGGGATGCTGCCACATGGGGCATCGGCTATCTGGATCGCGTGCACCTGCCACTGATTCCTGCCGAGAACGTGCTGCCGCGCTATGCGAACGCGACCGGCGGTGTGCTGGAAGCGCAGCTCTCCGCCGATGGCATGGAGCGCAGCTTTGCCATCATCGCCAAGGAGATCCGCACGCAGTACACGCTGGGCTACTACAGCCATCTGCCGACAATCGATGGGCGCTATCGCACGCTCGACGTGCATGTGGAGCGGCCGAATCTGGAAGTCAAGGCGCGGCTCGGCTATTACCCTACCGCTTCCTTGCAGTGATGATGGCCGCGCACGGCGTAGCCGCGAATCCTGCGGCTGCGGTGGAACTGAGCCTGGCGTCGGCGGCGATTTGGGGTACCAGCGATTTTGTCGGCGGCATTGCCGCGCGGCGGCTGCCATCGGCGGCGGTGGTGACTCTGTCGCATTCGCTCAGCCTGCTGTTGCTGGTGTCGCTGGCGCTGATCCATGCATCGGCGTGGCCCGATACGCAATCTGCTGTCTACGGAGTGCTGGCAGGATTGTCATGCGGCACGGGCGTGATGGTGTTGTACAAGGCGCTGGCGCTGGGCGGCATGGGACTGACAGCTGCGGTGAGCGGCGTGCTGGCCGCGGTGCTGCCAGTCCTGTGGGCGTTCTGGACGGAGGGTCTGCCGCGCGTGCCGCAGATTGCGGGCATCGTGCTGGCGGCAGTCGCGATCTGGATGATTGCGCGTGCGCCGGGATCGCCGTCGTCGAAGAAGGCGATTTTGCTGGGTGCGGCGGCGGGCGCGAGCTTTGGCTGCCTGTTCATATTGCTGAAGCTGGCTGGACGCGGCGGCGTGCTATGGCCGCTGGCGTGGTCGCGGATGGCGAGCGCAACGCTGGCCGCTGCCGTGACGTGGATCGGAACGCGACGCAAGGGCGGCGCAAATGCAAACACGGAGGCACAACCCAAACTTTTGTGGCCGGGCTGGGCGGTGCTGGGTCTGATCGCGATGGCGGGGCTCTTCGATGCGAGCGGCAACACGTTCTATACGATTGCGGCGCGGCTTGGCCGGCTTGATATTGCCGCGGTGCTGAGCTCCCTCTATCCAGCGGCGACAATCGTCCTGGCCGCGGCGTTGCTGAAGGAGCGGACGACGCGAAGCCAGGCTGCCGGGATGGCGCTGGCGCTGGTGGCCGTGGTCCTTATTTCTGCATGACAAAGACGACACAATCGGGAAGCGCACAGCCGGGGCGCATGGAACCGGGCCGCATAGAGGTGATTACGGGGCCGATGTTCTCCGGCAAGAGCGAGGAGTTGATTCGGCGGCTGAAGCGTGCGCAGATTGCGCGGCTGCGTATTGCGAGCTTTAAACCGGAGATTGATCTGCGCTACCGGCGGGACGCGATCGCTTCGCACAGCGCGCATACCATCGAGGCAGTTGCGGTTCCGGACGTGCAGCGGCTGCGCGCGGCGCTCCTCCCTGCACTGGACACCATCGACGTCGTGGGCATCGATGAAGCGCAGTTCTTCGATGATTCGCTGGTAGGGCTGGCGATGGAGCTGATGCAGGCGGGCAAACGCGTGGTGCTCGCGGGCCTAGACACGACGTTTGCGGGCGAGCCGTTTGCGCCGGTGCCCGCGCTGATGGCGATTGCCGACGAGGTGATGAAGTTATCCGCGGTGTGCATGCTGTGCGGCGCGCCGGCGATCCACACGCAAAGGCTGGGGACAAACCAGCAGCTTGTGGTGGTGGGCGCCGCGGGCGTGTATGAGGCGCGGTGCCGCGCATGCTTCCGGCCGGAGGGCGATGTGCCCGCGGCGGAGCAGTTGAAGCTGCCGAAGGGCTAGCGCTCAGTGGGCGAGCTCACCGCGGAGGGTTGTGACAGCCTGGCCGCGCAACTTGACGCGATCTGCTGCAAGACGCAAATGCAGCCACCCGCCGCGCGCGGAGGCCTGGTAGGCAACGATCTCCGGCTTGCCCAAGCGTGCGATCCAATACGGCGCGAGTCCACAGTGCGCCGAGCCGGTGACGGGGTCTTCATCGATGTGGAAGTGCGGATAGAAACAGCGCGAGACGATATCGGCTTTACCGCTGCTGCCGGCCGCAGTGACGATGATGCCGCGCGCTTCCTCGTGCGCTGAGAGCGCTGCGATCTTCTTCAGGTCTGGGCGGAGTGAGCGAACGGTGGCCTCGTCTTTCAGCTCAATGAGATAGTCGAGGCGATTGCGGCCGACGAAGACCGGCTCCGCGCCCAACATGGCGGCTAGCCCCTGCGGCGCCGAGGCTGGTTTAATGGGCTCTCCGGGGAAGTCCAGCTCAATCCAACATTCGCCGTACATTAACCACATCTCCGCGGTCAGCAGGCCGCTGCGAGTGTGGAAGCGGGCCTGCTCGTTTGACGCGAGAAGGCCTGTTTCCCATAGATAATGTGCGCTGGCGAGCGTGGCATGGCCGCACAGATCGACTTCGCCGCCGGGCGTGAACCAGCGGAGATTGTAGGCGTCGTCGAACTTTACCAGGAAAGCCGTCTCGGCGTGGTTCATCTCGATGGCGACGGCCTGCATCCATTCGTCCGATGCTGGGGCGGGAAGAATGCAGATGCCGGCGGGATTGCCACGATAGGGCTCGGCGGTGAAGGCATCGACGACGGCTATGGGCTGGGGCATGGGTTTAGGCTACCGCAGACAAAGGCAGACAAGGCAGGCAGCCACAGATAACAGCAGTTTCGCAGGCGGAGAATGATCCGCAGTTGTTTTCAAAGAGCGCTGCTGAGGATGGTTGGCCGCGTATCTGCGAGGTGCAGAATCAGCTCGCCGAAGAGGGTGTTGGCCCACGCGAACCAGGCGCGGGTGAAGTCCGCGGCATTGTCCTTCTGGAAAGACTCGTGCAGGAAGTGCGTGCCGGCGGTGGTGTCGCGCAGGGTGCGGAGGCAGGTGCGGATCTCCTGATCGTCGGTGCTGGTGAAGGCGCGGAAGAGGATGGACATGGGCCAGATGTAGTTGAGGCCCTGGTGCGGCCCGCCGATTCCCTCGCCCGCCTTGCCGCGGAAGAAGTACGGGTTGTCCGGGCTGAGCACCCAGGCGCGGGTTCGCTGATAGACGGGATCGCTGACGGCGCAGCAGCCGAGGTATGGCAGCGAGAGCAGGCCCGGCGCGTTGGCGTCGTCCATCAGAAGCGTGTTGCCATAGCCATCCACTTCGTAGGCCCACAATACGTCACCGCTGCTGTTTCGTGCGTGACCGTGCTGAGCAAGCGCCGTCTCGATTTCCTTGGCGAGAGCCGTAGATTCATTTGCAAGTTCGCTGTCGTCGAGAACGGAGCCGGCGATCTCCGCGAGCTGGTGCAGGCTGAGGACGGCGAAGTGATTTGCCGGGATGAAGAGCGGATAGATGCAGGAGTCGTCTGAGGGCCGGAACATCGAGTAGATGAGGCCGACGGGCCGCGCGGGATTCCCGTAGCCGGACAGCGGCACAGTGTCGGTGGGAATCGGCGAGCTGCGCTGGAAGTGGTACGGGCCGTGAGAGTCTTTGCGTTGCTGCTGGCGGAATGTCTCTACGATGCGGCGTGCAGAGGCATTCCACTGACGATCAAACGGAGCACTGCTGCCTGTCGCCTTCCAGTAGCCGTGCGCGAGGCGAATGGTATAGCAGAGCGAATCGATCTCCCACTTGCGCTCGCCGACACCGGGCTTCATGTCGGTGTCGTCATGCACGGCCCAGGAGAGCGGCTTGTCGGATGTACTGCGCAGGAAGGCGTTGGCGTAAGGATCGATGAGAATGCAGCGGCTCTGGCGGCGGATGACGCCTTCGATGAGCAAGGCGAGCTGCTTGTCGTCCTTCGCGAAGCGGAGATAGGGCCAGACCTGGGCGGAGGAGTCGCGCAGCCACATCGCATCGATGTCGCCGGTGATGACGAAGGTGTCGGGATGGCCTTCGAAGGTGCCGGGAAAGACGGTGGTGTCCAGGGTGTTGGGCAGACAGTTGCCGAACATGAGACGGAGCTCGGGATCGGCGATCTTCGCGCCGACGCGGGTGATGGCGGCTTCCACGGCGGGGCTGGAGAAGCGGCGATCGGCAGGAGCGGGGCGCTGGTGGAGATCTGTTGGCTTGATTTGTGCGAGGAGATGACGCGAGGTTGCCGCTGCGGCAGCGACGGATGCAGCGCCGCCCAAAAAAGCGCGGCGCGTGGTGCCGGGATTCGTGCTCATGCGGTCCGTCATTACGTAGTGAGGGATGGCGGCGCAACCTTCTGGTCGGTGCCGAGCTGCTGATTGGGCTGATCGCCCATGGTGAAGGTGAGGGTGGCGCCCTTGGCGAGATCACTGTGGTGCACCCACAGGCGATCCAGTTTTTTCCCATTCAGGGCGACCGACTGCACGTACTTCTGCGACGGGCTGGTGCGCTTGGCTTCGATGGTGAGCGTCTTGCCGCCGCCGACGCTGATCTTTGCGCTTTCGAAAAGCGGCGTGCCGAGGACGTAGGTCCCGCTGACCGGATCGACTGCGTAGAGGCCCATCGCGCTCATGACGTACCACGCGGACATCTGGCCGCAGTCTTCGTTGCCGGCCAGGCCGTCGGGATCGTTGTGATAGAGCGTGTCGAGAATCTGACGAATGCGCTCCTGCGTCTTCCAGGGCTGGCCCGCGTAGATGTAGAGATAGGCGATGTGGTGCGAAGGCTCGTTGCCATGCGCGTATTGACCGATGAGGCCGGCGATATCCGGCGGGGCATCTGCAGGCAGCTCGGAGCTCTGGTTGAAGAGCTCATCCAGTTTCTTGAGGAACGGCTCGCGGCCGCCGAACTGATCGATGAGGCCCTTTACATCGTGCTGAAGGCCGAAGGTGGTCTGCCAGGCATTGGACTCGGTGTAGTCGCGCCATCTCTTGGAATGGCCCATCTCCTTGGGATCGAAGGGCGTGGTCCATGCGCCATTCGCAAGTTTGGCGCGAATGAAGAGCGTCTCTTTATCGAAGAGGTGCTGGTAGTTCTGCGAGCGCTTCAACTGCACCGCGACATCATCGTTGCGGCCGAGCTTCTTCGCTACTTTGGAACAGGCCCAGTCGCCGTAGTCGTACTCGAGCGTTTTTGAGACGGACTCCTCTTCGAGATCGGCGGGAATGTAACCGTCCTTGCGATAGAGCGCGAGGCCGCGATAGCCGTCGTCCATGTTGCGCTTGCGCATCACCTTGTAGGCACGGTCCCAATCGATGCCGGGGAAGTTTTTCACGCAGGCTTCCGCCATCACGCTGGCGGAGTGATAGCCGGTCATGGTGCCGGTCTCCTCGGCCTGCAGCGGCCATACGGGCATGCCGGCGGGGCTCTGCTCGGCCATGGCAACGAGGCAGTTGACTAGTGAGGGCACGCGCTCTGGCTGGAAGAGCGTGTAGGCGGGATGACAGGCGCGATAGGTATCCCACAGCGAATAGGTAGAGTAGTTGTGCTGCGCCTGATCGAGGGTATGGACCTGGTTGTCCATGCCGCGGTATTCGCCGCTGATGTCATCCATGAGCGTAGGCGCGCACATCATGTGGTAGAGCGAGGTGTAGAAGATGGTCTGCTGGTCGGGCGTGGCGCCATCGATTTGAATGCGGCTGAGCTCGCGCTGCCATGTGGATTTGGCCTTGGCGCGCGTGGCCCCGAAATCCCAGTCGGGCTGTTCGGCGCGAAGATTCTTGAGAGCGTTGGCTGCGCTGACGGCGGAGATGCCGCACCGCACATGCACCGGCTGGCCTGCGGGTGGATTGAAGTGCAACGCGCTCTGCAGCGCAGTTCCCTTTGCAGTGTTGCCCTCGACCGGCTGGCGATTGGAGTAGAGCTGCGCCTTGAAGGGCACAGAAAACTCCATCGCAAAGTAGATCTGACGGCCAGGCGCCCAGGAGTTGACGGTGCGGCCTCCGGTGACAAGGCGGTTCTCGGGATCAACGGTGAGTTCGGCGGCCTTGACCGGATTTTTGGGCGATTGATAAGCGTGGATCAGGTCGACGATGCAGTGCGCATCCTTTGCGTCCGCCGGGAAGGTGTACTGGTGCAGTCCGGTGCGTTCCGTCGCTGTCAGTTCGGCACGGATGCCGGTGTCCTTCAGCAGCACGGAGTAGTAGCCGGGCTCGGCGGTCTCATCGTCGTGCGAGAAGGGTGAGCGATAGCCGGTCTCCGGATGCTCGCGTGTGCCTGGCTCCAGCTTGACCTCGCCGGTGCGCGGCATGACAAGGATGTCGAGCAGATCGCCGCAGCCGGTGCCGCTGAGATGGGTGTGGGTGAAGCCCATAATGGAGGTGTCGCTGCGGTGATAGCCACAACACCAATCCCAACCGTCGTCGTAGGTGTCTGGGCTAAGCTGAACTGCGCCGAAGGGGACAGTCGCGCCGGGAAAACAGTGGCCATGGCCGCCGGTGCCGATGATGATGTTGACGTGCCGGGTTACGTCATCGCCCCCGGCGGGGGCGGCGGCATGGAGCAGGCGCTGCGAGATGCCTCGGGGGAGTGCGAGATTGGAACAGGCGGCGAGTGAGAGCGTTCCCAGAAACGTGCGGCGTGTGACCATCGATACAGACCTCTTTTTCAGGATGCTTCAGTAGATTGGGCGAGACTGCGGCCGAGCGCTTCCTCATCACGAGAGAACGGCAGCAGGCAGGCACCGAGGATGCCAGCATCCGAGCCGAGCTCAGCGCG
>JBJMGC010000063.1:0-6491 GCA_045808105.1 Acidobacteriaceae bacterium | reverse complement strand
CGCCGGGGTCGAGATCGCCGGTGCGGGTGCCCATGGGTATGCCGCCGGTCGGTGTGAGCCCCATCGACGTGTCGACGGAGCGGCCGTTGGCAATGGCGCAGAGGCTGGCTCCATTGCCGAGGTGTGCGACGACAAGGCGCGCAGGGACGGCAGGTGCAAGGCCATCCCCGGGCGAAGCTCGAAAGGCAGCGATGATCGATTCATAGGAGAGGCCGTGGAAGCCGTAGCGTCGCACGCCCTCGTCGCGGAAGCGTGCTGGGATAGCGTAGGTGAAGGCTTCGGGCGGCATCGTGGTATGGAAGGCAGTGTCGAAGCAGGCGAAAGCGGAGATCCGCGGGTAGAGCTTCGATGCAGCATCGATGAGTGCGAGCGCGGCGGGGATGTGGAGTGGCGCGTAGTGAGTATAAGCGCGCAGTGTCTCGAGGACCTGCGGCGTAATGCGGCAATGTTCGACCAGATGTGGGCCGCCATGGACGATGCGATAGCCAATTGCGTCAGGCTCGGCGCCGCTGAGTTGCTGGAGCTTTTGAGCAGCGTGCACGAAGGCGCTTGATTGTGAGTCGTGCGAGGCGTCTTCGTGATGAATGGTCTTGCCCGCGCGATCGGAGATGGTGAGTGAGCCTCCGGGTTTGCCGATCGCGTCGGTGGCGCCGCGGTAAAGGAGTTGCGGCTCGCTCGCGCGGTCACTATCGTCGCTGCGATAGAGACCGAGCTTGAGGGAGGAAGAGCCGCTGTTGATGCTCAGAATGGTGGGCATGGCGGTTAGAAGCGCAAAGTGCGAGCCTAAGCGATTATCCACTCTGAGCTCGGGAGAATTCTGCGGCGCGTCGCTAACAAACCAGAGAATTCCTCCGCTGGGCATTTCGGCCGCTTCGGTCGAGGTGCCAGGCTGAAGCAGGAGCGCTGTCATTGAGGGGCGCGCGTGCTGTGGAAGAGGCGAATGCGTCAGGCGCGCACTTGGTGACTGCTTCCATGTCGCATTATGCTGGCGGGCATGGGCGAGACGAACGACGACGGCGCGTTGTGGACAGCGGTGGATGCTTACCTGGCAGACCACTTGATAGCGAAAGATGATGTTTTGGAAGCGACGCTGCGGGACAGTGAGTTGGCCGATCTGCCGCCGATCCAGGTGACGGCGCTGCAGGGAAAAATGCTCCAGATGTTTGCGCGCATGGTGGGAGCGCGGCGAATTCTGGAGGTGGGGACGCTGGGCGGCTACAGCACGATCTGGCTGGCGCGGGCGCTGCCGGAGAATGGCCGGCTGGTGACTGTGGAAGCAGCGGCCAAGCATGCGGCGGTGGCGCGGAAGAATCTCGAACGCGCCGGGCTGCTGGGGAAGAAAGTTGAACTGCGCGAAGGCCCGGCGCTGGAGATGCTGCCGAAGCTGGTGGCTGAGGGTGGGGTGCCTTTCGATCTGATTTTCCTGGACGCGGACAAGGAGCACAACGCGGAGTATCTGCAGTGGGCGATACGGCTGTCGCGCGTGGGCACGGTAATCGTGACCGACAACGTGGTGCGCGAGGGCGCGATCATCGATTCGTCGAGCAAGGACGTGATGGTGAAGGGGGCACAGCGCTTCTTTGAAGCAGTGGCCGCGGAGCCCCATGTGACGGCGACGGCGATCCAGACGGTGAGTGGAAAGAAGTACGACGGGTTTGCACTCTTGATGGTGGAGGACTTTCCGTCCAGGCAGTAGCGGGACTGGGACTTGCCGTCCAGGCACATGCGCCTGCGGCGCAATTTATCGGTTCGCTTCCTTTGGCTCACGTCAGGCTGACTGTGGGCGTTCCGGCGAAGAAAGGTCTCTCCACTCGGCGGCGGCGCCGCTCCTCGGAAGACAGGGCTCGGGTGTTCGGAAGGATCGTAGGATATTCACAGAACCCTGGAGGGTTGGCGAGCATCTAGCGTCTAGTGGGCCGGCTGCAGGACAGCGGGTTCCAAGGAGTGTTTGCATGAGTGCAACAGCAACAGCCACGAGTGTGCAGGAGCTGGACAAGCAGTTGAATGACGATGTGCTGTCCGGCAAGATCATGGACGCGTTTGAAAAGTACTATGCTGACGATGTGGTGATGCAGGAGAACTCCGAAGATCCGCGGGTGGGCAAGGCGGCGAACCGCAAAGCAGAAGAGGAGTTCATGTCGTCAGTGGAGGCGTTCCACGGCGCCAAAGTGACGGCGAGCGCGGTGAATGGAGATGTGTCCTTCTCCGAATGGGAGATGGATATCACGTTCAAGGGCGGCAAGCGCGTGAAGTTTAATCAGGTGGCGGTGCGCCACTGGAAGAACGGCAAGATCGCGAACGAGCGGTTTTATTACAACAAGGGCTAAGACCGCTGACCAGAGTTCCTGATCATCATGGCGCGGGACCACGCGATTGTGTCCCGCGCCAGCATCCTCTCCCGAAGTATCGACTTATAGCACTAGGGGTGGTATTTGTCCTCGTGAAGGACGCTGACTCCTTTCCATCCCCAGTAGACGCAGTGTCTTTGAATGAGTCCCTTGTGGTTCAGCGTCATGGCTTCGACAAAGTCCATCTGATCGCCGTCGGGTGCTTCCCGCGGGTATTCCCATATCAGTGTTTTTCCATCGGTAAAGAACCCAGTGCGGAAGTACCTGCGTATGCCGGGCTTTCGTTTGGCAACGATTTCGAAGAACGATCGTAGTTGCTGATGACCGCGGCAGACGCCCTCCTCTCCACCCATCAGGTGGGGGACGAGCGGACTTTCGAGAACCGCATCCGGCGCGTAGCAGGCTAACAATGCCTCAGGATCGTTGTTGGAAAGGGCGGCATCCCACCGCACGTACATTTGCTCCACCGCTTCATTGGAATATCGGGGAGTGAGGGAATTTGCTTTTACATGGATGGCTGTCGCCATAGCTTTTCTCCCGTAATGCGTAATAGGAGCGATACCAGATTGGATGATCGCGCCAATTGGGTGCGTTGCTGCTCGATTATCAACAGGAGATAGCGTGCGGCATACCAGCGTGAAGAAGCCTCCGGCCGAGATGACAGCCATTCGAGAAGCTCGCGATAGCTGTGATGTTGGAACAATGCAGGTCCTTCGC
Organism: Acidobacteriaceae bacterium; assembly: GCA_045808105.1. Lineage (GTDB taxonomy): Bacteria > Acidobacteriota > Terriglobia > Terriglobales > Acidobacteriaceae > KBS-83. Next base: position 3,426 of record JBJMGC010000063.1, on the reverse strand, counting down.
TCCGCTCAGGATGACAAGTTTGTATTCACTGCGGCGGGTGGCCGGGGAGCCAATAGGGTTCGCCGGAATTCACGTATTGGACGGGCAGCGTGGGGAAGAGCGTGTGCAGCCAGGCGGCCGCGGTCTGCATACCATCTGTTTCCGAGGTGCTGTGACCGACGAGGATGAGCGCCTTGGGGCGGTGCTGCTGCTGCGCGTCCTGGGTGTACATGACGGTCTCCCACTCGGATGATTCGCCGGCCACGAGGACCTGTACGTCGTCCCGCTCCAGGGCCTGGACCTGCCTGGCTTCGCCGGATGCGCCGGGACGATAGGCGACGCCGGTGACCCGCAGGTTGGGATCGCCGACCACGCGCACGATGCGGGCGTGGAGTTTGGTTTGAAGCTGCTGCGCGAGCGCATCGACGGTGGTGGGCGGGAGGGTGAAGGAGAACGGGTCGCCGGGGCGCTGATATTTCTGCCAGCCAACGGCGGCGGCCAAGGCCTGTGTCATGGGCTCGGGCTGGCGGAGGTGCCACTGGTCGTGAAAGCGCCAGACGACGAGGTGGTGATCCCGCATGTAGGCGAGCTTCTCTTTGTAGACCGGATCGTTGACGAAGAGTGTGTTCTCGTCGCGGTGGTTGTAGAAGGTAGGTTCATGGGTGACGATCAGGTTCGCGTGGAGAGCGACAGCCTGGCGCAGCACGTCCATCGTGTCGGTAAAGCATGTCACAATGCCGGTGACGATTGTGGCAGGGTCGCCGGCTTTGATGGTATCCATGGTGTCAGCCGGAGCCTTTTTCGGGATCGCCTGCTGGATACGCTGGATGACCTGAGCGGCGGTGAGCTGAGTACTGGATTGGTTCTGAGCGGCGAGTGGGAAGGGAAGCAGCAGGGACACGGCGAGGATAAGTGATATCCGCATGCCGCGAGGGTAACAGGTGCTGGTCGCCGCAAATTCCCTACAACGTGATGACGATCTTACCTACCTGTTGGTTGGACTCGAGATAATGGTAGGCCTTAACGGTGTCCGCGAAGGGAAAGGTTTTGGCGATCTTCGGTGTGAAGCGGCCGTCGGCCACCCGGTCGAAGATGTATTCGCGGGCGCTGCGGGAGATGTCGGGATCGGCGTTGACTTCGCGCAACGTGTAGCCGCGCATCGTGAGTTGTTTGTGCAGTGCAACGCTGAGCGGAAAGGGGGTCGGCTTGAGCGAGAGTGCGCCGTACACGATGAGGATGGCGTGGTTTGCGGCGGCGCCGGCGAGCTGTTCGATAAAGGGGCCAGCGACGGCGTCGAAGATGACACGAGCGCCTTTGCCCTCGGTGATTTCGTTGACCCGGGCAATGAGGTCTTCTTCCAGGGTAGCGATCACGTGATCGGCGCCCAGCGCCAGGAGCTCGTCGCGCTTTTTTGCGATCCGCGTCGTGGCGATGGCGGTGGCGCCTTCTTCTTTAGCGATTTGAATGGCGGCGAGGCCGACGGAGCTGGATGCAGCGGAGATGATGACGAAGTCGCCCTTGGCAATATGCCCGAGATTGACGAGACCGCCCCAGGCGGTCAGATATTGCATCCAGATGGCGGCGGCTTCGACCGGCGTGAGGTTCTCCGGATAAGGCGCAATGCTGGCAACTGGGACGACGGCCTCTTCACCAAGGACGCCGTAATCGTTCATGGAGAAGCCGGGAACGGTGGCAACTTTGCGGCCGATCCAGGTGCTGTCGACATCGGCGCCGACTGCTTCGACGATGCCGGCAGCTTCGTAGCCGAGGCCCGACGGCAGGCGCGGCTGCTCGAGGTATTGGCCGCGGGTGTAGAGCGCTTCGGCGCGGTTGAGCCCAACCGCCTGAACCCGGATGCGGACCTCGCCGGCTTTGGGCTGGCGGGAGGGCTGATCTTCAAACTGCAGAGCCTCGGGACCGCCGAGCTGATGGAAGCGCACAACCTTGGGCATGGAACTCTCCTTACCAATTGGATGGGCACGCATGGGCGCAGGGTGCAGGGAGTACGAGCGTGATGCGCACTGTTGCAATTTAGCGAAAACGAGGAGAAGAGGCGGCTACACTTAAAGTAGGAGCGAATTCGAGGCGGGACGGAAATAGAATTCGCACTGGCCCAGGGGAGGGCTGCACGTCCGGGTGATGAACCGCCGCGGTTGGAAATTAATCTGGACTGCGAGTATGGCCGCGCTGCTGATGGTGGGCGGCTGCCGCAGGCAGCAGAAGCACGCACAGCCGAAACCGGCGTCGCCCGAGAGCCTGGCGCTGCACGCTATGGCAGACCACGCGCGGCTGGACACGATGCGCTGGCCGAACTTTTCCGATCTGAAAAAGCCCGTGGAGGACTTCTACGGCGCTCATGATTTTGAGCCGGTCTGGCTAAAGGGAAACAAACCGACCGAGCAGGCGCGGCAGATGATGGCCGCGTTTGCCGCATGCTCGAAGGATGCACTGGATCCGGAAGACTATGACAGCTCCCGCTGGTCGGCTCGCGCCGCGGCAATTCATACCGACACGGACCGAGCTGCGTTTGACATGGCGATGACGGTCTCGGCAATGCGCTATCTGAATGATGAGCACAGCGGGCGTGTGGATCCGAAACGCTTCAACTTTGGTGTCGACGTCAACCAGAAACGCTATGAACTGGCAAAATTCCTGACCGAGAAGATCATTACGTCGAAAAACGTGGGGGCGGTGCTGGTGACCGTGCCTCCGCAAAGCAACGAATACAAGAGAACGCTGGAAGCATACCGGCATTGGGTGGAGCTGGCGAAGCAGGATCCGGGCGGCGGTCTGCCGATGGTCACCCGGCAACTGAAACCCGGCGATGCATACGCGGGCGCAGCGCGGATGCGCGAGCTGCTGCTGCTGGATGGCGATCTGAAGGATGACACTACGGGAACCGACGCAGTCGACACTACGGCGGCTCCCGCGGCGAGACGCTATGAGCCGGCGTGGGCTGTGGCGGTCCGGCACTTCCAGTTTCATCACGGATTGCAGGCGGATGGAAAGATCGGGCCGCCGACGATTGCTGCAATGAATGTGCCGACGGAGGAGCGGGTACACCAGCTCGCGATTGCGCTGGAGCGCTGGCGCTGGCTGCCGGATTTGTATCAGAACGCGCCAATCTTCGTGAACCTGCCCGAGTTCAAGCTGCGGGTGTATTCGGACGAGCCGCCGCCTGCTCTTGATTTGAAACCGGAGACCACAGAGGAAGTGGCAGTGGTGCATGCGAGCGAACAGCCGCCACCGGCAGACATGACGAGCGACCACACGAAGATCGCGTTGGAGATGAATGTGGTGACGGGCAAGGCGGGCATCAAGCCGCCGGAGAAACCAGGGCAGCAGCCGGAAGATCACCAGACGCCCATGCTGGTGAACCTGATGCGCTATCTGATCTTTCGCCCTTACTGGTCGGTGCCGATTGATATTACGCAGCGGGAAGTGCTG
>JBJMGC010000062.1:0-12289 GCA_045808105.1 Acidobacteriaceae bacterium | reverse complement strand
CTTGCGCAGCGCTTCCATCTGCTCCGGTGTGAGCATTCCCGGCATGGGTGGCATTGCCTTAGCCGGCATATCCATACCGGCCATGCCGGGCATCGTCATCGAGAGCGGCTCGCCCCGTGCTGCCAGCCAGCGCTTCATAAAACCGATCTCGTCCATCTGCGAGCTGCTGATCTTCGCTCCCAGGGAACGCAAATCCTTATTTTCCGTGTGTGACGGAATCATGGCCGTCATCTCCACAGCCTGCGAGTGATGCATGATCATGCCCTGCATAAACGCCACATCAGCCTGGGACAGGTGCGGCACGGTCGGACGCGTCGAGGGGGGTAAGGTTCTGCTCGGCTGGCCGGGAGCCCCCGGCTGCACCACTACCGCAGTGGAATTCGAATTCCTCTGCGCTGCGGCCACCTGCGACAACAGCAAGCTCACGAGAGCAGGCGCGGCGGTCACGCATACCGCGCGCAAAACTCCTCCTCCAATGCCAATGCGGAGCCCGCCTAGGCGGTGAACCCGAAAGCGCCTGAATGCTTGTGAGTAGGCGAACATTGTAGTTGCTTCACGCTAACACCAACTCGCACTCCCAGCAGCTATTACTCTCCAATTGCTTCTCAGCCGGCATAGGGATTCTCGAGGGCTGTAGTCACATGACGGATAAGGGTAGCTTTTCCGGATCTAGACTTTTCACGTTTTTGGCCGGTACATATACATCAGGCTGGACGGGTCATCCAGGGAATGTGATTAGATCTAACTGACATGACCTGTACAGTGCGGCAGGCCGAACCTAGTCCATCGATCTCCGAAGGGACGGCATCCCACACTAGCGGAGGTGCTCTATGGAAAGTAGAGCGAAGCTTCTCGGGCATCCCATCCATCCGATCCTAATTGTTTTTCCGCTGGGCCTCCTGGCCACCGCCGTAGCATTCGATATCGTCGCTCTAGCTCAGAACGATTCATCGTGGTACCGGGTCTCGTTCTGGATGATTGCCGCTGGAATCATCGGGGGTTTGTGCGCAGCGCTTTTCGGACTCATCGATTGGGCTGCGATTCCAACCGGTACTCGTGCAAAACGGGTCGGCCTTCTTCACGGAGGAACAAACGTACTCGTGGTGCTATTGTTCATTGCTAGTTGGTGGATCCGCCAAGCAAATGGTCAAATTCCTTCCTCCTATGCATTGACTTTCTCCTTTATTGCGGTGGTGCTTGCGCTTGTCGGCGGCTGGCTGGGTGGCGAACTCGTGGATCGTCTTGGAGTCGGAGTCGATGACAACGCCCACTTGAACGCGCCAAGTTCGCTTTCGCATCGGGCCAATGCCGGAGCACCGACTGACTATCCGGTGCGCAAGGCTAGCTGAGTATCCGGCCGCCACAAAGGCGGACCAATTCTCGACCTCGCCAGCCCCGGGGCCGAGGAGCACTCCCGGGGCTCACTTGAGGTTTTCACTGCTTCAAATCTCCCGAAAAACTGCATATATCGAAAAACTCATGCATTGAGTGCAATAGGCGACCGCAGACAACATTTGCGCCTGTTCGCGAATCCAACCCGACGATGGAAAAGAGCATCAGGAGGTCGAATATGCGGAAAGCCAATCTAACATTAGGGTTACCGATATTTGCGCTGGCGCTAGGGTTGTACGCGGCGCCCATTCCCCAAACACCCGAAGCCTCTGCAAACGGCAAGACCTCGGTTACGGGCTGCCTACAAAAAGGTGATGAAGCGGGCGAATACTCGATTACTGGGCAGGACGGGAAAACTTATGGCCTGCGGAGCAAGTCGGTGAACCTCTCGAAGCATCTCGGTCACAAGGTGACAGTGATGGGAACCCTTAGGCCGGAGTCGGCAGAGCACGAAAAAAATGAAGCGAAGGAAAATGAGAAAAAAGAGTCCTCAGAAGCTGGCGATATTCGCGTCACGAATCTGAAGATGATCAGTGAGACGTGCCAGTGAGGTGTATCGGATAACACCGATGGGAGTTTCGCGACAGCGCAGCGCTTACTGATGCCTCGCGAACTAGTTTGGCCTTCCCAGGTGCTACGGCACCGAAGCGATGAAGCCCCCACGGCGGTGGATGCCAGAGTCCTGTCTGGAACATCGCGATGGTCTTCGCCTCTTGTTGAACATCTATCCGACTACCACTCAGGGCGCCTTTTCCATGGGAACGTCCACCTCGAACATTTGGGTTTTTCGCATCGTCATTGCAACGGATGACCAGGATCGCGTGCAATCGGCCGCAGGCATTACAGCCACAAACTACCCCGCTACGTTAAGCTGAGGGGCCTTGCAGCTTAGTTGCCTGCATGATGTGGGCGCTTCCAGAAACTCTTGGACGTCGTGAACAGCTATAACGACCGTTTCAGTCTCGGTCTTACTGATCAGGACAAAAAACTCTAGTTGAGTACCTGAAATCGCTGTAGCAGTGTGCCTATTCACAATACTTCCAGTGAAGAGCAATGCGGGTTCGAACACTCCTCGTCAATGGGTTCCGAAGGCTTGGCTCGGCAGGTTGTAATCATGCTGCTTAGAAATTCCACTTAAGCGGATAGAATGGCCGACTATGCGCCGGTTAGATCACTCCGATGAGAGCTTTCGCTCTCTCGCTCATCGCGTTGCGGACTTCTCTGCGGATTACCTCGAGTCGCTTGCTAGCCTGCCGTCGTATCCACCCGATGTGAGTGGTGCAAAAATCGAGCAGATCTTCGTGCAGGAGGTGCCGCGCGAAGGAATGGGGGCAGACGCATTCGATTTGCTGACGCGGGTGTTCCAGTATTCGCGTCCCGCTTCGCCGCGATTCTTCGGCTACGTCTTTGGCTCGGGAGAGCCCGTAGGGGCTTTGGGCGATTTTGCTGCGAGCGTCTTGCACCAGAACGTCACGTCTTGGAGATCAGCTCCCGCCGCGACGACAATTGAGCGCACGGTGGTGACGTGGCTGGCGGGCGCAGTCGGTTGTTCTGGATTTACTGGAACCCTGACGGTAGGTAGTTCATCGGCGAACCTCATGGCTCTATGCATGGCGCGGGAGGCAAAAGTACCCGCAAACGAAGGTGGCGTTCGTGGCGGAGTCGTCTACTGTTCTGCTGAAGCTCACATGTCAGTCCCAAAGGCCGCGGCTCTGCTTGGGCTTGGCCACCAGGCGGTCAGATTGATCCCTGTTGACCGCGACTTCCGCATGCGGCTGGATGCATTGCGTGCCGCGATTGTGAGGGACGTTGACAGAGGGTTGAAGCCGATCGCTGTGGTCGCAAGTGCGGGGACTACCGCCACGGGAAGCATCGATCCGATCGCTGCACTTGCAGATGTCTGCGCGGAGTACGAACTCTGGCTGCACGTTGATGGTGCATATGGTGCGCTCGCCTGCCTGGCTATTCCGGACGCCTTTCGCGGGCTTGACCATGCCAATTCTCTCTCATTGGACGCGCACAAGTGGCTGTATCAGCCGACTGGTTGTGGTTGTTTGCTCTACCGCAATCCGGAAGATGCGAGAAAAGCATTTTCTCATTCCGGAGAGTACGCGCGTTCTCTATCCAACGACCCGGTCGAGGGATTCGCCTTTTTCGAGGAATCGATCGAATTGTCCCGGCCATTTCGAGCCCTAAAGTTGTGGCTCTCATTGCGGTATCACGGTTTAAATGCGTTTGCGGAATCGATTTCAGAGGATCTGCGTCTGGCCCAGGTCCTGGCGAACTGTGTAGATGCTGACCCGCGGCTGGAGCGGCTTGCGCCCGTTGCACTCAGCGCTGTGTGTTTTCGGTATACCGAAGCTGCGGGAGATTTGAACAAACTGAACCGGACGATCCTCGACAGAGTCGTGCGCCGAGGACGTGTGAATCTTTCGAATGCATCCCTCGACGGCAAGTTCGCCTTGCGCGCTTGCATCGTCAATCACAGAGCGACGGAAGAAGATGTCCGCTCGATCGTTGCGGAAGTTCTTGCCGCTGCAGGAGAGATCTTGGCCGAACCGCAGGGGATCACGGACAAGATGAGCTAGAAGAGTCTGTCTTTTGTGGCCCGTCATCGCGTTGCGCTGGAATCCTCCGACAGGGATCGGCTCGAGAGTGAGCCGTGAAGTGTAACCCTCAACTTGACATGTGGATGAAAAGCTGTCCAAGGCGCTGAAGAATGTTCCCACCCTCCAGTGGGCGACAAAGCTCGCTTCACGGGACTAGAATCCCGCCGTGCCGGAGGACAGGATCGAGAGCCGTTCTCTGGAAAGGAGCGAGCACTATGGCAACAGTTACGGCGCTGCGGCCGGGGACGTATGGGTTCCCGGTCTCGATTCGCAAGCAATACCAGAACTACATTGGCGGCGAGTGGACCAAACCCGCCTCGGGCGCCTACTTCGAGAATGTGACGCCGGTTACCGGGCAGGTGCTGTGCGAGATTCCACGCTCGAACGCTGCAGATATCGACAAGGCGCTGGATGCGGCGCATGCGGCCAAGAAGGAGTGGGGCAAGACGTCGCCCGCGGCACGCGCACGCATTCTAGAGCAGATTGCGCAACGCATGGAAGACAACCTGGAGATGCTGGCCACGGTCGAGACGTGGGACAACGGCAAGCCGATCCGCGAGACGATGGCCGCCGATCTTCCGCTCGCGATCGACCACTTTCGCTACTTCGCGGGCTGCATTCGTGCGCAGGAGGGCGGCATCTCGGAGCTCGACGAGACCACGGTGGCCTATCACTACCATGAACCGTTGGGCGTGGTGGGGCTGATCATTCCCTGGAACTTCCCTCTCCTGATGGCAACCTGGAAACTTGCGCCAGCGCTGGCCGCTGGTAACGCTGTAGTGCTGAAGCCGGCGGAGCAGACCCCGCTGGGCATTCTCGTTCTGATGGAGCTGATCCACGACTTGCTGCCGCCGGGCGTCCTGAACGTGGTGAATGGTTTTGGCCTGGAAGCGGGCAAGCCGCTGGCCTCGAGTTCGCGTGTGAACAAGGTGGCGTTCACCGGAGAGACGACGACGGGCCGGCTGATCATGCAGTACGCCTCGCAGAACATCATCCCAGTCACGCTGGAGTTAGGCGGCAAGTCGCCGAACATTTTCTTCGCGGATGTGCTGCAGGCGGATGATGCGTTCTTCGACAAGTCTCTCGAAGGTTTTGCGATGTTCGCGCTGAACCAGGGTGAGGTATGCACCTGTCCGTCGCGCGCACTGATTCAGGAGAGCATCTACGACCAGTTCATGGAGCGCGCGGTAAAACGCGTGAAGGCGATCAAGCAGGCGAACCCGCTGGACAAGACAACGATGATAGGCGCGCAGGCGTCAACAGAGCAGATGGAGAAGATCCTGTCGTACTTCGATATCGGGAAGCAGGAGGGCGCGGAGACGCTGACCGGGGGCAAGCGCGCTTCGCTCGATGGCGAGTTGGCCGACGGCTTCTATATCGAGCCGACCATTTTCAAGGGTCACAACAAAATGCGCATCTTCCAGGAGGAAATCTTCGGACCCGTGGTCTCGGTGACGACCTTCAAGGATGAAGAAGAGGCGCTGGCGCTTGCGAACGACACACTTTATGGGCTGGGTGCGGGACTGTGGACGCGCGACATAAACCGCGCGTACCGCATGGGCCGCGGCATCCAGGCGGGACGCGTGTGGACCAATTGCTACCACCTGTATCCGGCGCACGCGGCCTTTGGCGGCTACAAGCAGTCGGGCATCGGGCGTGAAAATCACAAGGCCATGCTGGATCACTACCAGCAGACGAAGAACCAACTCATCAGCTACAGCCCGAACGCGATGGGCTTTTTCTAGATGAATGAATTGACCGACACGGATCTGAAAAAGACGGAGGCAAGGCCGGCCGACGCTTCAGCAATGGAGCTGCCGGCCCAGGTGGTCTGCACGGCAGCAGCTACCGCGCTGATGGAGAAGCTCGCCGCGAAATATGGCGCGCTGATGTTCCACCAGTCCGGCGGCTGCTGCGACGGCAGCTCACCGATGTGCTATCCGCGGGGAGAGTTCCTCGTCGGCGAAAGCGATGTGTTGCTGGCGACCCTCGGCGATACACCGTTCTACATGAGCCGCAGCCAGTTCGAGTACTGGAAGCACACGCAGATCATTTTGGACGTGGTGCCGGGACGCGGTGGGATGTTTTCACTCGAAGGCCCGGAGGGCGTGCGCTTCCTGATCCGCTCGCGTGTATTTACGGACGAGGAGATCAGAGCCCTGCGGGCAGCAGGCCGCATTTGATATCGCCCACAGCGCTCGAGCACCCCGTTCTCGAATTTTCTTGAGGCGCCTCCTCTAGACCCAGGCGGCGGCCGGTCTCAACGCGGGATAGAGCGCGGCGAGGTCGCGCAGAAATTCGCGCACACGCACGCGCATCGCGCGCATGGCCCAGACAAAGAGCAGACGACGACCCCAGCGCCGCTTCATAAGCCAGCGTGACACATAGAACATAACGGTGCGCTTGATGTATCCCATTGAATGCCTCCTGCCGGTGAGATGCAGCAAATCAGGATAGAGCGGCTGGGAGTTGGTCTGGCGGCAGTCTGGAATCTGAGTAGTGGGTCAGCTTAAGACGCCTTACGCGGTCCTTCGATGATGCTTGCGAGCCGATCTTCCAGTTGTCTGCGCTCGTATTCCTCCCGCGGCTCGACAGCAATATACGGGTCCGGACACTGATGTATCTCACGCGTTGCGCGCTTCAGTGCCTTCTGCGAGTGCCTCTTAGGGCTGAACCATCCGCTCTCCCCGCAACTGCATTCCCACCGGTGCGTCTCCATTGCCGCCTACTTCCTTGTCTTCGCGCAGGCCCGGTATGCAATCCTAGTCTGCCATCAGCGCCGATGCCAACTCCAGCCGGTCTGACCCACTACCGGCATCTGGCTCCGGTGGCGTGGTTGGAAGCGCTTACGATAGTCTGACCAGTTGGATCTACGCATGCCCTCTGTCTTCCGATTCGCCGTTGCCCTTCTCTTTGCGACAGGATTCGCTTCCGCCCAACAAGCACCTGCGCCATCCGGCGCGCAGGCGCCCAGTGCACCGCCATCCAGCACCGCGCAGGAACTGCCCGATTCTCCAGGGGCGCAGACGCAGCCGACGGTCGAGCCAACCGGGCCTACCGCGGTGCTGGACACCAGCATGGGACGCATCACCTGCCGGCTTTTCGACAAGCAAGCGCCGCAGACGGTGGCTAATTTCATCGGGCTCGCCGAGGGCACCAAGGACTGGACCAATCCTGCGACCCGCGAGAAGGAACACGGGAAACCGCTCTATGACGGCACCATCTTTCATCGCGTGATTCCCGGCTTTATGGCGCAGGGCGGCGACCCCATGGGCACGGGAATGGGCGACCCGGGATATTACATTCAGGACGAGGTCGATCCGTCGCTGATGTTCGATGTGCCGGGACGGCTGGCGATGGCCAACTCCGGCCCGAACACGGATGGCTCGCAGTTCTTCGTCACCGAGGAGATCCAGCCCGACCTGAACGGGCATTACACCATCTTCGGCCAGTGCGATCCTTCGTCGGTGCTCGTGGTCAAGACGATCACGCGCGTGGAGCGCGACGCACGTGACAAGCCGCTGACGTCTGTGGTGCTGAAGAAGGTCACCATCGTGCCGGTGGGCCAGCAGTTACCGCCCTCTCCAGCACCGACGACTGCGCCGGTGACAGGCTCTGGCCCTATCACGACACCGGCACCGCCGTCCCTGACGACCAAGCCGAACTGAGTTCTGAGTTATCTTCGCGGCCGGCGCGTTCGCCAGGCTGCCCTGCCAACCAACACAAAGGAGAGCGAATGGCACGTACCGCAGGCACCTATGCCACTTTGAAGACCAGCGAGGGCACCATCGTGTGCCGGCTGTTTGAGAAAGAAGCGCCGAAGACGGTGGCGAATTTTATTGAGCTTGCCGAGGGCAAGCGTGAGTGGACACACCCGACGACGCACGCCAAGTCCAGCAACAAACTCTTTGACGGAACAGTCTTCCATCGCGTGATTCCGGATTTCATGATCCAGGGCGGCGATCCGGCGGGCAACGGCATGGGTGGCCCCGGATACAAGTTCGAGGATGAGACCAAGGGCTCAGCACATCGCTTCGACAAGCCGGGCAAGCTGGCGATGGCCAACGCCGGTCCGAACACGAACGGCTCGCAGTTCTTCATCACTACGGCGAATACCGAGTGGCTGACCGGCAAGCACACCATCTTTGGCGAGGTGGTGGAGGGTCAGGACATTGCGGAGAAGATCAGCCGCCTGCCGCGCGGCGCGCAGGATAAGCCGAAGACGCCAGTCGTCCTGGAGAACGTGACGATCGAGCGGGTTGCTTAGGCACGAATCGGGAAATGAGAGGGGCGAGGCTGCGGCTTCGCCTCTTCTGGCTTTTAATGTAAGAAGCGTAAGCTCCTTGGGGAGCCAAATGCAGCGATGGGACCACGTTTCCTACTGGCGGTGCTTTGCCTGTTTGCATCCGGGGCCGCACGCAATGTAATGCCGCAGGCAGCGGGTCCGCCGGCCCAACCACCTGCTCCAGCGCTCGTAAACTTGTCCGTTCGGGCGATGCCACTTGAGGTTCTTGGCGAGATCGGACTGCAAACGAGAGTGCCGATCGGCATTATTCCTGGCAAAGATCCAGGTGCCCTCTGCAGAACAAAAACCACCTTCGTTTTTCTTGGCGAGGATCCGGGGAAAGCTCTGGATGCGATAGCGCAGCAACTCCACTACACGCTTAACCAGGAGGACGGCGTCTTTGTGCTAACTGCACCGGATGTCACGCCGCACCAGCGCGATGTTCTGGAACATCGCTTTCGCGTTTACCGCAACGGCAGGAAATCGATCGTACAGGTGATCAGCATGCACTTGAGCGAGGCGCTCTGGGCCGCGTTGAGCAAACCCGCTCCTGTTGGCTATGGTGGGTCGGTCTCTCAGTCGGTTCATACGCACTCGGTTGATGCGCACTCGGTTGATGCGCTTAAGATTTCTCTTCCGCCGGTGCTGCATAACGTGACGGCTCCGGAGATTGCGGGGCTGGTGGTCAAAGCCGGGCCCGGTGGAATCTATTTGTCTCGCATTCAGCCTTCGCGCATGGCCTCTCCAGACGATCTAAAGATTCAGATATCGTCGTACGGAGATCCGAAACAACTGAAGCTAGACATGAATTGCCCTCGGTAGCGAGTACCGGATGATCTTTACCAAACGCTTACGCGATGGAGTCCGTGAGGGTCGCATCCGATGCAGCGTGCGCATCTGGACGCGGCCTCATGTCATCGTAGGAAACCGCTATCGCATGGACGAAGGCGAGATCGAAATTGACTCCATCACACCGATCGGACTTCCCGACATCACTCCAGAGCTGGCGCGGGAATCAGGGTTTCTCGGCGTGGTCGATCTGCTCAAAGTTGCGAAGCATGGCAAAGGCGACAGAATTTATCTGATCCGGTTTCACTACATTCCTCCGCGGAAAGCGCGCGATGGTCAGGTGAAGAGCACGAGAAAAGCGAGGCCGTAGCCTCGCTTTTCTCGTGAAACAAAAGAGCCGTTACACGCCAATGACGGCGCAGAGTTCCTTCACGGAATCCACGCTCTTCTTGAGCGCCTTCTCCTCTTCGGCCGTGAGCTTGATCTCGATGATCTGCTCCAGACCACGCTCGCCGAGCTTGCATGGCACTCCGATGTAGTAGCCGGTGATGCCGTACTCGCCCTGCAGATACGCTGCGCAGGGCAGGATTTTCTTCTTGTCCTTGAGGATGGCTTCGACCATCTCGACCGCGGCTGCCGACGGTGCGTAGAAGGCCGAGCCCGTCTTGAGATGCTTGACGATCTCGGCGCCGCCGTCGCGGGTGCGCTGGACAATGCGATCAATCGTTGCCTGATCCATGAGTTCCGAGATGGGGATGCCGGCAACGCTCGAATACCGCGGCAGGGGCACCATGGTGTCGCCATGACCGCCGAGCACAAATGCGGTTACGTTTTCGACGGACACCTTCAGCTCTTCGGCGATGAAGGTGCGATAGCGCGCGGAGTCGAGCACGCCGGCCATGCCGATGACGCGCTCGCGATTGAACTTCGACTGCTTGAATGCGGCCTGCGCCATGGCATCGAGCGGGTTGGAGACGATGATGAGGATCGAGTTCGGCGCGACTGCGGTGACCTTGTTCACCACGTCGGACATGATCTTGTAGTTGGTCTGCAGCAGGTCGTCGCGGCTCATGCCGGGTTTGCGAGGGATGCCCGCGGTGATGACGACGATGTCGGAGTTGGCGGCCTCAGCGTAGTCATTTGCGCCGATGACGTGCACATCGCGCTTCTCAATGGGCATGGCTTCGAGCAGGTCGAGCGCCTTGCCCTGCGGGATGCCTTCCGCTACATCGATCAGCACCACATCAGCCAGCTCCTTGGCGGCGATCCAATGCGCGGCAGTCGCGCCGACATTTCCTGCTCCGACGATAGTTACTTTGTTACGCATGTCTCTCCTGTCTATATTCGCCCTTCGGTTCGGCCGCGGGCGCCTACTACTTCATGTTTTCGATCATTCGCGTGGCGAACTCGCTGGTCTTCACCTTGGTGGCGCCTTGCATCTGGCGCTCGAAGTCGTAGGTGACGTACTTCTGCTGGATGGTCTTCTCCATGGACGATTCGACCAGCCGCGCGGCCTCACTCCAGCCGAGGAAATCCAGGAGCATGACGCCGGAGAGCATGACCGAACCGGGGTTGATGACGTCCTTATCCGCGTATTTCGGCGCTGTGCCGTGCGTGGCTTCGAAGACCGCATAGCCATCGCCCACGTTCGCGCCGGGTGCGATGCCGAGACCGCCCACCTGCGCGGCGGCGGCGTCGGAGATGTAGTCGCCGTTCAGGTTCGACGTAGCGAGAATGCTGTAGTCCTCCGGGCGGATGATGATTTGTTGGAAGATGGAGTCGGCGATGCGGTCGTTGATCATCACCTTCTGCTTCCACTTGCCGCCGCCGTGCGATGTGCCGATCTTGTCGATGACGGACTTGATCTCGGCGTACAGCTCTTTCCTGAAGGCATCGTTGCCGAACTCGAGGCCGGGTTCAATCAACGCGGCGTTCTGCTCGACGGTGAGGTTGGGATTGGATTCGAGATTGCCGAGGATCCAGCTCTCGCGCTCGGTGACGGTGTGGTCGCGGAACTCTTCGGTTGCTACTTCATAGCCCCATTCGCGGAAGGCGCCCTCGGTGAACTTCTGGATGTTGCCCTTGTGTACCAGCGTGACCGACTTGCGCTTGTTCTCGATCGCGTACTGAACCGCAACGCGCACCAGACGCTTGGTGCCGGTGATGGAGATGGGCTTGATACCGACGCCGGAATCGGCGCGCACCTTCTTCTTGCTACCCATGTCGTTGTTGAGAAAGTCGATCAGCTTCTTCGCCTCGGGCGTACCTTCGCGGAACTCGATGCCGGAGTAAACGTCCTCGGTGTTCTCGCGGAAGATGACGACGTCGAGCTTCTCGGGATGCTTTACCGGACTGGGGACGCCACTGTAGTACTTCACCGGTCGGATGCAGGAGTAGAGGTCGAGAACCTGGCGCAACGTGACGTTCAGCGAGCGGATGCCGCCGCCGACCGGCGTGGTGAGCGGTCCTTTGATGGAGACGCGGAGGTCGCGCGCGGCGCTCACGGAATCGTCGGGCAGCCAATTCTGGAACTGACGGTAGGCCTTCTCGCCGGCGAAGATTTCGAACCATGCGATGGAGCGTTTACCGCCGTAAGCTTTTTCGACAGCAGCGTCGAAGACGCGCTGCGAGGCGCGCCAGATGTCGCGGCCGGTGCCGTCGCCTTCGATGTAGGGAATAATCGGGTGGTCCGGCACCTGATACTTGCCGTTGACATACTGGATCGCCTCGCCGCCCTTGGGTAGGGCCACGCCGTTGTAGCTTGTCTGCATGAGGACCGGATGCTCCGTGGAGTGGAATGCGTGTGTCAGTACCTACAACCGTCCACGCTAACATCCTGCTCGGCTAGCCGCAACGCACCGGACTTCGTTTCTCCGCAACGACGAGTACTAGACGCCCAGCGATCGATTGTGTGCATAGAGTGAAACCAGATTCAACCAAGGCAGCCGCGACCCAGGCCTGGGAGAGACGAAGCTTGCGATAAGCGCTCTTTTCCATTCTCCAGCCTTCCGTCTCTCGCAGGTACACCAGGTCATGGACCACCACAAAATCATCGCTTTCGTATTCCAGGAAGCAGGTCAAGATCTTCTGGTGATCACTTCTGACTGGTATGAAGCGGTCCAGGCCGGTCAGCGGCACGCTGAGATCGCGATAGGTGATTGCGAAGCTGCCTCCCCTATTCAGATTGGAATAGAGTGGTGTTTTGATATTGTTT
>JBJMGC010000061.1:0-4074 GCA_045808105.1 Acidobacteriaceae bacterium | reverse complement strand
TCTCCGGATAGCAACCTCTACGCGACCATTCCTTGGGGCAAAAACGGCGAGACCCTGCTCCGTGAAGTGCTGCTGGCAGCAGACCATACCAGCTACCACGTAGGCGAATTGATCCTTTTGCGCCGGCTGCTCGGACTCTGGAAAAGCTGAATCAAAGCGGCGCGAAGTGGAGACTTGGTTCCAGGTCTAAATGCGTCGCTATGGCCTAGCGCCAGCTGACGGCCAGTTGCCAACGAAGACGCTTGTGCGCGGTTTTGCGAAGCACGCGCTCAAACTCTTCGATTTCTTTCAGGACTTCCTGAGTTTCATTGCCCAAGGCGAGAGGATCCTCGCGAAGAAAATCGATCAACGTGCAGACCGTGATCAGGCCGTCTTCGGCCGCGAACCATTGCGGCGGCGGCAGAGTCTTGGCCCACTCCGGATCCCCCGCCCCTTCTTCCAGAAGAAGGGCCATGGAATTCTCATCCGCGGAAAAGAAGTCGAGGATCGGGCGCACACCAAGACGATGCGCCAGTTTCTCCAGAGCATCTTCGTTTCTGGCCAGCGCACGGCCGTTCACGAAGATGTCATATCCCGGGTCCTCACCTTCTACGACGATGTACATGGACGCAGCCACGGCAGCAGTTTACCCCAGGGTCTGTGAGATGCGGACAGGCGAATGCAGGTAAGCTACGTTTGAGTAATCTCAAGTATTACTCCCTGGTCGTCCCGATTCGAGAAGGCCCACATCGTTGCGGCAATAATGAGACTCGCACCGAGAACTGCGGTCCAATTCGGCCGAATGTGCATCCACGCTGCGGATTCAGCGGTTGCAATCAGTGGCTGTGTCCATTGCAACATGCTTACGGTGCTGGCGCCGGATTTACCCAACAACCAATAGAAGAGAAGATAACCGCAGACCGTCATCACGGCCGCGCCGATCAGGAACCCGAGCGCAGAGGTTGCCGACCACGTCACGGGCTGACGCTCAAGCACTAGAGAGGCGACCCAAAGCAGCAGTGCTGACGCTGCGCACTGTGCAAACAGCGCTTCTAGCATCGACATTCTGGAGATAGATATTCCGCGCAGCTGCTTCTCGGCGGCAGCGAGGCCGAGGGCTAGGACCGCCGCGGCGGCCAGCGGAAGCAACAGCCATGCTGTCTGCCGTGTTGCGATGCTGAGCCCATTGCTCGTCAGGAAGAGCACGCCGGCGAGACCACCCACAGCTGTGGTGATGGAAAAACGGCCGCTGATCGCCAGCAGGACTGGTACAGCCGCCATGGCGGCAAGCCCCACGGCTGGTGACAGGTATCGGCTGCTGATGAATAAGAGTATCTGCGGAAGGCACAAAATGCCGGTTCCAATAATGACCGCAATGGCAACACTGCGAATCGATCGGCGCCATAGGCGACGGCGAATCGCTGCAGGCAACAACAACAGAGCGCTGAGGCCATAACGGATGGCGAGAGCCCGAAGCTGCGGCTGCTCGGGAATGGATGTCATCAACATCCATTCCGATCCCCACAACAAGGACAGTCCCACGAATGCGGCGATCCATCGAGAGCGCATAGACAGAAAGGGCTACGCGTTCAGCGTAGCCCTTTTCCTATTCACTAACGGCGGCCGCCACCCTGACCTCCGCCACCACCCGGTCCACGACCACCGCGTCCGCGGCGGCGGCGGCGACGATTCGCATCGGCGGTTGAGGCGCCTCCGTTGTGTGCGGCGCCTGCGGGCACCGGCGCATCATCGGCGCGATTGAAGTTGGGCTCATTGTCCTCGTCAATCGGCTCGTCCGACTCTTCGAAGTCTTCGCCACCCTCAATCATGATCGTGCTTGCGTTTGAGGAAGGCTGACGCTCGACGGGTTGGCGATCAGGCTGTTCCTGGCGAGGCGCGCGCGGCGCTGCCGGCTCGCTTCCGCCTTCACTGCCGGGTTCAGGCAGCCCAAGCTTCTGCCGCTGCTCCTTCAGCAATGCCTTACGCGAGAGCTTGATGCGATTGCCCTCGATGCCCAGGACCTTCACCATCACCTGGTCACCTTCGCGGAGTTCGTCCTTTACATCCTTCACGCGATGCTCGGCAATCTCGCTGATATGCAGCAGACCGTCAGTGCCCGGGAAAATCTCGACAAATGCACCGAACTCGGCCAGCCGAACGACCTTGCCCAGGTAGGTCTTCCCTACTTCCGGCACAGCCGTCAAATCGTTGATCATGCCCAGTGCCTTGGTCAGACCGACCTCGTCACTCGAAGCCACGTTCACGCGACCCGTATCATCAACATCGATCTTCACTCCGGTCGCATCGATAATGCCGCGAATCACCTTGCCGCCCGGCCCAATCAGATCGCGAATCTTGTCCGTGGGTATCTGCAGCGTGTGAATTCGTGGAGCGAACTTCGAGCGCGTTTCACGTGCACCCTGCAGCTCGGCATCCATCTTGTCCAGCAGGAAGAGCCGCCCGCGATGCGCCTGGTCGAGCGCCTCGCGCATGATCTGCCCGGTAATGCCGGGGATCTTGATGTCCATCTGCAGCGCCGTGATGCCCTTGCGCGTGCCGGCGACCTTGAAATCCATGTCGCCGTAATGGTCTTCGGCGCCCGCGATGTCGGTCAGGATGGCGTACTGCTCGCCTTCCTTCACCAGCCCCATCGCCACGCCAGCCACGGAACCTTTCAGCGTGACTCCGGCATCCATCAACGCAAGGCTTGCGCCACAGACGGTCGCCATTGAGGAAGAGCCATTCGACTCCAGAATGTCGGAAACGATACGGAAGGTGTAAGGAGACTCATCTGGAGCCGGCAGCACCGCAGAGATTGCGCGCTCTGCCAGCGCACCATGACCCACCTCGCGTCGGCCAACGCCGGTCATGCGGCCGGTCTCACCCACGGAGAATGGCGGGAAATTGTAGTGCAGCATCAGCCGCTTCTTCTGCTCTCCCTCGTAGGTTTCCAAGCGCTGCTGATCGTCGGTGGTGCCGAGCGTGATCGTAACCAGGGCCTGCGTTTCACCGCGGGTGAAGAGCGCGGAACCGTGTGTGCGTGGCAGCACGCTGGTCTCGATCGAGATCTGCCGGATCTCATCGAAGCCGCGGCGGTCGGGGCGTACCCGCTCCTGCAGCACCTGCTCGCGGAAGATCCGCTCGCGCAGCGCTTCGTAGTATTTGCCAAGCTTCTTCTTGGCATCCGGCTGATCGGCAGGCAACTCCTTTGCCAGCTCGTCCTTGATCGCCTTCACCATCGCGTAACTCTCGGTCTTGGCGTGCGCCTTGGTGTCCAGCGCATCCTTCAACCGAGCACCCACTTTGGCTTCGAGCTCCGCGGCATAGGCGTGATCCACTTCGATTTCAGCTACAGTCCGCTTGGTCTTGCCGGCCTTTGCCACAAGCTCTTCAATGACCGCGATGATCTTTTTGACTTCGCCATGCCCGAATTCGATGGCATCCACCACCAGCTCTTCGCTTACTTCTTTCGAGCCACTCTCCACCATCACGATGCCGTCCTTGGTGCCGACGACCATGATGTTCAGCGTGCTCTCATGCCGCTCCGCATAGGTGGGATTGATCACGAACTGGTCGTTCACACGGCCCACGCGTACTGCTCCAACTGGCCCGCCAAACGGAATATCCGAAAGCGCGAGCGCCGCTCCCGCACCATTGATGCCGATGACGTCGGGATCGTTTTCTTTGTCTGCGGACAGGACGAAGGCGATGACCTGCGTCTCATTGCGGAAGTTCTCTGGGAAGAGCGGGCGGATCGGACGATCGATTTGCCGCGAGGTCAGAATCTCCTTCTCGCTGGGCCTTCCCTCACGCTTGATGAAGCCGCCGGGAATGCGTCCGCCGGCGTAGGTGTATTCGCGGTAATCGACGGTGAGGGGAAAGAAGTCGATACCTTCGCGCGGCTCAGCCGAAGCTACCGCAGTGACCAGCACCACGGTGTCTCCCTGCGTCACCAATGCCGCACCAGGGGCTTGCTTGGCCATACGGCCGGTTTCAAAGGTCAGTCGCTTGCCGCCGGCAAGCTCTACAGATACTTCTTGTTTCATGGAATCCTCGTTTTCTGTGCAGCGCAGGAGATGATGTCGCTCCAGGCAG
>JBJMGC010000060.1:0-4382 GCA_045808105.1 Acidobacteriaceae bacterium | reverse complement strand
CCGGCTTTGCAGTCCGGCGATGGCGGAGGTCTTTGCGAAGCTCGAGTTTCTCAATCCCGGCGGCAGCGTCAAGGACCGTGCCGCGCTGGGCATGATTCTGCGCGCAGAGCAGGAGGGCCTGCTCGCGCCGGGAGCGCAGATCTTTGAAGCGACGGCGGGTAACACCGGCGTCGGCCTGGCGCTGATCGGTGTGAACCGCGGCTACAAAGTCACGTTGTTTGTGCCCGAAGGTTTCGCCGAGGAGAAGTGCATCCTGATGCGCGGATTCGGCGCGAAGGTCATTCGCACGCCGGAGAAGAATGGCATGCAGGGCGCGATCGCGGAAGCAAAGGTTGCGCTTGCCCAAACGCCAGGCTCCTGGGGCGCATTTCAGTTTGAAAACCAAGCTAATCCGGATTTTCATGAAGCGACCACAGCGGCCGAAATATGGGAGCAGATGGAAGGCCGAGTGGACGCGCTGGTGGCGGGCGTTGGCACCGGTGGAACCTTTTCCGGCGTAGCGCGCGGTCTGAAGAAGCGCAATCCGCGCCTGGTTGCGATCGCCGTCGAGACCGAGGGCTCAATTCTGCAGGGCGGAGCCCCAGGGCCGCATCGCGTGGAGGGTATCGGGGTCCACTTCATTCCGAAGACGTTTCATCCGGAGCTGGCCGACGACGTCATCATGGTCACCGACGATGATGCCTTCGCGATGGTGGGACGCCTGGCCGCCGAGCAGGGGCTGCTGGGCGGCTCGAGCGCCGGCGCGGTGGTGCACGCGTCACTCGAAGTGGCGCGCAAGCTCGGCCCGGGCAAGCGCGTCGCGACTGTCATTCCTGATTCGGCTGAGCGTTATCTGTCAAAAAATATCTTTGACGGCGGTAAGTAGTTCAGTTCGGAATTTCGCAAAAAGAGACGGCCGCTGCGATCCGACGTAGCGGCCGTCGTTCAGTCTCTGGAGAACTACTGGTTAGGGAAGCCAATCAGCGGCACGGCTTCCTGTTGGTTCCGCACGCCACCCAGGACCATCGAAGCGCTCGCGGGAAGGGATGAATACGTTCCCGACGGGGTGTAGGAAAGCGAAATGGTACACGTGGCCGCGGGCGCCAGCGACTGGCTGCACGTGGTTCCTTCGATGTTGAAGCTCTGTGGCGACGAGCCGCTCAGGCGGACCTGAAAATTGGAGAGGTTCAGCGGCATATTGCCGCTATTGGTGATGGCCATGCTCCCGTAGCTGGTCGCCGTTCCTGCAGAGGCGAAGACGACGCCATGAATCTGTGTACGGATGTACTTGTATACCGGGAAGGCATCGTTCGTGAAGGATTGGACATAGGTATCCCCATGCGCGTCGATGATGGGTCTGATGAAGGGCAACTGGTCGAGAACCGGCACGGTTGGGGCGCAGTTGGCGGTCGGATTCGGGTAATAGCTCTGATTGCCCGGAGTTCCGGTCAGCAGCGTTCCGCTCGCATCCATGGCAAGCCCGCGTTCTTGGGGAACCGGGCAGATCCTGCCGGAGGAGGAGTTGTACACACTGTCAACTGAGCCGAAATAAGTCTCTCCTGCGGGTCCGATAGCTAAAGAGAAGATAGATGGAGTGTCAAGTGGATCAGTAATTGTTCCTTGCACGCTCCACGTTCCATCCGGCTGCACAAGGTAGTACGGAGTTGAAGCTGACCCCCCCTGTGCGCCCACCACCAGATTGCCATTCCCAAGTGCGGCGACTCCGGCGAGAAGACTGTTGGGGATAGTTGCCAGCAGGCTCACGACGCCGGAGGGATCGACCTTGATGACCTGGTTTTGGTTGGTCAGGATCAGGCTTCCTGCGCCGTCCATCGTCTGCAAAAAGGCATCCCTATACTGATCGGGCAACCAGGCGACAATAAAGCTTCCGCTTGGGGTCAACTTGTGGATGGTGTCTTGCGGTGTCCCTGGGAGCAGGTTGTAGATATTCCCCGCGCCATCGATCGTCCAGCTACTACCGCCGACGTAGCCAGCGAGGACCGGCGTACCGCCCGGGAAGGTGGCAAGCGGGCCTTGCCCGATGCCAGTGAGGTAGGCGGTGGCGATGATCGCATAGGCAGGGTTCTGGATGACGATAGCTCCGTTCCGGACACCCGGCGTTAGCGGCCTGAAGCTCGCCTGCACCGTGCAAGACTGACCGGCCTGGTAGGTAGACCCGGCCTGACAACTCCCACCCGTTGCAGCGTAGTCGAGTCCGGTGGTGCCTTGCAGCACTGCCTTGACGGCCTTGATCTGGCCAGCCTGCGAGAAGTTGACGGTGACCGTCTGCGCGGCACTTGTTTGGCCGACCGGGACCGGGCCAAAGTCGACGGAAGTTGGAGCAGCAAAAGCGTGGCTGGCGAAGAGGGAAAGACAGGCAATGGCCCATACGGCGGGACCACGGAGAGGGCGGAAGAATGCGGACATTTACCGGCTCCTGGGTCAATGAAAGCGACGGGGGGACGGAAGGGCGCCGAAGGCCCAACCGAGGGCGTTAAAACGGAGCGAACACATATGCAACAAACGTGATAGTTCGCAGAGCGAAAACAAAGATGTCAATCGCAAAGGCAATCAGGCAAAGGTGGTCAGAGTTTCAAATTCCAGGCGTGACAACGCAGCTCCGGATGCGAAGCGAGGGTACCACGGGCGATGAAAACTTTTGCGGTCCCGATGGGGCGACACTGGCGAAGAAAGAGTCCTGAGAATGACAGCGGCTTGAATATCGCTGCTGTTTTCACGGACACTGGTGGGTCATTCCAAATTGGAGATCCCATTGAGCAATCCGCAGCATGGCTTTGCCACGCGCGCCATCCACGCCGGCCAGGAGCCGGAGGCCACTACAGGCGCCGTAAATGTGCCCATCTTTCTAACGTCCACATACGCACAGCAGGAGATTGGTAAGAACAAAGGTTACGAATACTCGCGCGTCTCCAACCCCACACGCACCGCGCTTGAGCAGAACCTCGCGGCGCTGGAGGGCGGCAGCTCCGCGCACGTCTTCGCCAGCGGCATGGCGGCTATTTCGGCGTTGGTCGCAATGCTGAAAACCGGCGACCACGTCATTTGTGGATCGAATGTCTATGGCGGCACGCCGCGGCTCTTCAATCAGATCGTTGCGCACTATGGCATCGAGTTCGCATACGTCGATACCAGCGATCCGGAGAATGTGCGCCGTGCACTGACACCGCGGACGCGCCTGGTGCATATCGAGACGCCGACCAATCCGCTGATGCAGTTGACCGACATCTGCGCCGTGAGCGCCATCTGCCGCGAGCAGGCAAAGCGTGTGGGCGAGCCGGTGGATTTGTGCGTCGACAACACGTTCATGTCGCCGTATTTTCAACGGCCGATCGAGCTGGGCGCAGATCTGGTGATGCACTCGACCACGAAGTTTCTCAATGGCCACTCGGATGGATTGGGCGGCGTGCTAGTGGCGACGCGGCCGGACCATGCGGAACGCTTTGCGTTCATCCAGAAGTGCACGGGCGGCATTTTGTCGCCGTTTGAGTCGTACCTGATTCTGCGCGGCGTGAAGACGCTGGCGGTCCGCATGCGCCAGCACGATGCCAGCGGCCGGCAGATTGCAGCATGGCTTGCGCAGCATCCGCGTGTGGAAAAGGTCTTCTATCCGGGCCTGCCGACGCATCCGCAGCACGAGCTGGCGAAGCGCCAGATGTCCGGCTTCGGGGCGCTGATCACCTTTGAGACCGGTTCGCTCGCGCGCGCCAACGATGTGCTGAAACGCGTGCGCGTGTGCATCCTGGGCGAAAGCCTGGGTGGTGTGGAGACGTTGATCTCGCATCCGGCGACGATGACCCACGCCGCGCTCGGCGAAGAGGGCCGGCGCAAAATCGGATTGACGGACGGCATGGTGCGCATCTCGGTCGGTATCGAGGACGTCGATGATTTAGTCGCCGACCTTGAACAGGCGCTGGCCTAAGACATCCATGGGAATCCGGACACTGCTTTCCTGGAGCAGCGGCAAGGACAGCGCGTGGACGCTGCACACGCTGCGGCAGCAGGGCGCGTACGAGGTTGTCGGGCTGTTGACCACGGTGAACAGCGCCTATGACCGCGTGGCCATGCACGGCACGCGAGCCTCTGTGCTGCGTGCCCAGGCTGCCGCGGCAGGCCTGCCACTGATCGAGCTGCCGCTGCCCTGGCCCTGCTCGAACCAGCAGTATGAAGCAGTCATGCGCGATGCATGTGCCGCTGCCGTGGCGGATGGCGTCGAGGCGATGGCCTTCGGTGATCTCTACCTGGAGGATGTGCGGCGCTACCGCGAGCAGCGACTGGCCGGCACTGGAATAACCCCTGTATTCCCGCTGTGGGGTCGCGATACGCATGCGTTGGTGCGCGAGATGTTAGATGGTGGCCTACGCGCGCGCCTCACGTGTGTCGAT
>JBJMGC010000059.1:0-33276 GCA_045808105.1 Acidobacteriaceae bacterium | reverse complement strand
GTATCGAAGAAGTTCACGCCCGCATCCAGGCACAGACCGACAAGGCGCTTCGCCTCCTCAACGT
Organism: Acidobacteriaceae bacterium; assembly: GCA_045808105.1. Taxonomy (GTDB): domain Bacteria; phylum Acidobacteriota; class Terriglobia; order Terriglobales; family Acidobacteriaceae; genus KBS-83. The sequence goes on along the minus strand of JBJMGC010000059.1, from coordinate 33,212 downwards.
CGGTTGCGCCCCAGGCGCGGAAGAACTCGTTGCCGCCACCGAATGTAGCGACGCCAAAACACAACACAGGGACCTTCAGGCCGGAGCGGCCAAGCAGTCGATATTCCATAGCACTCCAGATGACATCCGCCGCCGCGGGGATGCAGCTACGGTTCGGCGACCTTGTGGAACGCAGTGTCCATTCCCGGCGGCGAAGGCACCGGAATCTGCTGCGCATCCAACGGCACCAGACGATCGCCTTCCAGCCGGAACAGTGAGCTCTCGCTCGTTGCGGCCAACGTGTACACAGTCGCAGACGGATCAGCCGTCCCTTTGCCGGTTGACCACGATCCGGTGATGACGCTCGTCAGCGTGCCGCCCGGCGCGTCCTTGTACCTGCGGCGCAGCACAAATGGCGTCTCTCCCGGAGCGCGATACAGCAACAGCCGCTCCGCGAGTGCGCTGCAGTCGCCGCACGGCTCGGCCCGCTCGTAGGCAGCCACCTGCTCCATCTGCGACACCGGAACCGGATGCGCCTCCTCCGGCCCCAGCGCGTCGCCCGCGACGGTAAGTTGGATCGTGACCGTCTTGTCCGGCTTGGTAGCACGCGCCGTCGCCGTGCCATAAACTAGCGTCAGCTCGCCCTCGCCGTCGCCGATAGCGCGCCACGCAAAGCTGCTGGTGCCCTGGTCGCTCATGCGTCCGCCAAAGACACGCTGCGCCGCGCCAAGCGCCATCAGTTGCGACGGTGCGTGCCCGGAGACGCTCCATGTCCTTCCGGTCACCGGCTGCGCCGTCAGGTCGATGCGGAGAACATCGCCCGGATGCAGTGCGATCTGCACCCGTGCCCCATCCTCCTGCGTCAGCCGTACGGTGACGGCCCGCGCGCTCATGGCGAGTGATGCGCACATAAGCGCAAGCAATGGGCGAAAGCATGACATCGACTGCGATTCTAGCCGTCGCGAGCAGTGCCGATACACTAGTGTCATCGCCCAGTCATGAGCCAGACCATCAAAACTGCCCAACCACTGAAGGCTGTGCGCGGCACCCGCGACCTGCTGCCGCCGGAAACCGAGCTGTGGAACCACATCGACGCCACGGCGCGCCGCGTCTTCGCGCGCTACAACTTCGGCGAGATCCGCACCCCCGTCTTCGAGGACACCCAGCTCTTCGCCCGCGGCGTGGGCGAGGAGACGGACATCGTCTCCAAGGAGATGTACACGTGGGAAGACAAGGCACGTGCGCAGTCGGAGAAGGCGCAGTCACTCACTCTGCGGCCGGAGAATACCGCCGGTGTGGTCCGGGCGTATATCGAGTACAAACTCGGCGAGCAGGGGCTGCTGCAGAAGCTCTACTACATCGGCCCGCAGTTCCGCCGTGAGCGTCCGCAGAAGGGCCGCTACCGCCAGTTCTTCCAGATCGGCGCCGAGATTATCGGGCCGCCCAGCGCCGGATCGGAGTCGCCACTGCGCGATGCCGAAGTACTGGAAATGCTGGCCACCCTGCTCGATGAGCTGGGCATCACCGGCTGGCGCCTGCTGATCAACTCCGTCGGCACTCCTGCAGACCGGCCACGCTATATCGAGACACTGCGCAACGCACTCCAGCCTGTGGTCGGGCAGATGTGCACCGACTGCCAGCGCCGCGCAGAGACCAACCCGCTGCGCGTGCTCGACTGCAAGCACCCGGAGGATCAGCCAATCATCGCCACGCTGCCGCGCATCTGGGACTCGCTCGACGAGGCGTCACGCGCCCATTTCCAGCAGGTGTGCCAGGCGTTGGATGCGTGCGGGGTGCCCTACGAGCACGACCACCGGCTGGTTCGTGGACTGGATTACTACACGCGCACCACCTTCGAGTTCCAGCACGGCGGCCTGGGCGCCCAAAACGCGCTGCTCGGCGGCGGTCGCTATGACGGCCTCTCGGAGGCGATCGGCGGCCCCCGTGCCCCAGGCATCGGCTTCGCCATAGGCGAAGACCGCCTGGTGCTGACTCTGCAGGCGCAAGTTATGCAGACGGCGGAGCGGGCAATCGCAGACGCTTATGTTGCGCCGATGGGCGAAGCGATGAACGCGCAGGCGCTCGCTCTCGCACGCCAACTGCGTGCGGCGGGGCTGCGCATCGAACTGGGCGACGGCAGCTTTCGGCTGAAGAAGTCCTTCGAAACAGCGGATAAGCTGGCGCACAAGATCGTCATCCTGGGTGAGGACGAGGCAGCCTCCGGTATCCTGACGGTGAAAGATTTCGCCACTGGCGAGCAGACGAAAGTGCCCAGAGCTGATCTCAAAGCGCACCTGCTGCCACACTCAGCATAAGCAAGCTCACTAGAACACAACACCGGAACATAAGGAACGCAATTGCTCGACTTTCTTGGAACATTGCAGCGCACGCATACCTGCGGCGAGCTTCGCGCCGATAGTGCAGGCGAGCAGGTGGTATTGATGGGCTGGGTCAATCGCCGCCGGGACCACGGCAATCTCATCTTCTTAGACCTGCGCGACCGCACTGGCATCACTCAAATTGTGTTGGACAAGGACCTCGCGCCGGAAGGCCACGCGAAGGCCGAACATGTGCGGCCAGAATATGTTGTGGCCGCCAAAGGCACGTTGCGGCGCCGCGATGCGAGCGCCATCAATCCGAAGATGCCGACGGGCGAAGTGGAACTGGTCGCCGACGAGCTGCTGGTGCTGAATGACTCGCGCGTCCCACCCTTTTCTCCGGCAGAGGAAGCGATTGCGAATGAAGAAGTGCGGCTGCAGTATCGCTACATGGATCTCCGGCGCCCGGAGATGCAGGCCAATTTCGCGCTGCGGCATCGCGTCGCACTCGCAATTCGCAACTATCTTGCCGCCCAGGGATTTCTCGAGATAGAGACGCCCTTCATGACGCGGTCGACGCCCGAAGGTGCGCGCGACTATCTCGTGCCCAGCCGAGTTCATCCGGCGCATTTTTACGCGCTCCCGCAGTCGCCGCAGCTGTTCAAGCAGATCCTGATGATCTCGGGATTCGACCGCTACTTTCAGATCGTGCGCTGCTTCCGCGATGAGGACCTGCGCGCCGATCGTCAGCCGGAGTTCACACAGATTGATCTGGAAATGACCTTTCCGCAGCAGGAGACGATCTTCGCGGTGGTCGAAGGCTTCCTGAAGGCCGCATTCCATGAGGCCAGCGTCGAATTGAATGGCGGTTTCCCGCGGATGAGCTTTGATGAGGCTATCCGCCTGTATGGAATCGACAAGCCGGACATGCGCCTGCCTGCGATGACGGATGTGCGCAGTGCCGTGAGCGCGCAGACAGCCGCAACGCTGAAGACCACAGCTGCGTTACCGGTGATTGCGGCCCGCATCCCCAAGGTGGGCGAGCTCTCACGCAAGGAGCGCGACGATCTGCGTCTGCTCTATCCGCAGAAGCTACAGATGCAGAAGATCAAAGTGCTGGACGATTTCAAGCGGTTGGAGAAGTCCTTCCCTGAAGATATGGCAAAGGTGCGCGCAGCCGCAGGAGCGGTTGAAGGCGATCTGCTGGTGCTGGTCGTGGCCGATGGCGAGGACGTGCCGGAACAGCGCGTAATCGGAAAGCGGCTGCCGGCGCGGGACCGCCAACTCTTTGAGGCGGCAGGTCAGGTGCGGCTGGCCCTGGCGCAGCAATTCGCTTCACGTCACGGCGCATTCGAGAGGAAGGGAACGTCTGAGGACTACCAATTCCTGTGGGTTACAGACTTCCCGATGTTCGAGTGGGGTGAGGAGACGAAGACGTGGGTTGCGGCGCACCATCCCTTTACGTCGCCGGATGAAGACGATCTGAAGGCAGGCCGGCTCACCAGCGATCCTGGCGCGGTGCGGGCACTCGCGTACGACATCGTGCTGAATGGCACCGAGTTGGGGTCGGGTTCGATTCGTATCCACCAGCAGTCGGTGCAGTCGGAGATATTTCGTGCGCTGGGCATGACGGATGAAGAGGCGAAGGAGCGCTTCGGCTTTTTCCTCGAAGCACTCACCTACGGCACTCCCCCGCACGGCGGTATTGCGCTGGGCCTCGATCGTATCGCGATGATTCTGGCCGGTGCGCCCAGCCTGCGCGAGGTGATTGCATTTCCGAAAACAGCGAAGGCGATCGACCTGATGGTCGATGCTCCCACGCCTGTGTCGGATACGCAGCTACGCGATTTGCATATCCGGCCAGTGCTGAAAGCCTAAGATAAAAGCGGCCTCAGTGGCCGACGCGCAGGTGCGGATACCAGGTCATCTGGACAGAGGCGGTGAAGTCGCTCTTCTGTCCAGGTGCAAGCACGGGCACCGTCCAGCGCTCGTACTGTGCCAGGGCGTTTAGCTCAACGTCTTTTTTCACGCGCAGGATAGCGTTCGCTGCGATCAGATTCTGGGTAGTCCCGCCGGGCACAAAGTCCTTCGCAGATTTTGCATTGCGATAGCTCAACTGAATGCGCTCCTGCGGTGAGAGCCAGTACGTGAGCCACGCCTGTCCGCCTTTGCCTTCGCGTCCGATCCAGTTCCCAAACATGTAGCCCTTGTTGGTGTAGACGTCGCGATAGACGTTCTCAAAGTAAATGTAACCACCACCGTTGCTATGCGATGTTGGCGGATCGGTGGAGACTGCCTCGGCACGGAAGTCGAGCTTGGGCGCGCCGGGAAAGTGAGAGATGTAGATGCCTGGGTTGATAGCAGCGTGTCGCGGCGCATCTACAGGCGACACATCGTCGTGAATGATGGAATCAGAATAGAGAGTGACCCAGTTGCGCAGAAACGGCAGCCTGTAATTGAAATCGAAGCTGGCGTGTCGCGCGCCGGGATCGTTGCGGGAGGTCTTCTCCGAAGGCGGCACATTCTGGAAGCTGGTGAAGCTGTGCCAGAACGATCCAAAGGTGAGCGGTACATGCCCCTCACCGGCAAATTCCACCACGCGTGAGAAGCCGAACTCCAGATTCGGAGTCGGCTTGAAGTTGACCTTCTGTGCATGTACCCAGGGTGCATTCGGATAGCGGTGCCCTTTCATGCTACCGAAGAGGCCTTCATAGCGGAATGGCCCCACCAGCTTCGAGAGCAGCGGTATGTACAAGGGTTCAATCCGATTAATGCGAAGGGCATAGATGGGTTCGGCGTTGGTGCTCCATGCCATTGCGCCGCTCTCACCGGGTCCCCACCAGTCCTCGCTTTTGCCAACAGAGATCTCGTGATTCAGGATGTGGTAGGAGAGATTCGCGTCGATCAGCCGGAATTCGTTCGTGGTATCGACCGGCGTCGGCGGCAGTACAGGCGTCGGCGGCAGTGCGGCCGCCGTGTCCATGTTTGCGATGGTTTGCCGCACACTCAGCGGATAGGCCCCGCGTCCCGGAGCATGCTGGAATTCCCCCCGAACCTTCAATGAAAAACGAACATCCTCTGCACGTAAACTGAAGCCGGTCAGCCCATTGAAGCCGCCTTGGTAGGCGCGGCCGTCATCGTTGATCAGTGTTGAGCCGAAGTGCGGGGAGTCGTTTAGCGGCCGTCCGCCGATATACATCGCTCGCGCATAGAGGCGGTCGACTTCCGCATGCAAATTCGAGCGATCGGGATCGAGGGCGTCGCGATCGTCGGGCAACTCCAGGGCGAGAGCATTGAAGAGTTGGCGCGCCTCTCGATTGCCGGGTGAATCTGCCGGCCCCTCGAAAACTTTTGTCTGCGACGCTTCAAGCATGTGCAGGCAACTGAGGCGTGTCCACGGACGCAGGCCCAGAAAGACCGTATCGATATAACCCAGTGAGTACAGCCGCTCCATAGCTGGATAAATCCAGCTATCCATGGAGATGTAAACAGAACCCGAGAGATGATCGTTTGCGGGCGAAAGGATTACCGGAGCGGCAGACTGCTGGGCATTGGAAGTGAGGTTGAAGAGCAGCGCGGCGGCCACCGCCGCAATACCAGGCAGACGACTCAGGGGAACACCTCGAAATGCATGACTGCTGACTTATCTTACTTTGCGAACCTCACCCACGCAGAATCGGAGGGGGCTCTGCATGAACAGTTCGGCCTGCCCGCATGGTCAGATGTATTTTCCCCGGCAGCGACCATCCATCGAAGGGCGTGTTGCGGGAGCGGGAGCGGGACTCAGTCGCGCGGTAAGCCCACTCCATCTCCGGTGCGAGCAGCACTACATCTGCGCTGGCGCCGACTGCAAGTGACCCAGCACGCAGGCCGAGGACGGCGGCGGGGCGCGCACTGAGTAGCGCAAGAACCTGCGCGAGTGGCATGCCATGCTGACGATGCAGCACGGCGAGGCTGAGGCCGAGCGAAGTTTCAAGACCTGTGATGCCGTTCGGTGCGCGCTCGAACTCCTGTTCTTTTTCATGGGCTGCGTGTGGCGCGTGGTCGGTAGCGATGCAGTCGATCGTACCGTCCAGCAGGCCCTCGATCATCGCATCGCGGTCTTCCGCAGCGCGTAGTGGGGGATTCATTTTGGCGTGGGTGTCGTACTCGCCGACAGCGTCTTCAGTCAAAACGAAGTGATGTGGCGTCACCTCGCATGTGACATGCAGCCCGCTCTTGCGCGCGGCGCGAACATGATCGAGAGCCTTCTTCGTTGATAGGTGTGCAACATGCAGGTGAGCGCGATCGTCGTTCAACTCGCGGAGCAGTGCGATATCCCGGGCGACGATTCCCGCCTCCGCTTCAATGGGCATGCCACGCAGTCCAAGCCGAAAGGCAAGCGCGCCGGCATTCATAGAGCAGCCGCCAGTCATGCGCGTGTCCTCCGCATGCTGGATCACCGGGAGTCCTGCAGTAGTGGCGGCACGCAGCACGTCGCGCATGATCTCATCGCCCAGAATCGGCTTGCCGTCATCGCTCACTGCGACCGCGCCTGCCTCGCGCAGGGCTTTGTAATTGGCGAGAGCCTTGCCCATGCTGCCTACCGTCGCTGCGGCGATGGGATACACGCGCGCGTTCGCTTCACGGTCTGGCGCCTGCATCCATCGCGTGATCTCGACAGAGTCGTTCACGGGAACCGTATTGGGCATTGCGGCGACACTCGTGAAGCCTCCGGCCGCAGCGGCTGCCGTGCCGCTTGCGATAGTTTCCTTGTAACTCTGTCCGGGCTCGCGCAGATGCACGTGGATGTCGACGAAGCCGGGGGCGACGACGAATCCCGATGCATCAACAACCTCGGCGTTTTGCGATGCGACGCCCAGGTTCGCATCGACAGCGGTGATGCGACCGTCTTCGATCAGCACATCCCGCGGCGCATCGATTCTGTTTGCAGGATCGATGAGATGGCCGCCCTGGATCAGAATCCTGTCCTGACCTTTCTGACTCATGCGGGCGCTGCCTCCGGCATCGCATCCAGCGCACGAGCTATCAGTGCAGTACGTATCGCAACGCCATGCCGCACCTGCTCCTCGATCGCGGACTGCGGCCCGTCAGCGACATCGCTGGTGATTTCGAGACCGCGAATCATCGGGCCGGGGTGCATCACCAGAGCGCGCGGCGCATGCTCTGCTAGACGCTCCGTATTCAGTTGGTAGTTAGCAATGTAGTCGTCGAGATTGAGCTCGAGCCCAGCGAACCGTTCCTTCTGGATGCGCAGCATCATCACCACTTGCGCGCTGCCCATTGCCTGCCCGAAGTTCCGCTCGATGGAAATGCCCGGTCCGATCTCCGCAGCACATTCCGGAAGCAACGCTTCGGGTCCGCACAGGATGACGCGTGCGCCCAGTCGCGGGAGCAGTTGCGCATTCGATCGCGCTACCCGGCTGTGCAGGATGTCTCCGGTGATCAGCACGGTAATGCCCGCCAGCGTGCTCTCATTGATCGGTGCGCTCGCCTGCTTTGGCTGAAGCCGATGCACGATTGTCCGCAGATCCAGGAGCGCCTGCGACGGATGGGCGTGCATGCCATCGCCGGCATTCAGCACGGGCAATCCGGTGACGTGTTCCAGCAAGTACGGCGCTCCGGAACTGGGATGGCGGAGGATGATGCATTCCGCACCAAGCGCGCGAAGCGTGAGTCCGGTGTCTTTAAGACTCTCGCCTTTCTCGATGCTGGAGGAGAGCGCGCTCACCAGCGTGGTGTCGGCCCCCAGGCCCTTTGCCGCCAGTTCGAAAGAGGTGCGGGTGCGAGTGCTCGACTCGTAGAAGAGCAGAGCCACCCGTCGCTTGGCGAGACGGCGCGCGCGCTCCAGCGGGTTCTCTTTCTCCAGGAAAGACGCGGCCCGCATGAGAGCTGCAATATCCGAAAGAGATAGGTCGCCGGTAGAGAGCAGCGAGCGGGGTCGCGAAGGGACCGCCAGCGGGCTCGTACGCATCTCCTGTAAATGCGGCTGCATGATGCTGGTCAACGCAGTTCTTCCATCAAAACAAATTGCACTACGCCCGGACTTCGGAGTTCATCCATCGCGAGATTCGCTCTAGTCAAGCCGCTCCACCAGCAGCACCTGCTCGTCTCCATCGACCTCCTGGAGTTTGACCTCGACGATCTCGCGCGAGGTCGTCTGCACTTTGCGTCCGACGAAAGTGGCTTCGATCGGCAGCTCGCGATGCCCACGATCAATCAGCGTGAGAAGCTGGACGCGACGCGGACGGCCATGGTCGAAGAGCGCGTCTAGTGCGGCGCGGATCGTACGCCCGGTGTAGAGCACATCATCGACCAGCACGATGTCGCGCGCATTCACATCGAAGCCGACCGCACCGGGTTGTACCACCGGGCGTATGTCACGCGTGGAAAGGTCGTCGCGGTAGAAGTTGATATCCAGCACGCCGGTGTCAACGGGATGCTTTTCGATGTTCGAGATCAGCCGGGTCAGGCGCTGCGCCAGGGGTACGCCACGACGTTTAATGCCGACCAGGCCCAGACCCTCCGCACCGGCATTCTTCTCCACGATTTCATGGGCCAGCCGGACGAGAGTGCGATCGATCTCGGAGGCCGACATGATCCGGCCCTTTTCGCGTAGTTGTGGCGCTGTTGCAGTCATACGTTCTGGATTCCTGCCCTGGTTTCCTGCCGATCATACGAGGTGACGCATGGCCGGGCAACCGGCGACACCTTTATTGTGGCGCGGCCCGACGTGTCAGGCGCGCTCCCAGCATGCCGCCGAGTCCGGCGAGCAGAACGATTCCGAAGGCCAGGGCCGCCGTGTAGAAGAACGTGTAGGTGACGCGCCCGTCCGGGGAGAGGAAGAAGTCGAGCATGACTCGAGCCTGCTGCGCATTCACGCTATTGCCTTGCGCCATCCTCTGCGTTGCCTCGGCAGATTGCTGCACCTGCATCGCAAACTGCGCGTCCAGTGCGGAGCCATGGTGGAGCGAATAGCGCTCAAAGAGCTGCCAGCCTGCCAGGCCAAAGGCGGAGACGTAGGCCGCCAGCACACCGAGGAGGCTACCAATCCGGAAACCGGATTTTCCATCCAGCGGAGCTCCCGGCCGGCGCCGCTGATACATCGAGATTAGGACGATGGGGCCAGCGATGACCAGCGGAAAGAAAAACGGCGCGATCAGGCCCACCGGGATCGCCATCCAGAGTGCCAGCCGGATGATCTTCTGCCAATCGATGGAGCGACGGGTGTGCGCAAAGGCGTGGATGGGGCCGGGGATGGGTTCCGCCGCCTCCTGCAGTGGCTCGACGCACAACTGCGGTGCTGCGCAGTGCGGGCAGAAGGTCCCCTCCTCATCGAGCAGGCCGGAACAACGGTGGCAGTGGGCAACCATGCACCCTTGAAGCTACAGGAAGGGAAAGCCGGGGGCAATTTGCCGCGGAAACGCTCTAGTCGGTCTGGCGGTCCTTCTTCCAGGTCTCGGCGGGCAGATCGAGAGCGATCAGGGTGAACTTGGTCGGCCCGGAGGCGGAATCCGCGTCGTCCTTATCGAAGGCGACGATGTGCTGGTGGCGCTTCGAGCCGGCGCGCAAGGTAAGGCCGTGGTCGCCGGTATTCATCTTGACGTGATGGTCTTTGTCGCTCTCCGAGCAGGTTAGCCCTTCTGAGGTCTTTTCGGGGGAGCCGATGGGCTGGTTGTCACGGCATTCGATCACGTCGCCGTAGCGGCTTAGGGACTTGCGATAGTAGGCGAGCACCTTGTCGCGATCATCGCCGGTATTAAAGTGGGCGACCTGCACCCGCATCTTCCAATCGCCGAATCCGAGCTGCACGTCGGCATCTTTGTCGCCATCGTGGTCCGGCTGTGCTACGGCGCCGGGGTAGAGCGCGATGCCAAGATTGGCGGAGGGCTTGTCCGCGTTCACATGGATGTTGCCCAGCGGGGTATCGATCTTGACCTTTTTGTCCTCGCCGTTCTTGCCTTTGTCCACATTGATCGTGCAGCCGACCACCAGCGGCAGGGCGACAAACAGCAGCGAGGCGATGGCACGGCTGAGTGTTGCGGGCATGGCAAAAAGCCTCCGGGAGCAAGATACGCCATCCAGGAATTTCGCGTTCCCGAATTTCCTCCGGGCTGTTGACCAGTCGAAAGCCGCGAAAAAAGTGCTATCTATTGCATGCAGCGCCTATACTGCCGGGGAAACCTGCTGCCGGCCGTGGGCAGGTGCAATTCATAAGAGTCAATGGCCAAGTCCTCAACAGCGACGAGATCCATGCCCAAGGCAGCGAAGAAGGCTGCCGAGCGGCACGGGCAGGCGCGCAGCAAGAAGCAGACGCTGCCCGAGATCCCGGACAAGCTTTATTACCGCATCGGCGAGGTGGCGCGGCTATGCGGGGTGGAGACCTATGTGCTGCGCTTCTGGGAGACGGAATTTCCGCAGCTGAAGCCGAACAAGAGCGGCGCGGGGCAGCGGCTCTATCGGCGGCGCGAGGTGGATCTGGCGCGGCGGATTCGTCATTTGCTGTATGAAGAGGGTTATACGATCCCGGGAGCCCGCCAGGCGTTTCAGGCGGAGGCGCGCAAGCCAGCGGAAACTGGGCAGCTTCAACTGGCCGAGGGCGGCATGAAATCCGCTCCAAAGCTGGGCAAGCTGCGCACAGAGCTGAAGGAGATCCTGGGGATGCTCTCGACCGCCCCGGGCAGCAAGCGGACATCTTCGCAACCGGCGCCACGGCGCGAGCCGAAAGGTTCTCGCGGGCCAGAGCTCTTCGATTAGTTCGTGCTGCGCGTCCCCCTTGCCCCCTCCCGTCCCGGCAGCTTACGTTGTAAGTCTCAGAAGCTGCATGACTTAAGGCCTCTCCCGTCAGCTAAAATTGTCATTCCCGGCGAGTTAGCGCTAAATTCGTCCAATTAAAAGACTTAGGAGAATGAAAAAGCCACGGCTCTCGCCGTGGCTTTGATGGATATTGCTGTCCTATTTCCACTGTAGCAAATCGAGGAAAGTGGCATGCCACAAATCGATGTCAATTCCTGAAATAGGAAGCGTGGTGGTGCTGCCGATCCACATCAGACGACAGCTCTATTGCACGGAGTACGAGACGCTCGATTGATGGATGACGTTGTAACCGTTATCGAGATCTAACACAGTTACATTATGGGATCCCGGCGCGAGGGTAAAATAGTCGTTGACGTCGGCCCCTGCAAACCAGCCAAGCTTGACTCCGTTATCCCAAACCTGCATCTGGCGTATGGGCACGGATTCACTAGCGTGCGCAACAACGTGAACCGTTGACATCGTGATGGTTTCATTCGGAGTGGGTGAGATAATCTGCAACCCATCTACAAGTGGTTGCACGGAGTAATTCACAGCCGTTTGATGAATGACCCTATAGGCAGAATCCAGATCGAGCACTGTGGTTTTGTGGTTTCCAGGTGCCAAATTATAGGTGGCATCAATCCGGTTGCCATACACGCCAAGCTTCACCGTATTGTCCCAGACTTGTGTCTGTCTCACAGCCTGGTCTTCCGATGCGGCAGCAATCAGATGCACTGCGCCAACGACAGTCGCTCCGTTTCCTGGAGTTGAGATGACGACGCTGTTAGATGGACTCTCAGGCGAGGTGCCAGCAGTAAAGAAGTCCGCCATCGGTGCAGCGTTCTGCGCGGCACCGGGACAAGTGGACAGACCCATTGCCACACAAACAGTCTTCAATACATTTTCATTGTGATAGGTAATGGTCGATTGATAGCCCGGTTTCACCCGGGGACCAATCACGAGAGTAGCGGTACGTCCTCCGCATCCTTCCTCCACAGTGGCGGAACAGCGGTTGTCTGTATTAAGAGTTGCCTCGTCCCAGACAATGAATAGAATGCCATCGCCTCCCGGCCGAAATTCGGGACGGGCAAGAATGGCCGGAAGATTCGCCTGAAGCCATTGATCCGCGGTCTCGAGCGTTCCGTCGTGAGCATCTTCTTTTAGATCTGGTGTGATGTAGGCGTAGTTGACCGTGTCGCCCTGGGCAAAGTCCGTTGCCATTTGCGCATATGGAACACTTTTCTTGTCCTGGCCTGTTCCCGGGCAGACATCCGAAAAGTCGACGAGGGGATTGTGCCGGCGAGCATAGGAATTGTTTGTGCCGCCATAGAGTCCCTGATAGCCGGCATAGGGCATGTTCTCCTGATAGGACCTCCACGAATAACCATGCCTTAACAATTCGCGGACGATATTGTCATTGTCGTGATTACACGACACGGTGTCGTTATCAGTTTCGACCGCTGCCCCGGCGACGAACCACATCAATGCAGGAAGAGAGCTATGTTGGTTGGAATAAAACTGGGTGGCCAATCCATATTGCTTAACTAGCTGATTGTAGTAGGGCATTGCAGAACTGCCGACCACATCTTCATAGCTGTGATTTTCTTCGGTGACCACCCAGACATGAGAGGACCGGGGAATACTTTGCGCGCCGGCGAGTCTCGTGAGAAATACCAATGAAAAGATGAAGAATAAAGTTGAAAATAGGCGAACGTATCTTAAGATCATGGGCAAACTCCCATTGCGCGGTTGCAGTTGTGGTTGTTAGGCAAATTATTGCCTTATGTATACCGCGGGAGCGTTCCGAACCATCATTAAGTGTTCGTAAATCTCCGCCCAGTGTTCCTTAAACGTAACTATCACGGTTATTTATAAGGCTATGCAATCGGAGGCTCGCACCCTGTATAAAGCTGTGGTGGGAGAGGAAGCGAAAAAGGCTGCGCCCATTCTGATTGCTGACCTGTTCCCTGAGGTGCGGCGTGAGCTGCTCCAGGTGCTGAACGATTTATCGCCTGCGGAATGGGAGCGGCAGACGGCTGCCCCGCTGTGGTCGGTGAAGGACGTGGCGCTGCACCTGCTGGGCGGCGACGCGAGCAATCTCTCCCGAAGGCGTGATGCATTTCGATTGCCGGGCAAGCCGATCGCCAACTATGGGGAGCTGGTGGCGTTCCTCAACAAATGGAATGCGCAGTGGGTCACGGCAGCGCGCAGAATGAGCCCGCGCGTCGTTTGCGATCTGCTGTCGTTCACGGGACCGCAGATTGCGGAGTACTTCACCTCGCTTGACCCCTTTGCCGTCGGCGAACCGGTGAGCTGGGCGGGGCCCGATCCAGCGCCGGTATGGCTGGACGTCGCGCGCGAATACACGGAGCAATGGCATCACCAGCAGCAGATCCGGGACGCAACAGCCAGGCCACCGCTGTATGCGCGACGGCTATTCCTCCCCGTGCTCGACACCTTCATGCGTGCGGTTCCGCATGTGTACCGGGATGTCGCGGCCGCCGAGGGAACTGCTGTGGAGATCCGGATTACGGGCGACGCGGGTGGTGCATGGTTTCTCAGTCGCGGCGGTCAAGGATGGGAGTTGTTGTTGGAGTGCGATTCCGAGCCAGCGGCCTCGATTGCCATTCCGCAGGATACGGCCTGGCGATTGTTTATGAAGGGCCTGCCCGGGTGATGAGGCGAAAGGGCTGGCGATCGTAGCCGGCGATCCTGAACTCTGTGAGCCGTCTTTCCGAACCGTTGCGGTGATTGCGTAAGCTGTTGCCCCGCGGGCCGGAAGCTACAGGAAGCTGCTTGCGATGCGGTGGTTTTCCGGTTCGAGTTCGGAGACTGAGACTTTTGGCGTCATGAAGCGTTCAAGGGCCTGCATGGCGCACCCCTTTCCGCAGAGATGGCGCATCTCGGGATTACGGCTTTGATCCGCGTTCCAGGGCATCACCGAGAAGCGCTGGGGGACCTGGTCATCTTCGTCGCAGGCGCAATCGGCATAGGAGAGCATCCACCAGTGGTTGGCTTCGCCCTTTGTGGTGCCGCAAATGTCACAGGTGAAAGAAACATCCCAGACCATGGAGTCCTCCATTGGCACAGCCCATTGGCACAGCATAGACCGATCAGCGAGAATTGTTATGTCTTCGACGTTGTTATATCGGCTCGAGGGACCATGCTGAGGGTCGCGCCGCTCTTCACCAGAGCAGGAAATACTCTAGCGTGAATGGTAATGCGATTCCTACGTTCCGGAGGGCTGATTTGATGTCGACGGTAACCGGGATCGCAACTGTACGACGGGAGACCGGCTCGTGACGTGTGTGGAATGTTCTTCCTCAAGCTTCCGGTTGTCGCGTTTCCGGTGGAGCGACCTGGAGCGTCTGGCGCTGCTGCAATATCCAGTGCGGTGCCGGAACTGCCATCGCCGGACCTTTGTCGGGTGGCCGCTGGCGCTCGCGCTGTATCAGGCTCGGCGGGCCAAGCGCGTGAAGATATCCTGACCCGGTTCCGAGTCTGCTCTGATTCTTGCAAGCCGATCTCTTCGGGCGATGCCCGCACTGCCAGAACAGCGAGAGCCCTCGCCAAAGCACGGGCGGGATTTTCAGTCGCCGGAGATTGGAAGACTAGATCCGAATGGGATCCTTGGGGTGTTCTGGACCCGCTGTCGGCGCTTCCCCGCGCGAAGTGACGGACTCTCGATAAAGTGCCAGCTCATGGCGGCCGCTGTCAGCGCCAATGGGGTCGCGACGGCGAAGAGCCTCAGGGGCGAGTTGCCAACACCGGAGTGCTGTACGAAGTGCTGCATCAGCAGCTGCTGAATGGGGAAAGCGTAGAGGTATGTCCCATAGGACAAATCGCCGAATCGCATGACGCGATACAGGGGCAGGCGCTCCCAATAGGAGATGTACATCAGAAGGTACGCGCCGAAGATTGGAAACAGCAGCGTGTATCCCAGAGGGATTACACAGGCGACCGCCATGGCGATGGCGGAGAGGATGGCCCCCCAGCGATGGAGCCGGATACGGTCGCGGTAGAGATAGAAGACCACTCCTGCCAGATACATGGGGATAAACCTGGCCCAGGCCTGGGGAATTCCGAAGAGCGCCGTCTCGAGCGTGTGCCCGGACTGCCAGTGAAACTGAGCGAAGAGCAGCGAAACAACGAGGCTTGCGCCAAACAGCCCGGCGATAGTGCGACGCCGGTGAAGGAGCATCGTCATTCCGAGGACAGCTACGCCCAGGTAACAGACAAACTCGTAGCTCACCGTCCACAATGATGCGTTGACAACGTGAGGATAGGGATTGTTTGCGAACGTGCCCAGGCTCTTGATGTCCTTCAGCCGCACGATGCTGGCAATGACCAAAGCGGTTTTTCCGAGGGCCCCCCGACCTTCTAATTGTCCGCCACCGAGCGGAACAACGCAGAGTGCCGTCACGAGGGTCACTACCAGGAAGGCGGGATAGATTCTGAGGATTCTCTTTTTCAGAAAGGAAAAGGCAGAGCTGGACCGTTCGTAGCTCGCCGTGATCAGAAATCCGCTGAGGATGAAGAACGCGTCCACCGCGATGGTTCCGCCGGTCGCCTGCCCACGCGTGAGCAGCGCGAATGGCTCCGCACCACTTTCCGTAACCGCGAAGGAATGTGCAAAGACCACCATCACGGCGAACACGAGCCGTAGAAACTCGATGTTGTTCTTGCGGCTGTCAACGCTGGATAGCATGGATATCCTGGCCCGTGCGCCAACCCATCCGGCGAAGGGTTCTGCGCTGACCGGCGGGCGCCGGTTACGGCTTTATTTACGAACGCGTGCCCCTCGCTCGTGGGCCTGAGATAAATCCCGAGACAAGTATAGAGGTCAGACGTACCGCGGCATATGGCTCGTCGGTGGCATAGGTGAGGGCCGGCCGCTCTATTCAACCTGAATTATCATCGTTCGATGAGCGCGACGGATCATCCCCCAACGCACGGATCTGTATGCCGGGGCGCGCGAACTCTTCCAATCGTGCTCGGGCTGGCCATTCTCGCGCTGGCGCTGCTTACCCTGCGGGTTTTGCTGTGGCGAGTGGGGAACAGCAACTTTGATATGGAAACGGCCTTTCTCGTCTGGCAGAAGTATCTGATCGAGCATGGCCGCTGGCATGCGATGCGCAAGCCGATCGACATGTACTTCCCGGCGTATTACGAGGTTACGACGCTCACCTCGTATCTTGACGGCCACTTCAATCGCGTCTCGCAGATCAAGCTTGTCTCCTTCTGCTTCGACATTTTCGCTGCCTTCGCCGCATACATCCTTGTCGGGCGGCTCACGCGGCGTGACCGCGGCAAAGGCCCGTCGATCGCGCAACTCGCCGCTCCGTTCACAATTCTCGCCGGCCCCACCATCATCCTGAACGGCGCCGTCTGGGGACAAACCGACATTGTCTTTACCAGCTTTCTGCTGCTCAGTGCCTGGGCGGTCATTGCGGAAATGGGCGCCGTAGCGGCCCTGTTCTTCGGCTTCGCACTGGCATTCAAGCTGCAGGCGGTCTTTCTGGCGCCCTTTCTTTTCGCCATGGTGCTGGCCCGCCGCGTTCGGTGGCAGCATCTGCTGCTGGTGCCTGTCGGGTGGATCATCGCCCTTGTCCCTCCCGTCCTGAACGGCGCGAGCGTTTGGGATTATCTGCTCCAGCCAGGGTCACAGGCAGGAGCCTTCCCCGTGCTCGCCATTGACGTCGGCAATCTGTGGGGCTTGGTGCAATGGCTGGGTTTGAGCGAACGCATCGGCTTACCCATTGGTCTCGCCATCACGGCTGCCTTGTTTTTTGCGATTGGTCGGTGGGGAGCGGGGGCCGGATTCCGCAGTGGCGTCAACACTCTTGCGCTCGCCGCATTCAGCGCGCAGGCCATGCCGTATTTCATGCCGAAGATGGGCGACCGGTACTTTTTGACAGCAGAGGTATTCCTCTCCGTGCTGAGTTGCGTGGATTTGGCATTTGCGCTCCCCGCTGGGCTGGTGATCCTCGCATCGCTGCTCGCGTATGGCGAATACTTCGCTCCTTTCGCGCGTCATTTTGTTTTGTTCGTGGCTCTGCTGGCGAACACGGCCGCGCTGTGGCTGGTTTTTCAGAGGATCAGATTCCGCCTGCGGAGCGAAGCGCTGATGGATCACTCCGCACCAGAGTCATCCGCAGAACAGCCATCCGTAGATGCTGTACCTCTACTCATGTCGCACTAGCAGCCGGTATCCCGATCGCCAATCTCAGCAGTAGTGGCGCTATCTGGTCGCAGGCGGATGTTGACCATAAATCATCCTTGATGAAAACGGCCTTTGTTGCCATGCTTTCTATGGACGCATTCAGGATCTTACTTTGGCAAATCCGGACTACCGACCTGAAGCTCGCGCTTCTTCCGACCCAGAAAATCCATTGCCAGACGAGGCTGCGGGTTCGAAGATCCTCGTTGTGATCGTGCGCTACCGGACGCTGCTCCAGGATTCGGAAACGATTCAAACGCTAGGCGCGTGCCTGGCCGACGATCCGGAGCTGGCGCGGAATTTCCCGATCCTGGTCTGGGATAACTCGCCGGTCGGTCAATCGGTTGCGGAGCTTCCGCTCGAGATTGAATACAGGCATAGCGGTGAGAATGCAGGCGTCTCCGGGGCTTACAACTACGCAATGGAGCTTGCGGAGCAGCGCGGTATACGGTGGCTGCTGCTGCTTGATCAGGACACCCGGCTGCCCAACGGGTTCCTGGCCGCCATGCGGACCCATGCCAGCCGGCTGGAATCGGAGGAAAGCATCGCAGCGGTTGCGCCGACGGTGCTGATGCGCGGCTTGCCGGTCTCGCCAAAGATCATGTCGCGCTGGGGTGGCGCCCAAGATCCATCGCCGGGTTTCCAGGGGCAGGTTTTTGAGGAACTCATCATCATGAACTCGGGCATGCTGCTCCGGGTTTCCGCCCTTCGCCGGATCGGCGGATACAGCATGGACTTCTGGCTGGACTTTTCCGATCGCTACGTATGCCACAGGCTGGCCAAGCTGAAGTATGGTGCCTGGCTGGCGGGAGAACTGCGGCTCGAGCATGACGTCTCGATCATGGCGGGTGAGGGCGCCACCTCCATGGCGCGCTACGAGAACCTGATGGGCGCCCAGGACGCCTATTTCTCCCAGTACAAATCTATTTTGCGCAATGCGGTCTTTTGTCAGCGGCTGCTGCGCAATGCTTTGCGGGAACGCAAGGTGCACCCGGAGCGATCCCGGCTTCTTTTCTCGCATCTGCTGCGGAGGGTTACGGTACCCAAACGACGTCGGCTCGAAGAGTGGCGGCGCTCGGTGAGTACGCAACGCGGAGCTATTTCCGGGAGCCATCCATCTTGAGGCTGGCGGTTGCCTTATGCACAGACCTGATGATGGAGGCACCGCTCCACGCCGCTGTTTGTTCACTGCTGACGTATGCGTCCGTCGAAATCGATTTTTATTTCATCTTGAACGGGTTCAATGCAAAGCGCCGGGATTTGCTTCTGCAAAGCATGGACCTGAGCGGTAAGGCGTACAAAGCAGCATTTCTGGATGAGCCGAGCTCCGGCGAGCTTTCGAGCCTGCGGCCGTTTCACGGAAACCGTACTCCGTATTATCGCTTGTTCTTACCGGAGCGAGTGCCGGCGGATCGACTGTTATATCTCGATTCGGACACGATACCCGCGATCGATGTCGCACCACTGCTCACATTGCCGATGTTGCACGCTTCCGGATTTGTGCGGCACGGTGTTACATATGATTGCCTCGAGCGCGAGGTGTTCGCGAGGATCGGGCTGCCCGCCGATACGCCTGCATTCAATTCCGGCGTAATGCTGTTCGATCTGCCGGCCTGGAGAGACCAGAAGCTCGCTGAGCAGGCCCTGAACTTCTGTCGTACATATCAGGAATACGACCAGACGGCTCTGATCGCGATCAGTGGCGGCAAATTTGAGCCGCTCGACCCCAGGTACAACATCCCCCTCTACACCAGCACCCAGATGCCGGACACTCAGGTGCATCCGGGAATCTATCATTTCGTGGGAAGCCCCAAACCCTGGGACATCGGGGGGCGACAGTTCCACTCCAGTTTCCCTATTTACGCGCAAGCCCTCGCCAATACCGTCTGGAAGAGGCACACCACGAATTACATGAGTTTTGCCCAGTGGAGGCGCGCCTACAAGGTCAAGGGTGGATATGCGCGCAAGCTGCTCTACCTCGGACGGCATCGCTGGCGGCACTGATCCCTTCCGGAGCAGGCATGACGATGCCGATCCCGTAGCTGGGAACAAATCGTACGACGCGGACGTATTCCCCTATTGCCATCCCATATAGAGGAGTGGCAGTATTCCTATGGGTACCACATAGGAGATGGAATGGGCGACCGGACGGACGTGTGGCAGGGAACGCTGGCGCTGATGGTGCTGAAGACGATTGAGGCGATGGGGCCGATCCATGGATATGGGATTGCGCGCCGCATCGAGCAGACCAGCGGCGACATGCTCTCGCTGAATTACGGGACGCTCTACCCGGCGCTGCTGAAGCTGGAGCAGGAGGGCGCAATCGCGTCCGAGTGGGGCGCTTCGGAAAATAATCGCAAAGCGAAGTTCTACAAGCTGACACGCGCCGGCCGGAAGCGGCTGGAGCAGGAGGCTCGCCAGTGGGAGCAGGCGACGGCAATTGTGGCGCGGTTTTTGAAACCTGGCGAGGAGCCGGCATGAGACAGCTACGCGCGTGGTGGCGGCGGATGCGCGGCCTCGCTCGCGATTCTTCCCGCGAGCAGGAGATGGCGGACGAGATCGAAAGCCACATCCAGATGCAGGCGGAGGAGAACGAGCGCGCCGGTATGAGTCCGCAGGAGGCGCGGCGCAGGGCGATCCTGAAACTGGGTGGAGTGGAGCAGATGCGGCAGGCGTACCGCGAACGAGACACGCTGCCATGGCTCGAAAACCTGCTGCTCGATCTGCGTTACGCGGTGCGCCTCCTGCGTAAATCCCCGGGCTTCACTCTGACCGCCGTGCTCACGCTGGCGTTGGGCATCGGCGCACTCACCACTGTCGCGACATGGACGAATGCCGTCCTGTATAACCCGTGGCCGCACGTCGCCGCGCCGCGCCAGCTTCGGTTTGTCGATGCGACGGTGTTGGGGAAGGAGGGCTACTCCGTTCACTATGACCAATTCCGTTTTCTGCGCACAGCGGGACGGTCGTGGCGAGATGCGATCGCGTTCGCTTTCACTCCAGTCAATCTTACGGAGCGGGGCGCAGGGCCGCAGGCCGTGGCTGTCGGCGTGGTCTCGTCGAACTACTTCCCGTTCCTCGGCATACGGCCGCAGATCGGGCGCTTCTTTCAGGCCGACGCCGACGATCGCGCTTTCGGCGCTCATGACGAGATCGTGCTCTCCGACGCGCTGTGGCGTGAGCGCTTTCATGCAGACCCATCTGTGCTGGGACACACGCTGACGGTAAACAAGCATGCCTTCACGGTGGTGGGCGTAGCCCCGGCGGAGTTCGCCGGAATATTCGGCGGCATGGCCGAGGCGGCTTGGCTCCCGCTCTCCAGCTTGCGCGATTTATCTCCCAACTCGCCACCCGATCCGCTGGAGCAATACGGACTGCAGGTGGCTGTACGTCTGCAACCGGAGGTGGGCGATCGTGCCGCGGTGACGGAGTTGCACACCTTGGCTCGAGCCTTCGCGGGGCAGCATCCCGACAGAAACCTGCAACGTTGGGATCTGAACCTGCGCGATGCGGCACATTTCGAACGCGGCTTCTTCGGCATGGTAGGCCAGCAGTTGCCCATCTTGTCCGGCGCATCGGTCCTTCTGATGTTGCTGGTGTGCATCAATATCGCTTCGCTACTGGGCCAGCATGCAGCACGCCGCCGGAGGGAAATCGCGATCCGCAGCGCGCTGGGCGCGACGCCTGGCCGCGTTGCGGCGCAGGTGCTGGCGGAGACCGGGTTGCTGGCTTTCGCCGGGGCGCTGGCCGGTTGGGCTGCGAGTGCCGGCATGGCGCAGGCGCTCTATGTATTGCTGCCGAGTTTCGGTATGCCGCTGGCCTTCAACCTGCACAGCGATACACGCATTCTGCTGTTCGTCATTGTTGTCGGCGTGGCAGTCACGCTGCTTTGCGGCATTTATCCAGTGCGGCAGACGCTGCGCGTCTCGCAAAACGAGGCGCTGCATGAAGGTGGTGCGGCGGTTACCGGCAGCTCACGCTACAGATTCGGCCGCCGGATCGTGCTGGGCCTGCAACTCGGCATCTGTTTCGTCGTGCTGGTCTGCTGCGGCCTGATGACGCGCACGGCTCTCAACATCGTGAACCGCACCACCGGTTTCGATGCGAGCAATGTTCTGACTGCAAGCGTGAATCTTTCCGGAGCGGGATACACGGAACCGCGTGGCTGGACGTTCCAGGCGGCGCTGCTCGACCGGCTGCGAAACGCGCCCGGGGTCGCCTCTGCGACGCTCACCTCGCACCTGCCGATGGGGGACTACGGTTCCGGTAATACGTGGGACTTCAACATTCTCGGCTACGTTCCCGCTAAAGGTGAAGAGATGGAGGTCACCACCGATCTTGAGGGTCCCGACTTCTTCCACACTATGGGCATTGCACTGCGCCAGGGACGGGAGTTCGACACGGGCGACACTGGTTCCAGCGCCGCGGTGGCAGTGGTCAATGAGACGATGGCGCATCGCTACTGGCCCAAAGGCGATGCGATCGGCAGCGGCGTGATTATCAATAAGCAAGCGCACCGGATTGTCGGCATCGTCCGCGATTACGCGTACCACGACCCCCAAAATACGAACCCTGAGCCGGTGCTGTTCCTGCCGCTGGCGCAACACTATTCGCCTTATGTCATCGTGGCGCTTCGGTCGCGTAGTACGCCTGCGGCGGCGGTGGTGGCAGCTCCGGCAGGCAGTAACCGGCCTGGACCCCGCGCTGCCGCTGCAAGACGTGCGCACGCTCGAAGAAGTGGTTGGCGAGAGTTATCTGATGTTCCGGATTCCGGCGGAACTGCTGGCGGTCTACGCGCTCTCGAGCGTGCTTGTTGCGATGCTGGGACTTTATGCAGTGATGGCGTACTCGGTGCTCGAGCGCCATCGCGAGTTTGCGCTGCGCATTGCCCTGGGATCGACGCGCGCGGCGGTATTTCGGCTGGTACTGAGCGGCAGCGCGTGGACCGCGGTGGTCGGCCTTGTGACCGGTGGACTGGGCTCGCTCGCTGCCGTGCGCCTGCTGCGGTCGCTGCTCTTCGGAGTCACGCCGTTCGATCCGGCGAGTTATTGCATCTCGGCTGTCTGCCTGCTGCTTACCGTGTTTCTTTCCGGGCTGGCACCGGCCCGCCGCGCCGCTGTGATCGAACCGATGCGAGCCCTACGTACCGAATAGGAGAATTATGCGAAGACTGAGAGCGTGGTGGCGGCGGATGCTTGGCATGACTCGCGATTCTTCTCGCGAGCGCGAGATGTCAGACGAGATCGAGAGCCACATCCACATGCAGGCGGAGGAGAACGAGCGCGCCGGGATGAGTCCGCAGGAGGCGCGACGCGCGGCGATTATGAAGCTGGGTGGAGCGGAGCGGACGAGGCAGGCCTACCGCGAGCGCGATACGCTGCCGCTGGTCGAGAACCTGCTGCAGGATTTGCGCTTTGCTTTCCGCCAGCTCACGAAAAACCCCGGCTTCGCGGTGACGGCGATTTTGATCCTGACTTTAGGAATTGCCGCGAGTGTGGCGCTGTTTGCGTTTGCGGATGCGGCGCTGTTGAAGCCGCTGCCCTATGCGGTGCCGAACCGGTTGGTGGCGGTGTATGAGAGTGGCGAGTCCTACCCGCGCTCGAATCTCTCGTATCCGGATTACCTGGATTGGAAGCGAATGAACAAGGTCTTCCAGTCGCTGGCGGGCTATCAAGGCAATGGCTTTCTATTGAAGACGGCGAGCGGAACCGAGCCAGTACGTTCGATACGGGTGTCGGATGATTTCTTTCGCACGCTCGGCTTTGCACCGATCCTGGGCCGGGATTTTTATGTTGGCGAAGATCTGCCGAGCGGCCCGCGCACCGCGATACTGAGCTACACCACCTGGCAGCATCGGTTTGGAGGGCGCAGCAATGTGATCGGCCAGGCAGTTTCGCTGGGAGGCATGCCCTACACCATCGTGGGCGTGCTACCGAAGGGCTTCAACTTTGCTCCGCGGGGCGATGCGGAGTTCTGGACGCCGTTCCATGCCGAGAGTGAGTGTGATCTGCGGCGAAGCTGCCATGGCATGTACGGCGTGGGGAGATTGAAGGACGGTGTCACCGTAGCGCAGGCGCAGCAAGCGATGCTGGCGATTGCGAAGCAGCTCGAACGCGTGTATCCGGGCTCGAACCATGGCCAGGGTGCGACGATCGTGTTGCTGAGCGAATCGATTGTGGGAACAGTGCGACCGATCCTGCTGGTGTTACTTGCGGGCGCCGGGCTGCTGCTGCTGATTGCGTGCGTGAACGTATCAAGCCTGCTGCTGGTGCGAGCGGAGAGCCGCCGGCGCGAGATGGCGGTGCGCGGCGCGCTGGGTGCTTCGACACTGCGGCTGGTGCGGCAGTTCGTGACCGAAGGCGTGGCGCTGGTGGCGGTTGGCAGCGTCCTGGGCCTGAGTGCTGCGTTAGGTGTGATGCAGGGGTTGATCTATCTCGTCCCCAAGCAGATGCGTGAGGGCATGCCGTTCCTGAACGAAATGGGCCTGAACCTGCACCTGGTGCTGTTCACCGCGGTGATTGCGGCGCTGGCAACGATGCTGTTTGCGGTGACGCCGCTGCTGCGGCTGCCCACACGCGAGCTGCACGAGGGATTGAGTGAGGGCGGACGCGGTGCGGCAGGTACGCTGTGGCGGAGACTGGGATCGAATCTGGTGATCGCCGAACTGGCGATCGCGATGGTGCTGCTGGCGGGTGCGGGTTTGCTGGGCAAGAGCCTTTACCGGCTGCTGCATGTGGAGATTGGCTTCCAGCCGAAGAACCTGGCTACGATGACGATCTCCGGATCAGACACGGTGTATGGCAAGGCTCCGGATCAGGTGCGGCTGGCACGCACAGTGGTGGACCGGTTGAATGCGATGCCGGGAGTTGAGTCGGCTGCGCTGACCTCGACACTGCCCGTGAGTTACAACGGCAACACGGATTGGATCCGGTATCCGGGACGGCCGTTTCATGGGGAGCACAGAGAAGCGCTGGAGCGCGATGTTACACCGGAGTACTTCAAGACACTCGGTGCGAAGGTGATGAGTGGCCGCGCCTTCACTCCCGATGACGACGCGAACCATCCTAACGTGGCCATCATCAACACAGTGATGGCGCGGCGCGACTTTCCGGGCGTGGACCCGGTGGGTAAGCAGGTGGGAAATCTGGCGCTCGATCCGAAGTCGATGAAGACAATCGTCGGCGTGGTGGATGGTTTCCGCGAAGGGCCGTTGGATGAAGATGTCTGGCCGGCGATTTACTACCCGATGTACCAGAGCCCGGACAATTATGTTTCCGCGGTGGTACGAACCAAAGGATCGGATGTGGCACTGTTGGTCGCGCTGACAGCGGCGGTGCACGATGTCGATCACGATCTGGGAGTGATCGACCAGACTACGATGACGCTGCGGATGCAGGAATCGCAGACCGCATATCTGCACCGGTCGGCGGCGTGGATGGTGGGCGGATTTGCTGTTTTGGCAGCGTTGCTGGGCGTGGTGGGGCTGTACGGAGTGGTGGCCTATTCGGTGGGACAGCGCACGCGGGAGATTGGTGTGCGCATGGCACTGGGCGCGCAGCGCGGCACGATTTATGGGCTGGTGCTGAAGGAGGCCGCGCGGTTGACGGCGCTCGGCGTAGCGGCGGGAGTACTGTGTTCGGTGGCGGTGCTGTCGCTGATGGGCAAGCTGCTGTTTCAGGTGAAGGCATGGGATGCGCCAACGCTGCTGGGTGTGTCGCTGCTCTTGGGCTTTGCGGCGCTGCTGGCGAGTTATCTGCCGGCGCATCGCGCGGCTTCGGTGAATCCGGTGGAGGCCCTGCGAGCAGAATGAGTGCTGGCCGCACGGGCAAAAGCGCCTTCGGCGCGCTTTGTTGGGTTCGCTTCCTTGGATCACTCACGTTGGATTTGCAGGGGACAACACACCTGCGGGGGTCCTTCGCTCAGGATGGCACACCTCCTCCTGCTACTCGCGCGTGAGTCGCTCGATGATCGCGCGGTGTTGGGGATAGCGCGCGGTCAGATCATCGCGCTGTGCCATTTCGAAGTCTGCGAAGTCGAAGCCGGGCGCAACGGTGCAGCCGACGAGCGCGTATGTGTCCGGATGGCGCAGCGAGGAACCGAACCAGCAGCCTGCCGGAACGACATCTTGAAATTGTTCGTCTGAGTTGGTATTGCTGCCGAGCAGAATTTCGCTGTAGGCGCCATCGGGTTCGATCACGTGAACGATGAGGCCGGAGCCGGCGTAGAAGTGCCATACCTCGTCGCTGCGGAGACGATGCAGCGCGGAGAATTGGTCGCCCGTGAGCAGGAAGTAGATTGCGGTGGATGCGGCACGGTTGCCGGGGTAGCCGGGCAGTGCCGCTTGCGGAAGCAGGAGCGGGGCGCCGTAGGTCTGCCGATACCATCCGCCCTCGGGATGCGGCTCGAGATTGAGGTGGTCGATCCAATGTTGTGCTGCTTCCATTTCATCGTTCCTCCACTACGCATATCGAAAGGATAACGGGCAGTGCTGGACATGTCGTGGCTGGCAGGTGTGTGATGACGCACATGCGTCCGAAGCATGCCTTGGGTTCAGCGGTAGTTCTTGCTTTGCTGGCTGTGGTGTGGCTATTGAGCAATCATCCATCCTCGTCCCCGGCCTCGTCCTCTGTGCGGTCTGCACCTGCCTCTGGGCCTGCGTCTGCGATTTCACGCGGCGGCGGCGACGTGTCCGTTCCGCAGAGCTGCACGCCTGACGTGAACCAAAAGCTGGCCGGACTGCTGGCACAGCAGACGCAGGAGAACGTCGACAACGTGATGGTGTGCGGTACGACCATCAGCCCGTCGCGCACCCAGCGTGGCGGTGCGCACGGCAGCCATCAGATACTGCCGCTCGTGGTGAATCTGCCGGGTGCGGGATCGAAGCTGGTGGAGGTGGTGACCAACGACGATCTGGATGGCGTGGTGACGGCGCGGAAGGGTGCGCAGGTGTTTGCGTATGGGCAGGCCTTCTTCGACCAGGGCTCGCGGTTGGTGGCGGGAATCCATGATGTGCATTGCGCGACGCATCGCACGGCGGATAACGGCTGGGTTGTGGTGGATGGGCAGAAGTCTCCGACCAGCTGTCCGGCTTATCAGCGCTAGCGCGGATCGCCCTGCAGATATTCGCGCATGCTGCTGCGATGCGGTCGAATGCGGAAGTTGCCGTACAGGAGCAGGCGAAGGATGGGGTCGGGGCGGAGATGCCAGCTTGCCCAACCCAGAGGCGAGTCGCCATTCGAGTCCTTGGCGTCAGGCTTTGCACCGGCTTCGAGCAGCATCGTGATGGCCTCTTCATCGCCGAAAGCGGCGGCGCGGTGCAGCGGGGTTTCGCCGCGTGTGCGGACGTCGCGCATGACGCCGCCGGTCTCCATACCCGGTTTGGTGGCGCCGTTGGGATCGGCGCCGTGGGCAAGAAGCACACGCATGACGCGATTGTGCGTGATGCGCTCGGTGGTACAGAGCGCGGCGTGCAGCGGCGTCTCGCCTGTGTTTGGATCGGTGTAATTGGGGTCGGCGCCCTGCTCCAACAGGAATTGCGTGAGCCGCCAGTGACCATGGAAGCAGGCAGCGTTGAGGCCGAGATCGCTGCCGAGCGCACCGATCGATGCGCCGTTTGCCAGCAGATGGCGGATGGCGCTGACGTCGCCATAATAGGCGCAGTGCTGTATGAGTGAGACGCCATTCGCATCGGTGCTCGTGGCTTGCTTGCCGGCGGCGAGATAGTCGAAGACCAGGTCAGTGCGGCCGCTGGAAATGTGTTCGAACAGAGAGACGCCGGGCATGTGGCCTCCGGGGAACTTTTGGTCGTGGGCCGGCGTTCATGGTCTCACAGGCGTATGACGGTGCGCCGAAAGCGTAAGATGTGGGCCACCGGAGGTCTGTGATGAATTTTTCACCGAGCACGATTGCGGCGCTGGTGATTGCCGCCAGCTTTGCCGCAGGCCTCAATGTGTATGCAACGGTGCTGACTCTCGGCGTGCTGGCGCGGCTGCACTGGGCGGTGCTGCCGGGGGGCCTGGAGATGCTGGGCGACTGGTGGGTGATCGGCGCGAGCGGCGCGATGTTTGCTGCGGAATTTATCGCTGACAAGATTCCCGGCTTTGACATGGTGTGGAATGCGCTGCACACGTTTGTGCGCATCCCGGTGGCAGCGATGCTCGCCTATGGGGCAACGACCCACCTCTCGCCGCCCATGCAGTTGCTAGCTGTAGCTGTGGGATCCGGGATTGCGCTGGCCGCGCATGGATCGAAGACGGCAATACGCGCGGCGGTGACCCCGAGTCCGGAGCCGGTGTCAAACATCGCTCTGAGCACGAGCGAAGATGTGGCTGCGGTGGGGCTGAGCTGGCTGGTGACGGTGCACCCCTGGGTGAGCGCGTCCATTGCCTTGGGCGCACTGGTGGTGGCGATCTTTGCGGTGCGCTGGGTGGTGAAAGCGTTCCGGCGGATGTTTGGCCGCGGATCGGATGTGCAGACGATCGCGACACAGGCGAAGAGTGCTTAGCGTGCTATTCGGGAAGGGCTCTCATTAGACAAGGGAGCTGGTGTGATGGGTCTTTACGCAAAATACGTTCTGCCGCGAATCATTGATCTTGCAATGAGAAATAAGGAAAGCGCGCAATTGCGTGCTGCCTGGATTCCGCATGCCCGTGGCGAGGTGTTGGAAGTAGGAATGGGCTCCGGCCTGAACCTGCCGTTCTATTCGTCCGAGGTGCAGCGCGTTTATGGCGTAGAGCCTTCCGCCGAACTCCAGCAAATGGCGCGCAAGCGGGCTGTGGCCGAGCGATTCGGCGTCGAATTTTTACTGCAGTCCGCAGAAGAACGGCTGCCCCTGGCTGATGCGAGTATCGATACCGTCGTCATCACCTGGGCGCTGTGTTCCATTGCCGATGCTCCAAAGGCGTTGCAGCAGGTGCGTCGCGTTCTAAAGGCGGATGGGCGGGTCATTTTTGTGGAGCACGGCCATTCTCCGGATCCGGATGTCGCGGTCTGGCAGGAACGGATCACGCCGGTGTGGAAGCGTGCAACAGGAGGTTGCCACCTCAACCGCAGGATTGACGAACTCCTACGGGCAGCCGGATTTCGGATCGCGGAACTGAAGACTAGCTATCTTCCCGGACCCCGGCCTATGACCTACACGTACCAGGGATTCGCGGAAAAAGATGCAACGCGTGCCTCGACCTAGCAGTTGTTCCTCCACAGATATATTCGGGTGGCTTTATCGGGCTATCGTGGTTTCGAGGCCGCATCGCTGGAATGATGTGATTTGAGTTGTCAGGACGGCAGATTCGAACTGCTGCCGGCCACGCAACCTGCATCCGGCACGATCACTTTCGGGGAGACTCGATGGTGCGCAACAATTCGATCACTTTCGGAGCCGCGATGTGCTGGTAGTCGGGCGTCAGCAGGCCATAGGTTTCTACCGCGTCATATTTGCGGCCTTCGCCACTGGACTGTGTGCCGTTGAGTGGCCACCAGCTCCAGCTTAGGTCTTTCTCTCCGAGATACTGAACAAACCAGCGTAGCCATTGGCTTCCGTCGCCACAGTCGAGCGTCTGGCAGGCGCCGAATTCGCCAACCCAGAGCGGGACGGCCGGCTTTGCGTGGAGCAGGTAGCCCGCCCGCTGGTCATAGGCGGCGCGCAAATCGGCATAGCTCTCGAACCGGTGCTCAGCGGATGCGTAGGCGTGCGGCGAATAAACCAGACGATGCGAGACTTTCAGTTGGACGGGCAGGTTGGCGAACCCTCTGAGGTCGGTTGAATATTGCGGCCCCTCCACGAACACCAGCAGCCTGGGATTCACCTCAAGGACGGCGTTGCCTCCGCGTTCCGCCGCAGCGTGCCAGTCAAATCTCGGATCGTCGCCGCCCCATTTCGCGCCGCTGCGCAGCTCGTTCCGCAAGTCAGCACCAATGACCCAGGGCTGGTGTTTGTAACGTGCGACGATTGTTTGCCAGTCGGCGAGCCAGTGGCTCTCAGGATATTCCGCGTTGTACCAGAGTCCGTTGCCGTCGGTTTCACTGCAGCACCAATCGGCGCGGCTCATGTGGTTATCGAGGATGACCATGATGTGCGCCTGCGCGAGCGCAGTGATGACCGCGTCCATGACGTCGAGCGCGCGTTTGCCGCGAAACTGCGGGTTGGCCTTCACCGCGTAATCGGCGACCAGCGGATTGCGCTCGATGGTTTCGTTGGCCCACGGCAGCCGCACGGAATTCACGCCGATCGCCTGGATTTGATCCACGATCGTCTCGAGCGGCGCGTGATCAAGACCGCCCACGACGAATTCCTTTTGATCGAAGCCATACCAGTTGACGGATGTGAGGCGCACGGCATGGCCGGCGGCATCGCGAATCTCATAACCGCGGGTGTGAAGAGGCGGAACGATCGGCTGTGCGGCGGAGTGCATCGCGAGTAGCAGGCAACCGATGGAGAGGAGTGTGACGCGGATCGTGGCCATACGAGTCCTCACCTGTGCGCAACGACGTGCCGTGCCCTCCGAGGCAAGGGCTTCTTCACCCACTGCTCAAAAATGCTGCTTTTGACCCGCGCGACAGACACTGAATGCTAGTTCCCTCATGCAAGGGGAATCCGGGCTGATATTGCAAAGGCGAGGTGAAGATTGGTCGGGACGGGCAGATTCGAACTGCCGACCCCTCGCACCCCAAGCGAGTGCTCTACCAGGCTGAGCCACGTCCCGACGACGGTGAGGCAGGGGTCTTGCTCTGACGAGTCTATCAGGATTGAGACGCTCTCAGCCGGCGGGCGGGATGTAGTCCTGCGGCAATGCAGAGCCTTCGCCGAAGAAGAACTGCTCCATCTGCTCGACCAGGAACTCCTGGGCTTCGCGGGTCCAGGGCTGCAGGCGGTATTCGTTCAGCAGCATCTTCTGCCGCTCGACCCACTCCTGCCAGCTTTGCTTGGAGACGTTGTGGTAGACCTTGTTGCCGAAATCGGAGTCGAAAGGCGGCTCATCCAGTCCTTCCATCTCTTTCTTGTAGCGGGAATCCTGGACCATGTGGGCCATCGGTGCGTTTCTCCTCCGTGCGGTGTCCTTCTTATTGTAAGCAAAGGGCTGGCTCGCTGCTGCGATAGCATCGGTTTGTATGAGTGAGATAAAACCACGGGTGCGCTTCGCACCTTCTCCCACCGGCATGCTGCACGTGGGAAACGCGCGGACGGCGCTTTATAACTGGCTATTTGCGAAACACAACGGCGGCTCCGCGATTTTGCGCATCGAGGATACGGATGCGGAGCGGTCGGAGGCGCGCTATGAGGCGCTGCTGATCGAGGACCTGCACTGGCTGGGGCTGACGTGGGAAGAAGGACCGCAAATGGGAGGCTCGCATGGACCGTACCGGCAGAGCGAGCGGCTGCCGATCTATGCCGAGCATACCGAAAAATTGCTGGCGGAGGGCAAGGCGTACCGCTGCTTCTGCACACCGGAGCAACTGGAGGCGGAGCGCGCGGCGGCTGCGGCGGCGCATCAGCCACAGGTATACAGCGGGCGCTGTCGCGTAGTGTCCACGGAGGAATCGCAGCGGCGGGCCACGGACGGCGAACTGCACGCGGTGCGGTTGCGTATTCCGGACCACCCGATCCGCTTCAAGGACCTGGTGCGCGGCGAGGTAGAGTTTCCGGCTGAGGCGGTCAGCGATCCGGTACTGGTTCGCTCGAATGGCATGCCGGTTTACAACTACGTCGTCGCGGTGGACGATGCGCTGATGGAAATTACGCACGTGATCCGCGGTGACGATCACGTGTCGAATACGCCGAAGCAGGTTGCGATCTACGAGGCGTTCGGATGGAAGGTGCCCCAGTTCGCGCACCTTTCGACCATCCTGGGCAGCGATCGCGAACGATTGTCGAAGCGGCACGGCGCGACTTCGATCGCAAGCTTTCGCGAGATGGGATACCTGCCGGAGGCGCTGATGAACTATCTGGCGCTGCTGGGTTGGGGCGCCGAGGGAGGAACGCGGGAGACGTTCACGCCGGAGGAGTTGGTTCGGGAGTTCAAGCTGGAGCGAGTGACTGCGTCGCCGGCGGTGTTTGACATCGGCAAGCTCGATTGGCTGAACCGGCACTATCTGAAGCTGCGGCCGATTGCCGACGTGGCGAAGCTGGCGTGGCCTTATTTCGAGCAGGCGGGGTATCTGGGTTCGCACGAAAACGCAACTGTGGAGATTACAGAATGGTTTGAGCGGCTCGTGGCGGTGTTTCTGCCGAGTGTGGACCATCTGGATCAGTTGCCGGGGAAGGCAGCATTTCTTTTCGAGCTGGATCTGGCCAAGACGAAGGATGATCCGGAGAATGCGGCGCTGCTCAAAAGCGATGTAGGCGAGCGTGTGGTGGGCGCGTTTGCTGCGCGCGCGATGGCAGAGCCTGGGCCGATCACGGCGGAGCGTTTCAAGGCGCTGATGAACGAGGTGAAGGCGGAGACGGGCGCAAAGGGCAAGGAGTTGTTTCATCCCGTGCGCATTCTGCTGACGGGAGCACATTCAGGGCCGGAGTTCGACAAAATTGTGCCGCTGATGGAAGAAGGCGCTGCGCTGGGCCTGGGCGTAAAGAGTGTTGCCGAGCGCGCGGCTGCTGCCTTTTAAGGAATTCGAATGCGTTAAAAGAGGTGAGGGACGAAGCGGTCGGTGTTGCGGATGACGGGATCGCGTGACTCGCGCATGCCCAGGCCGGCAGCCTCGCCATCAATGAGCCAACTGCCAAGGACGGCGTAGTTGCCATCGACGCAACGTACCGGCGCAAGTCCCTGGTAAACCCATGGGCCGTTGGCGAAACGGCCATCGGTCACAAAACTGCGGCTGCCGTTCACGATAGAGATGTTCGCGCCCTCGCGGCCGAAGAGGGGCTTGCGCACGTAGCGGGTCATGTCGCGCGGACCATCCAGATAGGCGGGCAGCAGCAACTCGTGGCCGAGGTACATCTCCCAGAGAACGGCGAGGAGCGCTTTGTTCGACCACATCATCTTCCAGATGGGCTCGATCCACTGTGTGCGGCCTTTCTGCGGCTTATTGCCGGAGGCCATGCTGATGAGCGCGTGTATTCCGAAAGGCTCGGCGAGCAGGCTTTCCCACGGATAGAGCTTGAAGAGCGTAGCGAGCGGGGTGATGCCGTGGCCCACGAAGCGCTCGTGATCGTTGTCCCATCCGATCTCATTTATCAGGATGGCGACGTTGTCGATGCCGGCTTCGCGCGCGGTGTCGCGCAGGTAAGAGATGTTGAGCAGGTCTTCCTCGTCGCCGGCATGTGCGAAGTGGACAGGAGCCTGAACGTACTTGGTGAGATCCCGCCACTTGGCGACGAGTTTTTCGTGGATGGAATTCCACTGGTCGCGTTTGGGAAAGCGGTCCTGCAACCAATACCACTGGATGACCGCGGCTTCGAGCAGCGAGGTGGGAGTGTCAGCGTTGTATTCGAGGAGCTTGATCGCATATCCGTCGTAAGCGACATCCATGCGGCCGTAAAGCGCAGGCGGCTCGTCCTTCCAAGTGCCGCGTATGGCCGGAATGGCAGCCTCGGGGATGCGCATGGCGGCGAAGCGATTGTGGCGGAGGATGAAGTCGCCGGCGGCGAGACACATCTTCTGCAACTCCGCGGTCGCCGCTTCAAGGCGATCGATTTCGGAAGAGGTGAACTCCCAGTAGGCGGATTCGTCCCAATAGGGGCGTCCTTCGAGGGAATGATAGGTGAGGCCCTGAGAGGAGACGATGCTCTCCCAGTGGGGCCGTGGGTCAATGTTGTAGCGGCGCATTTATTCTCCTTCGCCGCCTCCGCCGCCGTGGCCGAAGTCGCCGCGGGAGATGCCGGACGCCATGTGGCCGCCAACGACGGTGTCGCCGTAGCGGCCGCCGCTGCGGCCAGCGTAGAGGAAGTGTGCGCCGGTGTG
>JBJMGC010000058.1:0-28030 GCA_045808105.1 Acidobacteriaceae bacterium | reverse complement strand
GCGACCATGCTGGCCCACAAAGGCCAGCACCTCATCGGCGCGCGCCTGCATGGTGGCATCCCAGGCGTCCCACGCCCGCGGCGTCCCGCGCGGATGCAGCAGGGCTACGGTTTCGCGAGGCAGGAAACCGTAGTTGATGAAGAAAGCCTCTTCGATCGCCAGGCGCGGGTATCGGCGCTCCAGCTCGCCGGCTCGATACTCCTTGACCCGCTGCGCCAGGATCAAATCCTGGGCGCGAGCGGGTGACCGCATCGGGTCGGCCTGGACAAAGCCCAGGCGCGCAATGGCCCGCGTCAGGCTGGTTGGCTTGAAAAGGCTGCGCGCGATCGCGTACCGGCGAAGCTGCCGGAGGCTTGCGGCTTTGAGAGGGCTCACGCGTGGCGTTCGGTCGGGGGCTATGGGGCTCATAAGTGCTCACCGCCCAAGTACAGCAGCCCGCAGCCTGAACCCACCATCGCGCCCAAGGATAGACGTTTTTACAGAACGGTGTACGTCTTAGGATTTACGACAGGCGAGCGTGCTCGGCTGCGCTCAACGACCGCTTGCGCTCAGGCGAGACCGGACGCGCGGTCGAGCTTCATTAGCAGCAGGGTCATGTCGTCGTGCTGTGGCGCAGCGGCTGCGAAGCGGTCGGCTTCGGTGACAATGTGGCGCAGGATGGTGCTGGCGTTCTCGGGTAGTTTGGTTCGCGCGGCGGCGACCATGCGCTCCTCGCCCCACTCCTGGTCCTGCACATTGAGCGCTTCGCTGATGCCGTCGGTATAGGCGAGCAGCAGATCTCCAGGCTCGAGGATCAGCCGACATTCCTCGTAGATGGCGTCGGGCAGCAAACCGATAACCGGGCCGCCGCCCTCCAGAGCGTGGATCTCGCTGCCGCGCAGGACGTAAGGCGGATTGTGGCCCGCGTTGACGTAGCGCAGCAGGCGGTTATCCGGCCGGTAAATGCTGAAGAAAAACGTGGCGTAGCGGTTGGTGGCGGAGGACTCGTAAACCAGCCGATTGACGCGGTTCAGGACACGGGCCAGATCGGCGGGACCATCCATGGTCATGCCGCGGAGGGACGCGCGCAGGCTGGCCATGAGGAGCGCGGCAGAGATGCCTTTGCCGGAGACATCGCCGATGGCGAGGCCGAGCGATCCGTCGTCGAGCATGAGGACGTCGTAGTAGTCACCGCCAACGCCCTGCGCGGGACGACATGCGCCGTGAATGCTGTGCCCGGGGAGGGTGGGCAGCTGCTGCGGGAAGAGGCGCTCCTGCACCTCGCGCGCGATCTCGATTTCGCGATCGATGCGCTCCCGGCGCGCGGCTTCGCTGGCGAGCGAGTGAACGAGCGCGCTGATCTCGAGGGCAAGGCCAGCCTGGGTGCTGACCGATTGCAGCAGGCGCAGGTCGGAGGGCGTATAGGGCTCCTCGGAGCGCTTTGGACCGAGGCTAATGAAGCCGAGCAGGCGATCGCGGCCGGCGAGGGGCAGCAGAAGTTCGGCGCCGAGGTTCTCGAGTGCCTGGCGCTCGCGATTGTCGGCGAGCAGGAACCAGCCGTCGGGATTTTCGCGATAGAGAGTAGCGGGCTGGTTGGAGCGCGACAGATTGCGAACGGTCGAGGAGTTCTCTTCGAAGCGCTTGGGCACGTTCTCGTTGATGCCGATGCAATGCTCCAGGCCGAAGCTGCGGCCCTGGCGCAGATAGACGGCGATCGAGGAGACGTGCAGGACCTCCGAGATGCGGCGGCTGACGGTATCGACGAGAGGCTTGGCCTCGGTGAAGCGGCGCGCCTGGTCAGAGAGCTCGCTCAGCACCAGCTCAGCGTCATAGGCCTCGCGGAAGAACTTGCGATCGAGCCAGCGCTGGATGCGGCTGCTGATGGAATCATGCGAGGCGAAGAGCTTGATGAGTCCCGCGGCGATGAGAATGAGCACCGGAATGGCGACCGGCAGGTTTTCCTTGTGCCGGACCAAGGGGAAGACGAAGCGGATGAGGATGAAGGCGACGAACGCGATCTCCGCGACCAGCAGCGTATAGCGGGCGAGGGCGTATTTGGTGCCCATGCGCAGCAGAAGACGAACGTCCAACGCGCGCTGCACGACGACGACGTAAGCGAAAGAGAAGGGCGCGGCGAAGAAGAGCAGATAGCCGGGGAGAGTGATCCAGAGATACTTGTTCGGTTGGATGCCGAAGTGGGGCAGCAGAATGAAGACCAGCAGAAGAGAGCCGAGTCCAAGGATGGATCCGAAGGCCAACACTTGCATACGCCGGCGGACATCCGCTGAGGTGGCGGAGCGCAGCTTGTCCAGAACGGCCACGACGTAAAGGATGACGCAGGCAAGATTAAGTGGATTGACGATGTGGTCGAACCAGAAGCTGGCGTGCGCGCTCCAAGTGCCCAGTTCCGGCGCTGCGTAGTTCTCAATCGCAAGTAGAGCCCACATGAGCAGGAGGCAGGCTGACATTGGGGCGAGGATCAGCCACTTGCCCCAGGGAAAGCGGCGATCGAGGCGCCAGCGCTCTGGAAAGTAGATGCCAAAGAGAAAGAGCGCCGGACTCATGAGGTACTGCAGCAGGTTGTACCAGGCGCCCAGCCATAGAACCCATGCTCCTGGCCACCAGTTTGGTCTGTCGCTGAGGACCGTGGGCGCGGCAAAAAGGAAAAGAAGGAGCCATGCATTGGGGTCGCGAATGCGCGCCGCAGCGACCCAGTAGCCGATGAGCAGGCAAATCAGCGGCAGAGCCGCGAGCAGGATGCGGATCGTCCATTCCACATTGAAGCCGGGCGAGGCTCCGCGGCCGACGGTGTGAACGGTGGCGCGATGAATGGAGCCATCCGCGCGTCGCACAACAAGGTCCAGCCGAGCTCCGGCACGAATGAAGTTGCTCCCGCCGCCCTGCATGGCGACCATCTGCCCGGTACCGCGGTAGGGTTCACCGCGCACCTCCAGCAGGCGATCGCCGTTTTTTAGGCCAGCTGCGATCGCCTCGCCCTGTAGGTCCTTGAGTGTCAGCAGGTCGTCATCGACCTGGAAGGGCATACGGGCATGCTCACCGCGATGCGTCAGTTCCTGGAATACGGCCGTTGTCTGCATGACGTAATAGGTCATGCTCGCGATGATGAAGAGACCGAACGCGAGATAGAGAAACCGGGTTACGGTCTTACTGGTCATGGGAGGCGGCCTGGTTATTTGCGCGCGGTCGTCTGGAGCGTCGTCAGCGTCTCCATCATAGCCCGGTAAGTCGATCAGAATGGCGGGCATGCAAGGTGGTACGCGGCTTCCTGGGTGCCGGTTCCCCAAGGTAAGACGAGGCGCGTTCGCTGCTCACGGTTCTGGAGGGCTTATGTGCGGCCGTGCGCGGTGAGCGTCACGTTGATGTTGCCGCGGGTGGCGTTGGAGTAGGGGCAGGTGCGGTGCGCGTCGGCGACGAGCTTCTCTGCAGCAGCCTGGTCCAGGCCGGCGACTTGGACGTCGAGCGAGACGGCGAGGGTGAAGCCGTTGTCGCCTTCGGCTGGACCGATGGAGACTTTGGCTTCAATAGTGATGTCGCCAGGGCGGAGCTTCTGCTGGATGGCATGGTACTGCATGGCGCCGATGAAACAGGCGGAGTAGCCGGCGGCGAAGAGCTGTTCGGGATTCGCCCCGGGCTTGCCACTGCCGCCGAGCGCCAGCGGCGCGGAGAGGTCGAGATCAACGCTGCCGTCGGAGCTGCGGACGTGGCCGTTGCGGCCGTTCTTTGCGGTCACTTCTGCGGTGTAGAGCGTCTGGACGAGTGCGAGCATCTGGGGTGATGGCCTCCTGGTTGGGCTGTGGCTGGCCGCGGGTAGGCGGAGCACTTGTTAGATTCGCATATGCAGGGAACGGATGAGGAGAGCAGGGTTGAGGCGCGAATGGCAGTGACCATTGACTATTGACCAGAGCTTCAGAGCCTCGTGGACGGCGGAGGTGCTGGCGGGCCGCCCGCCGATCCTGCCCCGGCGGCACTTCGTGTATCCGGCGGTGGTGGAGGAGGTGGAACGGGGAGCGCTGGAGTTGATGGTACGGCCGGCCGAAGGGGAAGCGTTTTTAGCCACCTGCGCACTTGGCTTCGCCAGCCCGGCGGTGCCGACGGGGGTGTGGAGCTGTCCTGATCCCGCGATGCTGTGTGCGGTAGCGGGGGGCTATGCGTACATCATTGACAGCCGCGCGCCGGAGCGCTGGCAACAGGTGGGGTATCGGCCGGTGACGGAGCTGCGGCCGCTCCCGGAAGCGGGCTTGCTGGTGTTTGTGAGCTTTCACTCGATCGAGGCCTGGGGTGCGGCGGGGAAGCTGTGGCAGACAGCGCGACTCTCCTGGGAGGGTGTGCGGCTGGGCAAGGCTTCGGCGGCGGAGCTGCGCGGCTGGGGATGGGATATGCGGACGGATCGGGAGATGGAGTTCGTAGTGGATTTGCGGACGGGGCGGCACACGGGCGGTCCGCAGTTTCAGTCTGGAGTGGCGCGGTAGAAGCTGAGCGCGGCATCGCCTTGTTCGAGCTGGCGATAACGGTGGAGCGTGCCATAGGTATCCGCCAGAGTGATAGATGACCGGCGGGCGTGTTCGGCGATGACGATGGCTTCGGATGCGAGCAGCGCCGGGGCTGACGCGGCCAGCACGTTGAGCGATTGCGTATAGGCGGCGCTGTCTTCCCAGGGCGGGTCGAGATAGACGAGGGTGAAATGCGGATCGCGGCGTGCAATCGTCCGTAATGCGACCGGCACACTCCGCTGTTCGAGCTGGAAGCCTTCGCGGATGCCGAGCGCGTTGAGGTTGGCGCGGAGCGCGGCGATAGCGCTGGCAGTACTCTCGACGAAGGTGACTTGCGCAGCCCCGCGGCTCAGCGCTTCGATACCCACCGCGCCGGTGCCGGCGTAGAGGTCGGCAAAACGAGCTCCTTCGATATGCGGCGCAAGGATGTTGAAGAGCGTTTCGCGCAGGCGATCGCTGGTAGGTCGCGTCGCCATCCCACGCGGTGCGATGAGCGGGCGACTGCGATAGGTACCGGCGATGACACGCATGAAGACAGAAGAACACAGGTCGGGTCGTCGGAACCGCCTCCGCTGCCGACAGCAATGGCATTCAGGCGCTCGCATACAATGAAGCGATGGCGCGGGACCGCGAACCGCCGCCGAGCGCGATGCGTGGTACGTATCGTGCGCAGGAGCGCAGGGCCCGAACGACGACGCGGCAATTCACCTGAAGCGAGCAAAAGACGAAGATGCGTGGCTGGTCATTTCCGCTGGGGCGCTGGTGGGGGATGGATATCCGTATTCATACCTTCTTCCTGCTGCTGCTGGGCATATGCATGGGATACGCCAGCATGCTGCAACTGCCGCAGTGGCACGGCTTCATGCTGTGGGTTCTGCTGTTCTGCGCAGTCCTGGCAAGGGAGATCGGGCGGGCCATCGCGGCGGCGTATCACGGGCTGCAGATTCGCAGCGTGCTCCTACTGCCGATCGGCGGCCTGATGTCATTTGCGAATGCGGAGAGCGTGGAGCGCTCGAATGAATTGTGGACACAGATCAAGATGGCGGTGGTGGGACCGCTGGTGAGCCTGTCGCTGGCCGTGCTGTGCGCTCTTACGATTCTGGGCGCCGCGCCCGGCTTCCAGTTGCTGGCAAGGCCGCTGATCACGCCGGCGCACCTGATCCGTTCCTTTGTATGGTTGAGCGCATTTCTGGGCGTGCTGCATGTGCTGCCCGCCTATCCGCTGGATGCAGGACGCGTGCTGCGCAGCCAGTTCACGCGGGTGCAGGAACGGGTACAGGCGGCGCGCGCCGCGGCGGGACTGGGACTGATGATCGGAGTGATCGCGATCCTGACCGGCATCCTGCTGCCGAACATGTGGCTAGCGACGGCTGGATTTTTCATCTTCATCGGAGCGCAGCTCGAAGACCAGGGGACACTGTTTCAGAGCGTGGTGGACACGGTGTACATGCGAGACATCATGCTGACGGACTTCTCGCTGCTGTCGCCGTCGGACACGCTGGAGGATGCGCTGGCCAAGGCGATCCATTCGCTGCAGGATGATTTTCCGGTGGTGCGCGGCCACAACGTGGTGGGCGTGGTGAGCCGGCAGGTGATCGCGGATGCTTTGCGCGCCGAAGGCAATGGCTACGTGCAGGGCATCATGCAGCGGAGCTTCCACGTGGCGAAGCCGGACGACTCGTTGGGCACAACGATCAGCCGCTTCAGCGGACGGGGCATGTCGCTGGTGCCGGTGACGGATGGCGATCGCGTGGTGGGCATCGTTACCTTGCAGAACCTGATGCACTCGATGTCGCAGTTCGCGGAGAAGCGCAAGCGCCACGCGCAGGCGGAGTAGCGGTGGAGCGGCGAAGCGGTGTCAGGCGGCGAAGCGGTGTTAGGCAATGACAGACAGGCTTGCTCCGGGGCTCTACCTGGTCGGCACACCCATTGGAAATCTGGAAGACATCACGCTGCGTGCTCTGCGAGTGCTGGGTAGCGTGGATCGCGTATTGTGCGAGGACACGCGCGAGACGGCGCACTTGCTGGCTCATTACGAGATCCAGGTGCCGATGCAAAGCTGCGATGAGCACAAGGAGCATGCGTGTGCAGCAGACGCGGTAACGCGGGTAGCCGCGGGCGAGCGGCTTGCGTTGGTGACCGACGCCGGCCTGCCGGGAATCTCCGATCCAGGAGCGCGAGTCGCGGGCGCGGTAGCGGCTGCGGGGTTGCCGGTCATTCCGGTGCCGGGAGCGAATGCGGCACTGACGGCGCTGGTGGGCTCGGGGCTAATGGCGGAGCGGTTCCTGTTCTGCGGATTTCTGCCCTCGAAGGCAGGCGCGCGGCGCACAGAGTTGGAGCGGCTGCGAGGCATGGTGATAGCAGGTGAGGAGCCGCTGACGCTGGTCTTCTACGAGGCGCCGCATCGGATTGTGGAGATGCTGGGGGAGGTCGAGGGCGTCTGGGGCTCGGCGTGCCCGGTTGTGCTGGCGCGCGAGCTGACCAAGCTCCATGAGGAGTTCCTGCGCGGAGGTGTAGCGGGGGTACGGACGCAACTGGCAGCGCGGGAGCGTGTGCGAGGCGAGATCGTGGTGTTGGTGGAAGCTCGGCCTACTGCGGCCTCAAATGTTGAGGACGAGTCGCTTGTCGCGCTGATGGAGCGGCTGATGAAGAACGATGGCCTGAGCGAAAAAGATGCGCTGAAGCGAGTGGCCCGCGAGCGCGGGATGGGGAAGAGCGAGGTCTATCGCGAGTGGCAACGGGCGCGTTAGCGGCTACCTTGCGGGT
Organism: Acidobacteriaceae bacterium; assembly: GCA_045808105.1. Classification (GTDB taxonomy): domain Bacteria; phylum Acidobacteriota; class Terriglobia; order Terriglobales; family Acidobacteriaceae; genus KBS-83. The sequence continues at coordinate 20,774 of JBJMGC010000058.1, read as the reverse complement.
CGTGGTATCGGCCCATCCACTCTGCACGAGATATCGGCCCGCCGGTAGGGCTCAGGGGCTGAAACGTGGTTGTTCGTGAATCTCTGCTGGCCGTCTGCCGACTGGTATTGATCGCTTATCCTTGACACCCTTTTCGTTCGGGCTGTAGCGTTCGGTCACCTTAACGAGCCCTTCTATCCCTAGGACGATTCACGGTCTACGACACCAGCCCTTTATTGCTGGGCGACAGGGCCGCTCCAAACGAATAATCCAGCGGCGGTCGCGCAGATTCATAACACCAGGCCGGGGAAACTATCAACTGGCGCAAAGACGAGGTTGAACAATGCAGAGGCAATGTGTTTCGAAACTAATGAGGACGGCGATCCATGTCCTGATCCTCAGCGCTCTAGTCGCCATCACCTCATCCGCGTGGGCAGCCAACGATAACAGAGGAGATAGAGACAAGGAGAAAGGCTGCTCAAATCGAACCCTGGATGGCAATTACGGGTTTACGGTGGAAGGCCTCCTCGGTATTCCCGGAAGCGGCATTCAGATCCGTGGCGTAATCCGGCAAGACTATGACGGGAATGGTCACCTGACGCAAGTCGAGCATGTGATCGTCGACGGCGCGCCGCCATCCGAAGCGTGGACGCCCGGCAGCGGCACTTACATCGTGAACGCGGATTGCACTGGAACAGCAACGATCACGATTCCTTCCAGCGGCACCCCACCTCTGGTGGTGTACTTCGTGGTAACCAAGCACGGGAAAGTGGTCCGCGAGGTCTCGGAAGGGAATGCCATCACGGCGACAGGGGAGAAGCTTCAGTAGCTCCTAACGGTCTACGGCGTGCGGTCGATAGGCTCCGGTTAGGATGAGGACGTTGTGGAGTTTGCTGATTACTGATGTCCCCGACGGAGAGACGTGGCTAACTCACCTTGGTGGATCCCAGCCTTCGCTCCGCTCGGGATGGGGCATCTATCGGCAAGCACAATGAGTGAAGCATAAGTTTGGTCCAATCCTGATTGCCTGGCCGATTACTGGCTGCTACCGGCCTCGACCTATATATAGCCAGCTATGAACTGGTGGGTATTGATCCGCTTTTCCGTTGACACCAATTCGCGACGCGCATAGTCTGCCGGCACCTTAACAGGCCCCCATTCCTGGTTCATGTCCGACGGGTCGTCCCCTACAAATTCCTGACAGACTCGCGGGGCCCGCGTATACCGCTCACGGCATGCGTGCCGACAAATTCTAGTTCGTAACATCAATCGGTACATACTTCTTCCCGTTCAGCTCCGATTGAAAAACGAAATTGGGAGCGAGGGCCATTGGGCCAAACCTGTGGGAACTATTTCGCTATCCGAGTTACTAACTAACCCAAGGGAAAGGTGGAACCAATGCAAAGGAAATATCTTTCAAATTTCGCGAGAATGGCGATGCACGTCCTGATCGCCTGCGCCTTAACCGCGATGAGCACATCCGTGTGGGCCGCCAACGATGACAGGGGAGACAGAGACAGCGATAGACATTGCTCGAACCGTACACTCCACGGCAATTACGGCCTCACCATTGAAGGCCTTGTTGGTATTCCTGGCCCGGGTATTCAGATCCGGGGCGTAGTGCTGCAGGGCTATGACGGCGATGGTCATATAACCCAGGTCGACCATGTCGTAATTGGCGGAGCGCCACCACCTGAGCCGTGGACACCCGGTACGGGCACTTACACGGTCAACGCCGATTGCACGGGAACAGCAACGATCATTGTCCCCTCAAGCCCGGCCCCTCCGTTGGTGGTGTACTTTGTGGTAACCAAAGACGGCAGGGAGATCCGCCAGGTCGTGGAGGGGAATGCGGTCGTCGCTACGGGTGAGAAGGTCGAATAGGTGCGGCACCGCGCTAATGAGTTCATGCATGTCGAGTAGTGACTCGGAAATCCCATGTCTCGACAATGGGACATGGGCACCCGAGTTGCTGGCCGTATTCCGGAAAGTTGGTCTCTCCATTGCGCGCTATGTCGCTTCGCTTGAGATGATGAAAACCGCACAGCGTGGCTGACGTGCCGACTCGCCGGGGCCGAAGGCACGCTGATGGCTTTCGGCTCTTAGTTCTTGCCGACCAGTTCTGGCTGATCAGTGATTGCCGGATTCGGCTATGGCTTCCGGTTCGCGGCCTTTGACCCGGTCGTACATGTAGCTGTTGCTGACGGTGCCAAGCGACTCGTTGTATAGGCTAGGCTCGCCGATGGATTCGCGCAGTTCTTCGCTGAAGCGGTGGATGGATTTGAGCGCGTCCGCTGTAGCGGCGATGCGGGTGGTCGAGGTTTCGAAGAGCTTCTGGTTCCCGTGATCGACCAGGCGGGAGATCTTGCCGCGCAGGACCCAGCCTGGCGGGGTGATCCAGATGACGGGGTGCTGCTCGTCCGCGGCGGCGGTCTTGGCCGAATATTTCGGATTGCGAGCGAGGACGGCCGCAGCGCCATATTTGGCAACTGTCACCTGGCTTGCGGTCTGGGTTGCGACCCCAGGCAGGTCACGAACATCAAACCCGTTATCACGAAGGATCTGGAGCACTTGTTCAAAGCTGCGGACGGTGATTTTGGTGCGCATGACGGGGTCGGATTCCTCTGGAGTACCTGCCGTGCGGGCGCAGCGCTTACACTAGGAAAGGGAGAGGCGCTGCCGGTCCGGACCGGGTGCTTTCAGTGTCGCATATCGGATATGCCGTTTTCACAACGATGTACGGGTCGTAAGGACTGTTGACGCAGCTTCTGCGTTTACAGTCGCTGCTCCGCTGCAGATGCGGATGACGTCACGGCATTGTGAAACGGATAGAGGATCGACAAGATGGCTACTTCGGCGGAAACACGGCACGTACTCGGATCAACACTGGGCACCACACTAGCCGATCGCATCGGCAATACGCCGTTGGTTCGGCTGGACCGGCTGACTGCGCATTTGCCAGGCATCACCATGCTGGGCAAAGCGGAGTGGATGAATCCAGGCGGATCGGTGAAGGACCGGGCGGCTTCCGGGATTGTCGGGGCGGCCCTCGAGCGGGGCCTGTTGAGCGGCGGCAAACATCTGTTGGACGCGACCAGCGGGAATACCGGCATTGCCTACGCGATGCTGGGCGCGGCATGGGATTTCCCGGTGACGCTGTGTGTGCCCTCAAATGTGTCGCCGGAACGGAAGCGCATCCTGGCCGCTTACGGAGCGAATGTGATCTGGACCGATCCGGCGGACGGGTCGGATGGGGCGATCCGCAAGGCGCGCGAGCTGGCGAAGGATACTTCGCAGTACTACTACGCCGACCAGTACGGGAACGATGAGAACTGGAAGGCGCACTATCGTGGAACGGCGAACAACCCTGGTACGGCCAACGAGATTTGGAAACAAACAGACGGGCAGGTTACGCACTTTGTAGCCGGGCTGGGGACCAGCGGGACCTTCGTGGGCACCACGCGGCGATTGAAGGAGCTGAACCCGCGGATCCAGTGCATCAGCATGCAGCCGGATTCGCCTTTCAACGGGTTTGAAGGCCTGAAGCACATGGCGACCGCGATTGTGCCTCCGATTTACGACGCGGGACTGGCGGACCGCGATATGGCGATGGAGACCGAAGCGGCGTACACGATGGCGAAGCGGCTGGGACGCCTTGAAGGGCTGCTGGTGGGTGTTTCGGCAGCAGGCGCGACGGCGGCAGGCCTGCGCATCGCCGAGGAAGAGCATGCACACGGTCGCGAAGCGGTGATTGTGGTGATTCTTTGCGACGGCGCAGAGAAGTATCTGAGCGAGAGGTTCTGGGAAGAATGACGAGCACGTCGGCATTGACGATTTCCGGGGAGCTGTACGAGACGATTCGCCGCCATGGCGAGCGGACGTATCCGCATGAATGCTGCGGCGTGCTGCTGGGGAAGAGCGGCGACGACGGCAATGCGGTCGAGGCGGCGGTGGAGGCGGGAAATACACGCACCGATTCGGCGCATAACCGCTACAACATCGCTCCGCAGGAGCTGATTCGGATCCAGAGGCAGGGACGCGAGCGCGGACTAGACATTGTGGGGTTCTATCACTCGCACCCGGATCATCCAGCGCAGTGGTCGAAGACGGATTTTGAAGAGGCGCACTGGATCGGCTGCTCGTATGTGATCACGAGCGTGGAACAAGGCACGGCGAAAGTGACGAATTCATTCCTGCTGACTGGCACGAGCGAAGAGGACAAGCGTTTTGAGGATCAGCGGGTGGTGGTGGAGAGTGCGGCTTTGAGTGGAGTGCGGGACGCCTCACGATGTTGATGCGGTGATGAGGCGCGGGCCGCTGGGCCTGCATATCGCGAAGGCATCACCAAAAGGAAAGAGCCACGATGAAGATTTTTATCCCTACGCCGCTGCGGGCGTACACGGGCAAGCAGGACACAGTGGAAGTTGGCGGTGCAACGATTCACGAGGCGCTGGGCGGTTTGACTTCGCGCTACCCCGACCTGCGCAAACATTTGTTCACCGACGAGGGGAAGCTGCGTTCGTTTGTGAATGTCTATCTGAACGATGAGGACATCCGCTACCTGGACGCGAAGGAGCAGACCGCGGTGAGCGACAAGGATTCGCTGTCCATCATCCCGTCCATCGCCGGCGGGTATTAGCCATACGGGCGGGAGCGCCGGCGGCGCGGGTTGTGGGGTTCGCTTCCTTTGGTCGCTCACGTTTGGCGATATTGCGAGCGGCAAACTGCAAGTCCTTCGCTCAGGACAACAGCGATGGCAACGGCAGGTTTTGTGAATGGACGGCGCATGGGCCGTCCGAAGGAGATACGTCATGGCAACAGTGGCAGAAGCAACAACGGCAGTATCGTTGCCGGCGCTGACGCATGAAGAGATTGCGCGCTATTCGCGGCACCTCATATTGCCCGAGGTAGGCATGGAGGGGCAGCAGCGGCTGAAGGCGGCGAAGGTGCTGCTGGTGGGCACGGGCGGGTTGGGTGCGCCGATGGCGCTGTACCTGGCGGCGGCGGGCGTGGGCACGCTGGGGCTGGTGGACTTTGACGTGGTGGATGCGAGCAACCTGCATCGCCAGGTGATCCACTCGACGCCAGATGTTGGGCGGCCGAAGCTCGACTCCGCTGCGGACAAGATCGCGGCGCTGAATCCGAACGTGAAGGTCTTGAAGCACGAGACGATGCTGACCTCGGCGAACGCGATGGAGATATTGAAGGACTACGACATCGTGGCGGATGGCACCGACAACTTTCAGACGCGCTACCTGGTGAACGATGCGTGCGTGCTCAGCGGAAAGCCGAATGTGTACGGCTCGATCTTTCGCTTCGAGGGACAGGCGAGCGTCTTTGCGACAAAAGAAGGACCATGCTATCGGTGCCTGTATCCTGAACCGCCGCCGCCGGGGCTGGTGCCTTCGTGCGCGGAGGGCGGTGTGCTGGGAATTTTGCCGGGACTGGTGGGCATCATTCAGTCCACCGAAGTGATCAAGCTTATTTTGGGCAGCGGCGACCCGCTGATTGGCCGGCTGCTGCTGGTGGATGCGCTGGGTATGCGGTTCCGCGAGCTGAAGCTGCGGAAGAATCCCGATTGCCCGGTGTGCGGCACGCACCCGACGGTGACCGCCCTGATTGACTATGACCAATTCTGCGGCATCACGCCGCCGTCAAAGGAGACAACGCAGGTGGCAAATGTGCAGAATGGGGTTCCGCAGATTGGGCCGGAGGAGCTGAAGCGGCGGCAGACAGCGGGCGAGGATGTGTTTGTGCTGGATGTGCGCGAGCCGCATGAATTTCAGATCGCGAATATCGGCGGCTATCTCGTGCCCCTGAACGATCTGCCGAAGCGCATCGGTGAATTGGATCGCGAGAAGAACATCGTCGTGCATTGCAAATCGGGTGGGCGAAGCCAGAGAGCCTCCGAGTTTCTGCAGCAGCAAGGCTTCCAGCACGTGGAGAACCTGGCGGGCGGGATCACGGCGTGGTCAGACAAAGTCGACCCGTCCATACCGAAGTACTAAGCACCAAAGGACCGTCAATAAACGTGAAGCGGGAGGAGCGATCCTCCCGCTTGTGTTGTTTATGGCGCGAGGATAGCGAGGTCGAGCTGGCGCAGGCGTTCGGGGTCGCCGATGATATCGATCCGGGCAATCTTTCCGTTTGCGAGGGTGAAGCGGAGAACGCGGAAGAGGCGTCCTCCGGGCGCGATGACCAGACCGACTGCGCCGTCGATGAGCGCGGGTTGTGCGGCACGTGCGCCCCGCGCGGCTGTGATTGCACCGCGGGCCCAGTTCTCTGCGCCGCGAATTTCTCGCTTCGCTTCCACCGGCTGGGTGGTCTGGTCAGCATGGATGATTACGTCCGGATCAAGGACGGCGAGGAGCGCATTGAAGTCGCGGCCGCGCAGCGCGGCGACGAAGGCATCGATCGTTTTGCGTTGTGAGGGGAGATCGGCGCGGCTTGCGGTGTGGGCGCCCTGGACGCGGCGGCGTGCGCGGCTGGCCAGCTGACGCGTCGCAGCGAGCGAGCGGCCGACGATGGTGGCGATCTCTTCGAACGGGACGGCGAACAGATCGTGCAGCACGAAGCTGATGCGTTCGGGGGGAGCGAGTGTGTCGAGGACAACAAGCAGTGCGAGGCCGACGGATTCGGCTAGCAGCGTCTCCTGTTCGGGATCCAATGGCGGCTTCACCGAGTGGGGGCTGGCGGCCGGCTCGGCTATCTGCTCTTCGAGAGCGTCTTCTCTCCGCGCATTGCGCGCGCGCAGCATGTCCAGGCAGACGCGTGCGACGACGGTGGTGAGCCATCCGCCAATGTTATTGATCTCGCTCGATTCGGAGCGGTTGAGTTTCAACCAGGCTTCCTGAACGGCATCGTCGGCTTCGCTCAGTGAGCCGAGCATGCGGTAGGCGACACCGCGTAAATGGTCACGATTCTTCTCGAATTGTGCAGCCAGCGAATCGTGTTCGTTCATCCAGTCACATTCTCCAGTCGGACGTCGTCATGGTAGTGACGGACGAAAACGGTCCGATGTGACCAATCTACCGATGGGAGAAGAGACATATGCAAGCGAGAATGACGAACCCGATCATGCTGGTGCCGGATGCGATACAAGCCGCGATGGCACTGGCCAATGCCGTGAAAAAAGGGGATGTGTCGGAGCGGACCCGCGACCTGGTCCATCTGCGCGCCAGCCAGATCAACGGCTGCAGCTTATGTGTGGATATGCACGCCCGCACGCTGCGGCAGCGCGGCGAAACGGATGAGCGCATGTTTGCGGTGGCCGCATGGCGCGACGCGCCCTACTTTACCGATGCCGAGCGGGCTGCAATGGCGCTGGCCGAAGCGGCGACTCGGCTGAGCGACCGGTCTGACCCGGTGCCGGACGAGATTTGGAACGAGGCCGCAAGGCATTATGACGAACCGCAGCTCGCGACGCTGTTACTGAGCATCGCGTTGACCAATTTCTGGAACCGGCTGAATATCACGACCCGGCAGGTGGCGGGCGAGTGGGCAAAGTCGGCAGAAGGCAAGGCCTGGCTCAAGGAGCATGCTGTCGCGGAGTGATCTTCATGCGGGCCGCGCGATGTAGAAGTACGCAGGAAAGTGCAAATCCAGTGCGCCGTCTTTGGTGTAGTTGTCGAGCTGTCGCTCGCATGCATAGCCAAGGACGGCCAGCTGATCGGGGGGGAGCTGCGCCAGTCGAGCAGCCAGCGGCGTGGCGCCCAGCAGCTTGCGGCCGTCGGATGCGTGCCAGGTGCCGTCAGGAACGACATCGACGGATTCCTGGCGCTCAATGACGAAGCCACCCTGGCGAAGGATGCCGTTGACCAGCGCAGGATTGTGCAGCCGGTGCACTTTCGTGAGGAATGCGGTGAAGTCGCGGAGGCCGCATTCGAGCAGTGCGCGCTGCATTGCCATGGTGAGCGAGTGCTCTTGTTCCGATCCCCAGAGCGCGACGTGCAGGCGGCCTTCGGGCCGAAGCGCCTGGCGGATGCGCGCGAGGGCGGGGGCAGGGTCCTCGAAGAACTGAAGCGCCTGTTGGCAGAATGCTGCGTCGAACCTGGCATTGGGAAGTGCTGCGTCTTCGATGGCGGACTGGATGTATTCGATAGGAGCAGCATCGGGTGGGTCGGGCTGGCGGCGTGCGACGTCCAGCATGGTGTCCGTTGTGTCGATCGCAGTAACGCGGCCCGTGGCGCCGATGGCCAGCGCTGCTTCGCGGGCGACCACGCCGGTGCCGGTGGCGACGTCGAGCACGTGCGCGCCGGCGGGCAGGTTTGCATGTGCGACAAGCAGGCGCGCGGAGGGTGCGAACATGAGCGGCACCAGGGTTTCCTGGTAGCGGCGAGCGCCTTCTTCCGATGTGAAGTGCATGGAATCTCCCGAAACGAGATGCGGGGGGATGCAACAGCAGATCCCTTCGCTTTGCGGGCCACTCGCGGGGCGAGCAGCCGGCTCCGGTCGGGGACGAATCATGCTGGCATCAGTTTAGCTGGTGGTTGCGCTTGCTGCCTGCGGAGCATCTTCGGCTGGCGAGGTCGATACGTCCACGATCTGGGGCGGCGCATGCAGAATGCCAAGCAGGCGCTGGTTGAGTCGTGATCGCATCTCAAAGCGGTCCTGCGCGCGGGTGAGATAGCGGATGACAACCTCCAGACCGCCAGTGGGGCGCAGTTCCACTGTGGGTTGTGCAGAGATCGTGGTCAAACTGCCGTGCAACTGGCTCAGGCGCCGCCAATCGCGGCTGGCGAGCTCGACGTCATCGCGGGTGATCTCCTGAACCGCGCCGCGGATCGCGTCACACAGCGCATATGGATCTTTGCCGGAGGGTAGCGCGACATGCAGCTCCTCCCACAGCCACTGGCCGGTGGTGGAGAAGTTGAAGTAGTGATCCTCGATGGCATAGCTGTTCATGAAGGCAACGCGGCGCCCGGTCGGACGGCCGCTTTCTGACCAGTTGCCGGTTTCGAGCAGCGTGGTGCGGAGCAGGCCGACTTCGACGACCTCGCCGCCGACGCCGTTGATCTCGACCCAATCGCCGACGCGCACGCCGTTCTTGCCCATCAAGATGAACCAGCCGAAGAAGGCAACAATGAAATCCTTGAGCACGACAGTGAGACCCGCGGTGGTGAGGCCGATGACGGTGGGGGTCTGGCGCGGCGTACCGAAGATGACGATGAGGATGAGCAGCGCCCCGACGAGCTGCACGCTGAACGAGAGCACAAATTGCAGTGTTTGCTGGCGCCGGCGATCCAGCAGAGTGCGGCTGGTGAGCAGGCGATGGAGCAGTCGGCCGATCAGGATGGTGACAACAATGATGAAGACGATGAAGGCGAAGACGCGCAGGATGCGACGCGTGATGGTGCGCTCCTGCGCGCGGACCAGTGCGTCCCATTTGGTGTAGGTGTCGGCCAGACTTTCAAGGTCATGGATGCGGCGCTCGTATGCCGTGAGCGACTCGCGATTTGCAGCGAGGGCCCGCAGATGGGCGGTGGTGGTGCTGGCATCGCTGGTCTCGGCCGTTGTGGCGCCGATTGCGCCGGGCGAAGCAGCATTTTCTGTCTCACTCGACAGGGCATTCCGCTGCTGCAGGAGTTGCGCGGCATGTGACTGCGCTGCGTTGCGCGCCTCGATCAGTTGTTGATGGCGGCTGCGCAGCGAGCTGAGCGCACGAAATTTTCCGATGAGTGACCTGAGCGCGGCCGGGGCCTCCAGCGCCTCGGTTTGCGATACGGCAGCGCCGGTCTCCTCCTTGTGCACGGCTTCGTGCTCGTCGAGCGCCTGCTGGATGACGGCGTGGCGGTCGCCGCCGAGACGGATGAGGGTCTGGTGCAGCTCGTCGGCTTCGTCGGTATCGAGCGCGAGCTGCGCCTGCGCGAGCTGGAGCTGGGGATCGTCGTCTGCGGCGCCGGGACCATGCTGGCGGGTGGCCACCTCGGCCTGTTCGGCCTTGATGCGCGCATTGAGGGTATTGAGCCGCTGCGAAGTCTTTAGAGCCTGGCCCGTCAGCGGAGGGGCGTGCTGGGTGGCGCTGCGCAGGGCGCTGGCGAATGCCTGATCGACCTCGTTGTCGGCCAGCCGGAGGGCGTCCTGAGCATATTGGCGCTCCTGCGGCACGGCAGCCTGGGGAGCCAGTTGGCGGGCGAGACGGAGCGGCGACTGGTCTACCAGGCCACTGGCGGGCGGCAGGGCGGAGGGTGCATTGAACTCGAGCGAGGGATCGCCGCCGGAGACGAGGTGTTGGCCTATGAAGAGCGCAATGAAGAGCAAAGCCAACACTCCGGGCAGGCCGAAGCGGCGGAAGTTACGGAATCGGGAGAAGCGCAGGTGGGGGAGCTGGGTCATCTGTCATCACAGGATGGCGGGCACTGCAAATCGGTATCCGTCTTCAAAAAACCGGCAACTGGTGGAGGTTTCCCTGATTGTAATGAACCGGCCCCGAAATCGGGTGTAACCGGCTCCAACCAATGCCGCATTGACTCTTACGGAGACGTGGGTACAATTTCCTGCATACCGGCCCAACTTGGCAGTCACTGGGGGCGCCGGCCAAACCATCCGAAAATCCCCAATACTGATCATGCAACGAGTCTGCAAGCATCCCAAGGTGCGCGTGGTAGCGCGCGAAGACGATGTGGAGTACGTCGAGTGCGAAGAGTGCGGCGAAGTGTTCGACGCCGACGAGTACCAGGAGATGTCGCAGGACAGCGGCGAGGAGACGCTTGCCGAGAATGACGACGCTTGACTCCTGCTACACGACCCGCGTCTAGACGGAGTTGCGCGATTCCTCTGAACCCAGTCGCCGGGTCTCGCGCAAGGTGTAGTGAAACCAGGAAATCAAGGTGAGCGCGAAGGTCGCAATGAGCGACAGCTTGCGCACGAGCACGAGAAGCGGTAGTGCATAGAAGGCCGTCCACAGCGTGCTGGCCACGGCGATGATCTGCGCGACGGTGTTGGCTTTGCCCCACAGACTGGGGCGGAATTCGCGCGGGCCGGTAGTCGCGAAGAGCAGCGCGCCCACCACCACGATGCCCACGTCGCGACTGAAGACAAGGATGGTGACCCGACGCGGGATGAGCCCCTGATGCATGAGCACAAGAAAGAGCGTGCTGAGCAGGAGCTTGTCCGCGATGGGGTCCAGGTATTCGCCCAGTCGCGTGCGCTGCTGCAGAATGCGCGCGAGCAGGCCATCGAGCCCGTCACTGATGCCGGCGAGGATAAAGAGCGCAAACGCGGTCCGGTAGCGGCCGTCGAGCACAGCCGTAACCAGGAAGGGAATGATGCAGAGCCGCAGAAACGTCAGTTGATTGGGTGCGGCGCGAAGGTCTTTCAGCACTGGCGGCGTGTCATGTCGTCAAGTAGGGACGCGTGCGAGGGAGTTCGTCCTTCTGGAAATCCATCGTACCGCAGCGGCAGTAAACGCTTCCAGCGCGACTGCAAGATGGGCCCGGCAGGAGTGCCGAAATTGGTATACTGAAGGAGTTGTTCCCACCAGGCGCAGGCGCGTAGCTCAGTTGGTTAGAGCGCTACCTTGACACGGTAGAGGTCAGGAGTTCGAGTCTCCTCGTGCCTACCATATCTCTCCCAGCTATTTATGCCGGTCCCAAGCACATAACGCAATAGAAGTTATGCAAGTCTTCAGGGTACTGAATGGGCACCGAGAGATTCTGCAGCACAAATATCCGCCGCTTTATCGCGGTTTGTCCATTCTAGTCCGCGAATGGCTGAATATGTCAGCTCCGAAAACTGGCAAAGGCAGTGACGTTATAAGAGGATTTGCCAATAGCCAACGTCGATCCAGCGGCCAAATTTCTGGCCGACCTGCTCGAAATGCGCGACCTTATGGAAGCCGAGGCGCTCGTGCAACGCGATGCTGGCGGCGTTCGGAAGTGCGATGCCGCCAATGGCAGCATGGAAGTTGCGCCCGCGCAGATCGGCCAGCAGCCCTTCACAGAGTTGCGAACCGATGCCACGGCCGGTGAACTTCGGATCGAGATAGACCGTCACCTCTGCGGAGTGTCGATAGGCGCAGCGGCCCTTCCATTTGCTGGCGTAGGCGAAACCCTGGACGGCAGCACCGACTTCCCATACCAGCCACGGGAGTGACTGGAGGGTTTCCTTGATGCGGCTTGCCATCTCGGCTGGTGTGACCGCCGCTTCTTCAAAGGTGATGGCGGTTTCGAGGACGTAATGGTTGTAGATGGCGCAAATGGCCTCGGCATCTGCCGTTGTGCCGGTGCGGATCATGAAGCTAGCCCTTGGCGAGCTCGAGCTTTACGATTTCGCTGACCTGCTTGCCGTCTGCGCGCAGGCCGATGGCGGCGATCTTTGCCTGTACGTCCTTGATCACTAGGCCCATTTCCTTTGGCGTAGGTCGCTTGCCCGCGGAGCTCATCTCCCCGATAGTGGCCTCGACCAATGAGCGGACTTTCGACTCGTCCGCCTGCTGGGGCATGTAGCCTTCGATTATCTTGATCTCGGCCGCTTCCTTTTCGGCAAGCTCGGGGCGATTGCCTTTCGTGAATGCCTCGACGGAATCGCGGCGCTGCTTGATCAGCGTGGTGAGCGTCTGCAGCACTTCGGGCTCGCTAAGCGGGGTGCGCTTCTCGATTTCCTTGTTCTTGATCGCGGTCTTCACCATGCGCAGCACGTCGAGCTTTAACTGTGCCCGCTCTTTCATGGCTGCGACGGTGTCCTGCTGGATGCGCTCCTGAAGGGTCATGCTTTTCGTCTCCTGGCTGGGACAAGACCAACTTACCAGTATAAAGACCGGCGCGATCGATAGAATAGAAGCCAAGGAAACCGCACAGACATGATTCGAAAGACGCGCCTCTTTACGCCCGGTCCTACGCCTTTGCTTCCCGCCGCACAGTTCGCAATGGCCGCGGCCGACCTGCACCACCGCACGCCGGAGTTTCGCGCGCTGTATGTCCGCGTGCTGGAGCAGTTGCGCGCTTTCATCGGAACCAAGAACGATGTGATTCTGATGGCCTGTTCGGGCAGCGGCGTTATGGAAGCTGCGGTCGCGAACATTACGTCGCCGGGGGATCGCGTGCTGGTGCTGAGCGCCGGCAAGTTCGGCGAGCGCTGGACGGGCATCGCGAAGGCGTACAACTGCGACGTCGACCTGGTGAGCGTTCCGTACGGGCAGACCTTCTCGCTGGATGCGGTGAAGGCCGCGCTGAAGGTGGAGACCCGCGCCGTGTACATGCAGGCGAATGAATCGTCTACCGGCACGCGGCACGATGTCGAAGGCGTGGCGAAGCTGCTGAAGGATGCAAAGAGCGACGCGGTGCTGGTGGTGGATGCGATCACCGGACTGGGGACGACGCACTTTGACGCGGACGCGTGGGGCGTGGACATCATGATTGGCGGCTCCCAGAAGGCGGTGATGATTCCGCCAGGCCTCGCATACTGCTCGGTAAGCGAGAAGGCGTGGGAGCTGATGGGCAACGCGCTGAACCCGCGCTACTACTTCGATCTGCGCAAGGAGCGGAAGAGTGCCGCGAAGGGCGAGTCATCGTACACGCCGGCCATCTCTTTGATCGCGGGACTGAGCACCGCGCTGGATTACATTGCCTCGCAGGCGGGTGGTGATCTGGCCGCCGGCCGCAAGAAGCTGGTGGACAACGCGGAGACAATTGCCGCGATGACGCGTGCCGCCGTGGAGGCGCTGGGATTGAAGCTGTTCTCAGCGTCGCCAGGCGCAGCGCTGACAGCGGTGTTGCCGCCTGCAGGCGTCGATTCCGGGGTCGTGGTGAAGGAGCTGAAGTCGCGCTTCGGGGCGATCATCACCAACGGCCAGGGCGAGATGAAGGGGCAGCTCTTCCGCATCGCGCACATCGGCTACTTCGACTATCTGGACACGATCGCGATTATCGGCGCGCTGGAGCAGGTCGCGGCAACTTCGCTGAAGCTGCCGGGCTTCCGCTTCGGAAAGGCTCTGGCCGCTGCCCAGCAGGTGTTTGCCGAGCGTACGGCTGTTCCACTGCCGGAGCTTGCGGCCGTGAGGTAAGAGATGATTGCACGCCATTGGCGAGGCTGGACCGTGCCGAAGAACGCGGACGCGTACCAGGAGTTGCTCAGCGGCACGGTTCTGCCAGGCCTCAAGAAGATTTCCGGATATCGCGGCGGATACGTGCTTCGCCGCGATGTCGCGGAGGAGGTCGAGTTCGTGGTCGTCAATCTTTTCGATTCCATCGAGGCAGTGCAGCAATTTGCCGGAACCGATTTTGCTGTCGCCCAGTTCGAGCCGGAAGCCAGGCTTCTTCTCGCTCGAGTGGAACCTCTCGCTTCTCACTATGAAGTTTGCGTCAGCACCGTTCCAGCTTGAGAGCCGCAACCATACTGGATACGTTCCCTGATCTGCCGTGCTTTATCACCGCGTCGTGATTGAAAATTGAGGAGCCCTCGTGAAGATTGTTCTCGCAGAAAAAGTCTCACCCGCCACGCTCGCTGTCTTTCAGGCCGAGCCGGGCTGGAATGTAGTGACGCACGATCAGATTAAGGACGGGCTCGCAAATGAGTTGAAGGATGCAGATGGTCTGGTGGTGCGCTCGGCAGTCCAGGTGGACGATGCGCTGCTGGAGCATGCGCCGAAGCTGCGCGTGATTGGCCGCGCGGGCGTGGGAGTGGACAACATCGACGCGGATGCGGCGACGCGGCGCGGCATCGTGGTGATGAACACGCCGGGCGCGAATGCGATTGCTGTGGCGGAGCTGACCATCGCGCTGATGCTGGCGCTGGCGCGGCAACTACCGAAGGCAAACGGTGCGCTGCATCAGGGCAAGTGGGAGAAGAAATCACTGAGCGGCGCTGAGCTGCGCGGCAAAACATTAGCGGTGCTGGGGCTGGGCCGCATCGGTCTGGAAGTGGCGCAGCGGGCCGCGAGCTTTGGGATGCAGATCATTGGGCACGATCCGTTTGTGTCGCCGGCAGTAGCGCGCGAGCGCGGCGTGGAACTGGCGCCGCTGGATGCGTTGTTTGCCCGCGCAGACTATTTGACTTTGCATGTCGGGCTGACGCAGCAGACGGCGAACATTATCAACGCGAAGAACCTGGCGGCAATGAAGAAGGGCGTGCGCATTGTGAACTGCGCGCGCGGCGAGCTGGTGGACGACGCCGCGTTGGTAGCGGCGCTGGACAGCGGCCAGGTCGGCGGCGCGGCGCTGGATGTCTTTCGCGATGAGCCACTGAAGAACTCGCCTTACTTCAACCGGGAGAATGTCATCCTGACCCCGCACATTGCGGGTTCGACGGCGGAGGCGCAGGAGGCTGTGGGCATTCAGATCGCCGCGCAGGTGCGTGAGTATCTGAAGCTGGGCGTGGTGCAGAACGCGGTGAATCTGCCCTCCCTATCGCACGAGGAGTATGTCGAGCTGTCGCCATATATTGATATGGCAGGGCGGCTGGGGGCGTTTCTCTCGGCAACCGCGGATGGCAACGTCGAGAGTATCTCGCTGGTGTATCGCGGGCGGCTGGCGCAAGGCAAGACCGACCTGGTGCGCAACGCGGCCATTCAGGGCGTGCTGGCGCATTCGGAAAATGTGAACCGCATCAATGCGGCGGCGGTGGCGGAAGAGCGCGGCATCCGGCTCCACGAGTCGAAGTTGGAGAACGGCGGAGCTGCGGGCGTGAGTCTGACGCTGCACACACGCGGGGGCGAAACGACCGCGACTGCCACGGTGCTGCATGGGCGGTCGCCGCGGCTGCTGGCAAGCGACGGCATCGATATCGAGGTGCCGCTGCACGATACGCTGATCGCGATCCGCAACTACGATGTGCCGGGTGTGATTGGACGCGTGGGCACGGTGCTAGGCGAGCACCAGGTGAACATCGCGAACTTCGCGCTGGGGCGGGGCGCGGAAGCTGCCGCAAAGGACGGCGTGGGCGGAGCTATTGCGGTGGTGCAGGTAGACGGCGAGATCACGCCGGCGGTGATTGGAGCGCTCGAATCTATCGAAGCGGTTACGCGGGTGCGGCTCGTCAAACTACCACCGCTACCTTGAGGTAGCGAGCTACCGCCACGCCCTGAGGTCGTGAGCTGTGACCGCTACAATAGATAAACGTCACTCAGGAGCCGTCATCCGTGCCGCTTTACGAATACCAGTGCAAGCAATGTGGACATCGCTTTGAGAAGATCCAGAGCTTCAGCGCACCCGAAGAGAAGGTGTGCCCCAGTTGTGGCGGCGAAGTGGAGCGCCTGATCTCCGCACCGGCGATTCAGTTCAAGGGTGCTGGCTGGTACGTGAACGACTACGGGGGACGCGGCAAGGCGCCTTCGGCGAGTGCCTCAGAGGCCAGCTCGAAAGACGGCGCGAAGGACAGCGGTGGTAAAGATGTTTCTGCGAAGAGCTCGGATAGCTCAGCGAAAAGTGAAGCCAGCAAAAGTGATAGTGGGGGGAAAAGCGACTCCGGCGCTGCCTCCTCGAGTTCGGGAAGCAACGCCGCGAGTTCGTCCAATTCCGGATCGAATGCGAAGTCTTCCAGCTAGCTAGAGGACTTCTTCGAAGAAGACTTCTTACGTCCCGTTGACTTCTTACGTCCCGTTGACTTCTTCCGCGAGCTGGATTTTTTCTTCGAGCTTGATTTGCTGGAGCTCTTTTTCTTTGCAGACTTTTTCTTCGCGGGTGGCACCTTTGCGCCTTCTTTGCGCGCTTCGGATAGCCCGATGGCGATGGCCTGCTTGGGGTTCTTCACCTTCTTGCCGCTGCGGCCGGACTTCAATTTACCGCGCTTGAATTCGTGCATTTCGCGCTCGACAGACTTCGAGGCCTTCGGGCTGTACTTCCGTTTCGAAGCTTTCTTTCTTGCCATATTTGCCTCCGTGCGCACGTATGTGTGCGTCTCCCGTTATGTAACTGAGAGGCAAAAATGAGTTATGTGGTTGTTGCGGAGCAGCTTACAGGAAAGAGATTGATGTTTAAGTCTCTGCCATCGCGGGCAGAATCTCATCTACGTCTACCCAGTCGGTGGGGTAGTTGCCGGTGTAGCAGGCCGTACAGAACATCGGTTCGCCGCCACATGCTTCCAGCAGGCCATCGAGCGAAAGATACGATAGCGAATCGGCCTCGATGAAGCGACGGATTTCGTCGACGCTGTTGTTGGCGGCAATCAGGTCTTTCTTGCGCGGCGTATCCACGCCATAAAAGCACGGCGATGTGGTCGGCGGACAGCTGATGCGCAGATGGACTTCCTTCGCGCCAGCAGCGCGCACCATGCGGATGATCTTGCGGCTGGTGGTGCCGCGGATAATGGAGTCGTCGACCAGGATGATGCGCTTGCCGGCGAGCAGATTGCGGACCGGGTTCAGCTTGAGCTTGACGCCGAAGTCGCGCACCCGCTGCTCCGGCTCGATGAAAGTGCGGCCGACGTAGTGATTGCGGATCAGGCCAAAGTTGAACGGGATGCCGCTCTCTGCAGCGTAGCCGAGCGCGGCGGTGACGCCGGAATCGGGAACGGGCACGACAAGATCGGCGGCCACGGCGGATTCACGCGCGAGCTGGCGGCCCATCTTTTCGCGGCTCTCCTGCACCCAGCGGCCGTAGATGCGGCTGTCCGGCCGGGCGAAGTAGACGTGCTCGAAGATGCAACTGGTCTGCGGAAAGCCGGTCGCGTATTTGCGCGAGGTGACGCCGTCGGGCGAGATCATGACGAGCTCGCCGGGCTCGACGTCGCGCACGTATTCGGCACGCAGTAGATCGAAGGCGCAGGTTTCCGAGGCGAAGACGTAGACATCGGGTGCGCCATCCTCTCCGACGATGCGGCCCATGGAGAGCGGGCGGAAGCCCCGTGGATCGCGAGCGGCGAAGATGCGGTCGCGCGTCATCATGACGACGGAGAAGGCGCCATCGATCTGCGAGAGCGAGTCGGCGATGGCGTCGACCAGCGTGGTGGCCTGGGAATGCGCGATGAGCTGGACGATGATCTCGGAATCGGAGGTGGTCTGGAAGAAGGCGCCTTCGCGCTCGAGCTTGGCGCGAATATTGCCGAGGTTGACCAGGTTGCCATTGTGCGCGATGGCGATGAGGCCCTTGGTGGACTCGACGCGGATGGGCTGCGCGTTGAGAAGCGCGGAATCGCCAGTTGTCGAATACCGGGTGTGGCCGATGGCGAGATTGCCTGGCAGCTTCTGCAGAACTTCGTCGGTGAAGATGTCGGCGACGAGGCCCATGCCTTTAATGTTCGAGAGGTGATGGCCGTCGGCGGTGGCGATGCCGGCGGACTCCTGCCCGCGATGCTGCAGCGCGTAAAGCATGAGGTAGATCTGGCGCGCGGCTTCGGAGTGGGCGTAGATGGCGGCTACGCCGCATTCTTCGTGCAGGGTGTCGGGATCGTGCTCGCGCAGGACGGCGCTGTGCGAGGAGGGAAGTGTTTCCTCGATGCCCGGGATGCCTTGGTAGAGGCGTTCGGTCATGCCGTCACCGTGTCGACGCTGATGGTGGATTGGAGGGCGTTGGCCCAAATACACTTCAAGGCGTCAACTCTCTCCGAGACAATCACCCGATTGTCTTTCGAAATAATTTTAAGATGATCGCCTCCTGTACTCCCTAACTCTACGACTGTTACGAAATCGAAATCGTCCGCGAGCTTTCGAATCTTTTCGACGTTCGCGGGATCGCAGGTCACGGCGACCTCGCCAGCTTCTTCGCCAAAGAGCGAAAGCGCAGATCCATCGACGTTGAGCCGGACAGTTGCACCGATCTGCTTTGAAAAAGCTGCCTCCGCCAAAGCTACCGCAAGACCGCCATCCGATATGTCCGTCGCAGATGAGAGGAGGCCATGGCTGGCAAGTGCGATCAGACATTTATGCAGCGCAGCTTCATCAGAGAGATCGAGCTTCGGAGGCCCTCCCCAAGAACCCTGCAAAATACGTTTCGCATACATTGAAGCGCCGAAGCCATCGCCGATCCGTGAGAAGGTCTTGCCGCTAATGAGAAGGATCGCGTCACCCGGGCGCTGAAAGCTCGCTGGCACCGCTTTCGAAACATCTTCAAGAATCCCAACGACGCCAATCACCGGCGTGGGATAGATCCCTTCGCCTTTGGTCTCGTTGTAAAGCGAAACATTCCCACCGGTGATGGGCGTCCCAAGTGCGGTGCAGGCCTCTGCGATGCCGTCGATGGCTGCCGAGAGCTGTGCCATGATCTCCGGCTTCTCCGGGTTGCCGAAGTTGAGGCAATTTGTCGCGGCGACGGGTACAGCTCCGGTACAGGCGACTTTCCGCGCGGCTTCGGCTACGGCTAGCTTCGCGCCCTGCTTGGGATCGAGATAGCACCAGCGGCCGTTGCCGTCGAGCGCCATCGCTAAGCCGCGTTTGGTACCCTTCACGCGCATGACGCCGGCTTCGCCGCCCGGACCCTGCACGGTGTTGGTCTGCACCATGGAGTCGTATTGCTCGAAGACCCAGCGCTTGCTGCAGATGTTCGCTGATGCCAGCAGCTTCTTCAGGTCTGCGGTGTAGTCGCGCGGCTGCTTCAATGCTTCCAGCACTTCGGCTGGCGGATTGAGCGGGACCGGTGCCTTCCAGCTGCCGACGGGCCGATGATAGAGCGGAGCATCGTCCGTGAGCGACTGATTCGGAATATCGGCGACCAACTCGCCGTGATGGCGGATGCGCATCTGCGGCTCGCCAATCACTTCGCCGACGATGACGCCATCCAAGCCCCATTTCTCGAAAACGCGGAGGACTTCGTCCTCTCGTCCTTTTTCGGCGACCAGCAGCATGCGCTCCTGGCTCTCCGAAAGCATGATTTCGTAGCTGGACATGCCGGTTTCACGCTGCGGTACGTTGTCGAGCTCGACGTCCAGGCCGACGCCGCCGCGCCCGCCCATCTCGCAGGTGGAGCAAGTCAGACCTGCTGCGCCCATGTCCTGAATGCCGATGACCGCGCCAGTCTGCATCGCTTCGAGGCAGGCCTCGAGCAGCAGCTTCTCCATGAAGGGGTCGCCCATCTGCACGTTGGGGCGCTTCTGTTCGGAGCCTTCGGTGAACTCCTCGCTTGCCATCGTCGCCCCATGGATGCCGTCGCGGCCGGTCTTCGCGCCGACGTAGATAACGGGATTGCCGACGCCCGTCGCCTTGGCGTAGAAGATCTCGTCTTTGCGTACCAGGCCGAGCGCGAAGGCATTGACTAGCGGGTTGCCGCTATAACAGGGCTCGAAGCGCGTTTCGCCCCCGAGGTTGGGCACGCCGAAACAATTGCCATAGCTGGCCACGCCGGCGACGACGCCTTCGACAATGCGGTGGTTCTTGCGGACAGTATCGGGGTCGGATTCGCCATCTTCGCTGGAGAGCGGACCGAAGCGGAGGGAATCCATGACCGCCAGCGGCCGCGCGCCCATGGTGAAGATGTCGCGCAGGATGCCGCCCACGCCGGTCGTCGCGCCCTGGAAGGGCTCTATATAGGAAGGGTGGTTGTGCGACTCGATCTTGAAGGCGCAGGCCCACCCGTCGCCGATGTCGATGATGCCGGCATTTTCGCCCGGCCCCTGCACCACGCTGCCGGGCCCGCTGGTGCGCTCACCGCGGGTGGGCAGCCGCCGAAGGTGCACGCGCGAGGATTTATAGGAGCAGTGCTCGCTCCACATCACGCTGTAAATACCGAGTTCTGTGAGGGATGGGGTACGGCCCAGCGCCGCCTCGATGCGCGTGTACTCCTCCGCCGTAAGGCTATGCTGCTTGAGGAGCTCGGGAGAGATGCTTGCCGGTGCGGGCACCGCGGAAAGCGTCCTGGTTGTCATGGCGATATCTATATTGTCGCATGATCAAACCGGATTGAAGCTGGGACCGCGCCGCGGATTGTCGC
>JBJMGC010000057.1:0-14504 GCA_045808105.1 Acidobacteriaceae bacterium | reverse complement strand
GTAGGCCTTGGGATCGTAGAAGCTGGAGTGCGGGTCCAGTACGCGCAGCATGCCCGGGATGGCGCCGTCGTAGATCGCGCGCTCGGCCTTGTCGCCGTTCAGGGGCTCGGCGTAGTTTTGCTCCACCAGGCTGTAAACCGTGGTGAAGGAGCGCAGGTCATTCCGCAGAGTCGATTCATCGGCCTGAGCCTGGGCACCTACGGTACGCTGCACAAGCGTGCCAGCAGCGGCACAGGCAGCGAGGAAGACAGCAACGGCGATAGCGGGGCGGCGCGGACTGGATGCCATGAGAAAGGTAGCCTGCGGCAGGCACACGCAAACAAACAGCAGTCCTGGCGCACGCTTATTAGACGCGAGTATAGCACCGGGGGGAGCACGACCAAGGGGTTTGTACCCTGCCACCTAGGTGTCATGGAATGACCGGGCGACCGGGCCCTTCGAAGGTCGAGGGTTTTGGGAGCGCACCGGCCGTTGTCTTATCAGGTTGTCTTGTCAGGTTGGCTTATCCGGGCTCCCAGAGATCTCGTGCTTTGCCTCGTGCATGCACCGCCGGTGGTGAGTAGAATACGCACAAGCGCGTCTTCAGCAATCTGGAGACGATGGCAGGACGTCCGGTAACTTCCGGCGTCAAAAGCGCACGTCGATCGTAAGCCGCACACTTGATCCGAGCCCCGGTTTGCAACCCATACTGGGCAATGTAGAGAGATTCATGACCCTTCGCCGTTCCGATGTATGTTGCTGGCTGCTGGCGGGTTCCCTGCTCGCCGCCGTTCCCGCCCTCGCCCAGAACAAGACCAATAAGCCCCTCACGCCGGCCCAGCAGGCCGAGCGCGCGAAGTTCGATCCGAAGGCAGAGGCCTCGCCCTTTGGCGGCCATGTTGTCGAGGAGAGCGTCGCGCAGGTGAACGAGCAGATCATCAACACTTCGGATTACAACCGCGCTGAAGCGCAGTTGGAGCAGGAGGGGCGTCAGCAGGGCTGGAGCGAGCAGGAACTCGAAGACCACAAGCGCGACTTGCTGCGCGACCTGATCGACCAGCAGTTGCTGCTCTCGCGAGGCAAGGAGCTGGACATCACGGGCGAGACAGAGCTGGTCCGGCGTCTGGACGAGATTCGCAAACAAAACCATCTCGATACGATGGAGGACCTGGAAAAAGCCGCGTCGAGCCAGGGTGTGTCCTACGAGGATTTCAAGCAGAACATCCGCAACAGCATCATCACTCAGCAGGTGATCCGCGATGAGGTGGGCCGCCATATTCAGATGACGGATGCCCAGTTGCAGCAGTACTACCGGCAGCACGTGAACGATTTCACGCAGCCCGAGTCGGTGCGGCTCAGCGAGATTCTCATCCCGGTGGCTGCGACTGGCGACGAGGCCGCCAATTTGGCTGCGGCGAAAGCGAAGGCCGACGATCTGGACGCCAAGATCAAGGCGGGCGCGAGTTTCGAGGATCTGGCTAAGGCAAATTCGGCCGGCTCGACTGCTGCGCAGGGCGGCGATCTCGGCATATGGA
Organism: Acidobacteriaceae bacterium; assembly: GCA_045808105.1. GTDB lineage: Bacteria > Acidobacteriota > Terriglobia > Terriglobales > Acidobacteriaceae > KBS-83. The sequence goes on along the minus strand of JBJMGC010000057.1, from coordinate 12,990 downwards.
CACGTGGCAAGCTGGCGAAGCAGCTGGAAGACGCCACCTTTGCCCTGCAGGCGGGCCAGACTACCGAGCCGATTCGTACCCGACAGGGTTACGTGGTCCTGAAGGTCGTGGCGCACACGCCGGGCGGCACGCAGCCCTTTGCATCTGTACGTCCGCAATTAGAAGAAGCTGCTTTCATGAGCCAGATGCAGCCGCGGCTGCGCGAATACCTGGCCAAGCTGCGGCAGAACGCGTACATCGATGTTCGCCCCGGCTATGCCGATACGGCTGCGGTGCGCAATTCATCCAAGCCGCTCTATAGCGCCTATACGGCTCCTGGTCCGAAGAAGAAGGTGCACTTCAAGCGCACCCGTTATACCGGCGCACACCGGGGACGGCATGCGGGCGAGGCTACGACCGAGGCCGCGACGAGTGCGGGCGGGGCCGCAGGCTCGACCGGGACTGCGGCGACAGGGACTGCCGCGACCGGGGCCACCAACACCAAAGCCGCTGGCGGTACGACGACCGCGCTCGCCAATGCTCCGACGGCCAATGCTCCAGCGATAGAGAAGCCCGGCAAGAAGGAGAAGATCCGCTTCGGCCAGGCGCCGCGCGAGGCTCTGCCTCCGGCTGCGCATCCGACGGAGCAAACTGCAGGGACGGAAGCGGCTGCAGGCAACGAGGCACAAGTTGCCTCGAACTCCGCTTCTACGGACGTTCCGGGAACGGACACGACGGCTGCGGCCGACCGCAAGACGCGCTTCTCCGATCGTGCCCGTCTGCCGAAGACCAAAAAAGCGAAGACCCCAGACCAGGTGGAAAACGACCGCGTGGCGCAGCAGGCCACTTCGGAAGAGGCTGCGGCAGAGAAGACGCAATCCGCTCCGCTGGGCCTGGCCGGCGATACCGCTACCAAGAAGAAGGCGCCGAAGGTGAAGGGCGACAAGACGCGCTACTCCGACGAAGCAAACAAGTCGAAGCAGGCAGCTCCGCCACCGCCCCAGACTTCCACGCCATCGCCACTGGCTACACCGGATACCGTGCCGACCACGCCTACCGACAACGCGCCGGCGGGCACCACTCCGGCGCCCGCGCCAGCGCAACCGCAGCGGTGAGTCTTCCACTGTGAGCCAGAGCACGCTGCTTCCTACGCAAGCCAAGACGGTTTTTCTCGGCGAGATCGCGAAGTACGAAGGCCAGACGGTGACGGATTTTTTCGTCGTCGCGCAGAAGCAGGTCAGCCGGAAGCGCGATGGCGCCCCTTACCTCTCATTGCGCCTCAGCGATCGCACTGGCCAATGCGAAGCGCGGATGTGGGATAACTGGGAGCCCTGCGCCGAGACCTTCCAGACCGGCGATATCCTGAAACTGCAGGTTGAAGTTTCAGGCTGGAACGGCCGGCCGCAGCTTACGATCAAAAAGCTTCGCAAGGCTGCTGCAGAAGAGTATTCGCTGGCTGATTTCCAGGCGCATACCACGCTCTCGATCGACGAGCTATGGACGAAGCTCAACAGCTTCGTCGACAGCTTCGCGGATCCGTTTCTCCAGCAGCTGGTTCGCAGCTTCCTCGACGATCCGGAGATCGCTTTGCTGCTGCGCAGCGCACCGGCGGCAAAGTATCTGCATCATGCCTGGATTGGCGGGCTGCTCGAACACATCGTTTCTTTGCTGGGATTGTGCGACCGCGTCACCCCGCATTATCCGCAGGTGCACCGCGATCTGGTGATGACGGGCGCCATCCTGCACGATATCGGCAAGCTGGAAGAGCTGCGCTGGAGCCTCAACTTCGATTACACACTCGAAGGGCAGCTACTGGGGCACATCACGCTGGGCATTGCGATGATCGAGAAGAGGGTCGCCGCTATCCCCGACTTCCCGCCGCGACTGCGGCTGCTGGTGGAGCACATCGTGCTGAGCCATCACGGCAAGTACGAGTTTGGGTCGCCCAAGCTGCCCATGACGCCGGACGCGATCCTGTTTCACTATTTGGACGATTTGGACGCGAAGATGTACTCCGTACGCACGGAGCTGGACCGCAGTGCGCAGCAGGGCCGGGCAGCGGATGAAATGACGGACTGGGTGCGCTCTCTGGAGCGTCCGCTGCTGGACAGCCAGGCGTTTCTCAACGAAGCTGATCGCACGCATTTGAATGAAGCTGATGGCCAACTTGACGCCGAGGTGACGAGCGATGCCTTACCTGCTGAAGAGTGAGCCGGAGTCCTACTCCTATAGCGACCTGGAGCGCGACGGCGAGACAACCTGGGACGGCGTGAAGAACCCACAGGCATTGATGAACCTGGCCGGCATGAAGAAGGGCGAGAAGCTGGTCATCTATCACACGGTGACGGAGAAGGCTGCTGTGGGGACGGCGCATGTCGTGTCAGTCGATGCGTCGAATCCGAAGAGCCCGATCGTGCGCATTGCGCCGGGCAAGCGGCTGAAGCAGCCAAAGACACTGGCGGAGATGCGCGAGGCGGCGGTGTTCAAAGGCTCACTACTCTTCCGCCAGTTTCGGCTGTCCGTCGTTCCCCTGACCGATGCGCAGTATGAGTGGCTGCTGAGCTAGTGTGGAGGCTCCACCATGCGCCGCAGGCGCGTCCGCCCGGACGGCGAGTCCTCCTTTACAATCGAGGTTTGACCGGGAAGGCACATGCTACGTTTCTCAACCGCGGGTGAATCGCACGGCGAGGCCCTGATCGCGCTGGTGCAGGGGCTCCCTGCCGGGCTCGAAGTCGACCAGACATTCATCAACCGGGAGTTGTGGCGGCGCCAGCAGGGGTATGGCCGCGGCGGCCGCATGCGCATCGAAACGGACACTGCACACATCCTCTCCGGTGTGCGGCATGGGCGCACTATCGGCGCGCCGGTTGCGATGCAGATCGCCAACCGGGACTGGAAGAACTGGGAAGAGATTCTGCCGGTGGGCGCCGGTGATCCGGCCAAACATAAGGCTGTCGCCTCGCCGAGGCCGGGCCATGCAGACCTCTCCGGATCGCTCAAATACAACTTCAAGGATGCACGCTATGTGCTGGAGCGCGCGTCTGCACGCGAATCAACTGCGCGCGTGGCCGCGGGCGCGCTGGCGAAGACATTGCTGCGATTTCTCGGCATTGAAGTCACGAGCCATGTCATCCGCGTGGGTGGTGCGGAGCTGGAAGAGCCGGTGACGTGGGAAGCGATTGCGGCGCTTGCCGACAAGGATGACGTGCTGCTGAACTGCGCGTCGCCTGCGAGCGAAGAGAAGATGAAGGCCGAAGTGGATCACGCCTTACGGACGGGCGATTCCATCGGCGGCGTGTTCGAGGTGGTCGCACATGGCGTGCCGCCGGGATTGGGCACGTATGCCAACTGGGATGAGCGGCTGGATGGGTTGCTGGCCTGGGCCGTGATGTCGCTGCAGGCGGTGAAGGCGGTCGAATTGGGGCGCGGGGTCACTGCTGCGCAGTCGCTGGGCTCGGCCGTTCATGATTCCATTCATTACGCCGACACTGGCGAGAACGGCCACACGCGGTTTCGTCGCGAGCAGAACAATGCCGGCGGCATCGAGGGTGGAGTCTCGAATGGTGAAGACATCGTGGTGCGCGGTTATCTGAAACCGATCTCGACGCTGCGGCGCCCGCTTGAGTCAGTCACGTACGAAACACGCGAGGCGACCAAGGCGGCTTATGAGCGCTCCGATGTCTGTGTCGTGCCGGCAGCGGGCGTAGCGGCGGAGGCCATGGTGGCCTTTGTCCTGGCGCAGCTCGCGCTGGAGAAGTTCGGCGGCGACTCAGCGACCGAATTGAGGCGTAACTATGATGGATATCTGGAGCAGATCCGCAATTATTGAGGAAGGTTCGAAGGGCGCGACAGCTCCCAGACGTTAGAACGAAGCAAGCATGATTTACCCCATCGTCAAGTTTCCTGATCCCATCCTGCAGCGGCCTTCCGCGCCGGTTACCGAGTTCGACGACGATCTGCGCAAGCTGGTGGCAGACATGTTCGAGTCGATGTACGCGGCGCAGGGTATCGGGCTGGCGGCTCCGCAGATCGGTATCGCAAAGAGGCTCACCGTCATCGATCTGAGCAATAAAAAGGAGCCGAAGGACAAGATCGTCCTCATCAACCCGGAGATCACGCTGAAGGAAGGCAAGCAGCTGGAGGAAGAGGGCTGCCTGAGTCTGCCGGAGATTCGCGAGAAGGTGCGGCGCTCGGCTCGGGTGATGGTGAAGGCGCAAGACGAGTATGGCAAGTGGAGCGAGCGCGAAGGAACCGAGCTGCTGGCGCGCGCTTTTCAACATGAGATCGACCACCTGGATGGGGTGCTCTTCATCTTCCGCATCAGCGCGCTGAAGCGCGACCTGGTCCTGCGCCGCATTAAGAAAATGCAGCGCGCGGGAGAATGGTAGAGGCGTGAGACTGGTCTTTTGCGGTACGCCCGCATTTGCTGTGCCCACGCTGAAAGCGGTGCGGAGTGCGGGTCATAGCATCGAGCTCGTTCTCTGCCAGCCGGATCGCCCGAGCGGCCGCGGCCTCACGCTGGCTGTGCCCCCGGTGAAGCAGGCTGCGATCGACGCAGGCATTCCGGTCATGCAGCCGGAGAAAATCCGCAAGAATGCGGAGCTGCAGGCGCGGCTCGAAGCGATCCAGCCGGACGCGATCGTCGTGGTCGCTTACGGACGTTTGATTCCAGCCTGGATGCTGAACCTGCCGAGATACGGCAACCTGAATCTGCACGGCTCGCTTTTGCCAAAGTATCGCGGCGCCGCGCCGATCCAGTGGGCGGTGGCGAATGGCGAGAGGGTCACCGGCGTGACCACGATGCGGCTCGACGAAGGCATGGATACCGGCGACATGCTACTACGCCGCGAACTGCCCATCGGTCCCACCGATACCGCAGAGGATCTTTTTCCGCGCCTGGCGGAGCTGGGCGTGCCATTGATGGTGGAGACGCTTGCCGGGCTTGAAGCCGGAAGCATCACGCCGCAGAAGCAGGACAACACTCTCGCAACGTATGCGCCGATGTTGACGCGCGACGATGGCAAGGCCGATCCGGCACGTCCAGCGCAGTCTATCTATGACCGCTGGCGCGGTTTCCAGCCGTGGCCCGGCGCGTGGACAACGGTCCGCGGGAAGAAGCTGACGTTGCATCGGCTGACGCTCGCGCCTGCTGCGCAGGGAGGCGAAGCTGGAGTTTTCCGCGTTGAGGGCCACCGGCTCTTCTTTACCGCAGGGGACGGCGCGCGCCTGGAAGTGACCGAACTACAGCTGGAAGGCAAACGCCGCATGGCCGCCGCCGATCTGCTGCATGGGCACGGAGTCGTTGACGGCGACCGTCTGGGTTCGTGATGGCGTTTCGTGTCACACCCGCGCGTATGGCCGCTTTTCGCGCGCTGCTGGCCATGGCGCGATCCAGCAACACGCACTGTGACGATTTGCTGCGCGCGCCTGCGATGGAGTCGCTGTCGCAAGCCGATCGCAATCTGACGACTGCGCTGGTGATGGGTGTGCTGCGCTGGCAGCTCGCGCTGGATGCGGTTATCTCGCGCTATCTGCAGCGGAAGACTGCGCTGGATGCTGAGGTAGCGATCGCGCTGCGCCTGGGGGCGTGGCAGCTTCTCGGGATGGACCGCATTCCGGCACATGCTGCTCTCGCGGAGAGCGTCGAGTTGACTAAGGTCAGCGGTCACGGCTTCGCATCTGGCCTGGTGAATGCGGTGTTGCGCCGCGTGGCCGAGAATAGTGCGTCCATTGTTCTCGATCCAGTGAGTGCTCACCCGGCGTGGATGGTCCAGCGCTGGAGCCAGCAATTCGGTCCCGATGCTGTTGCTGCGATCGCAGCTTACGATCAGCAGCCTCCTCCGGTAACAATTCGGTTGCATGCGGTCTCCGATGCCGATGCGGAGTCTCTGGCCGGGAGCGCGATGCTGGCTCGTGCGCGGCGGCTGTCAGAAAGCGGCGACGCACCCGAGGACGCTCGCATTCAGGATGAGGGATCACAGTTAGTCGCGGAGTTAGCGGGGCGGGGGAGCCGGATTCTGGATTGCTGCGCCGCGCCCGGGGGCAAGACCGCGATCCTGGCCGAGAATAATCCGCAGGCTGAGATCACCGCGTGCGATATCAGCGAAGCGCGCCTGAATGCCATGCGCCGCGGCTTTACCCGTGACCCGCTGTTGTCGAGAGTTCACTGCGTGCTTGCCGACGCGACAGCGCTGCCATTTCGCGACGAATTCGACCTCATCCTGTGCGATGCCCCCTGCAGCGGCACGGGAACACTGGCGCGCAATCCGGAGATCAAGCTGCGGCTCGGGGCGAGCGAACTCGCGCGGCAGCAGGAGCGGCAGATCGCAATCCTGCGCTCAGCCTTTCGCGTGCTCGCGCCCGGCGGCCGGCTGGTCTACTCCACCTGCTCTCTCGAGCCGGAAGAGAACGCAGCGGTCATTGAAAAATTCATGGGGTCGGAGCCGACGGCGCGCGTCCTCGACGTGGGGGCGCGTCTGTCCGAAATGGTGGCCGAGCGAAGTCTTCGGCCTGATGGTGCAGAACGGTTGCGAGAGACTGCTTTGCGCGATCGTTGTCTGCAGACGCTGCCCGGCGTGCTGCCATGCGATGGATTTTTTGCGGCCGTCCTGACTCGCTAACGACTCGCTCGCGAACGACTGACCCGCTGATTACTGCGCGAGCGTGAACTGAATTGTTCCGCCGGCCTCGACGGGTTCGCCTGCGGCCGGCTGCTGCGCAAGCACTGTGCCCGGCATCACGGGCAGAGCAGGCGCGGCGGGTGCTTCGCCTGGCGCGGCGATGGTGGCAACCGGCGGAATCTCTGCCTGGCGATAGAGCGGCGGCGCCAGCTTTAGACCGGCCTTCTCCACGGCGGCTTCCGCGGTCTTCTCCGGCTGGTTGATGAAGTCCGGCATCACGTATCCGGTTGCTTCCGGCGGCAGGGGTGCGCTTAACAGCAACGCCACCGTGGGGCGATCTACGGAAGCGGCGCCTGGGTTCGGCGACTGCGCAATCACCGTACCAGGTTGGGCCAGCGCGTACGGCAAATGCGCGATCGTGCCGAGCTGCAGGCTGGCACGTCGAATATCCAATGCCGCCACGCGCTCCGGGTCGTGGATGAGCGAAGGCACCGCAACTTTCTGCGCGCCCAGGCTTTGGCCGAGCCTCACCTGCCAGCCCGTGCGCACGACCGTTCCTGCGGCGGGCGACTGCGTCACCATGCGCGAGGCCGGCACAACCGCGCTGTAGAAATGATCGTCGATGCTGATCTCCAGGCCATCCGCGGCGGCTTTGCGCCGGGCGTCCGTCTCGCTCATGCCGCGGAAATCAGGAACCTTCACCTCGGCACCGTGAATCGCAAAGTGCATCGTCGTCAATGCCGAGACCATGCCGACCACCACCAGCAGCACCAGCACCAGCGCGAATTGAAAGAGGCGGAGGATCATGCGTACTCAATCGTGAAGGTGATCTTCGCGGTCTTCTCCAACATGGCGGAGACAGAGCAGTATTTCTCCTTTGACAGCCGGACTGCGTCTTCCATGCTCTTGTGATTGACGGGCCCAGAGACGCGATAGACCAGCTCGATTTTCGTGAAGACGCTGGGCGACTCTTTTGCTTTTTCGGCATTCGCGGAGACGGTCAGCGCAGTGAAGGGCTCGCGCTTCTTGGCGAGAATGCTGATGACATCGACCGACGTGCAGCCGCACAGGGCCATGAGAACGTATTCCATCGGGGTTGGGCCTTCGGCGCGCGCAACATCGAGCGTCAGCGTGTGCCCGCTATCCGATGTGGCTGCGTAGACCTGATCGTGCTGCCACTCCGCCTTCGCGATCATTCTTCTCCTCCATACTGTTGCCACCGTCCGGACGATTGCAGCGCCGTCCCTCGTGCCGGTTGTCGGCTGCCGGCTCAGGATGTATGAGCATGCTGTCGACCTCCGGGCGCTCTAATTTCAGCCGGTCCTCAAGCGCGGTGATGACCGCGTGGACGCGATGCATGGGCAATGCATCGGGCAGCGTGCAGTGGCAGGAGAGATGCAGGTGATCTCCCATACGCGAGACTGAGACTTCGTGTATGTCGATGATCTCCGGCAAGGTTCGCGCCACGCCGCGCAGAAGTTCCTGCAGACGGCGGTCCTGCTCGATGGTGGCCGATGCTTCGATGGTAGCGGGCTCGCTCTCGATATGGGTCAGCACATTGCTCACTTCGGGAGCGGCGCGGTACATCTGCTCTTCCAACTCGCAGACAAAACGATGCGCTTCTACCAGCGGCAGTGATTCATTTACCTCAATATGCTGCTCGATGCGCAAACCGTCTTGTTCCTGCTGCACGCTCAGATCGTGCAGCGTGACATTGTTGAGCGCGGCCACACCGCGAATGCGATCGAAGATGCTTTCGCCCAGCACCTGGCGGGGTATCGTCCGAACGGTGACATCGGCTCCAGGCACGACCGCCTTTACCGCCGCGGTGATGCGCTGGACAAGCACTTCGATGTGCTCCGCGGTGTCGAAGCGAGGCACGGCAACGCGCAGATCCGCGAATATTCGGTTGCCGGAGCGGCGCACGCGCACCTGCTCGGGCTCGATCACGCCCTCGATGCGTTCTACGGCACGGACAATGCTCTGTCGCGCTCCGGCAGGCGCCGTGTCGAGCAGCTCAAAGGTGGTGCGCCGCGCGAGTCCCCAGGCAAAGCGCAGGATAACCGCGGAGACGGCGAGTGCGGCCAACGGATCGGCAAAGCGCAGCCAGCCGATGCCGAAGCGCACGCCTGCATACGTTGCCGCGAGACCTACGGCGACGGCCACGCTGGACCAGATATCGGAGGCAAAGTGAAGGGCATCCGCCTCCAGTGCCTGCGAGCCGGAAGCTGCCGCCACATGCTTGAGCGCGCGGGAGCGGCTAAGGTCCACAGTGATAGAGAGCGCGAGCACGGCGAAGGGCCACACCGAGGGACGCACCGTGACCGGCGCGACAAAGATGCGCATGATGGCTTCGACGACGATCCATACGCACGACGCGCCCATGAGAAAGGTTTCCGTGAAGGCGGAGAGCGTCTCGACGCGCGCATGGCCGTAGGGATGGTCCTCGTCGGCGGGTTTGTCGGAGATGCGGACGGAGGCAAAGGTCAGTCCGGCGCCCAGCAGATCGAGGCCCGAGTGCGCAGCATCGGAGAGCATACCGAGGCTTCCGGTCAGCAAGCCGGCAATCAACTTGAGCGCAGTCATGCCGCATGCCGCGAGCATGGAGACCAACGCGGCAGTTCGCTTCCGCCTCACGATAGAGTCTTTCGACTGCTTCGCGGCGGTCTCAGGCGGCGGGGACATGCCCCCAGCCTACACGCGGCTGTGCATGCTGGGCCAGCAGCCCAACTTACAGTTTGCGGGCGGTGTACAGGCCTGCGATGCCGAAGGTGTAGGGGGTCCAGCGCGCATCGCCAAAGCCCGCACGCTCGAGCGCTGTGAGCATCTGTGGAGGAGCGGGGAACTGCCCCACGGATGTGGGCAGGTAGGTATAGGCGCTGCTTGCGCCGGAGAGCAGACGGCCGATGCGTGGCAGCACGCGACGGAAGTAGAACGCGTAAAGCTTGCCGAGGATGCCGCCAGGCTCGCTGAAGTCAAGAATGCCGAGCTCGCCTCCCGGTGCCAGCACGCGATGAAACTCGCGCAGGCCGGCTTCGTAATTAGCAAGGTTGCGAAAGCCGAAGGCGGTGGTCACCAGCTGCAGGGCGTTATTGCCGATGGGGAGATGCAGCGCGTCGGCCTCAATCGGGATCGCTCCGTGCTTGCGGAATTTTGCGGCGCCGCGCAGCAGCATCTGGTGGGAGAAGTCGATGGCGAGCACGGGCGAGGCGTGGGGCGGGCGGCGGTGCAGCAGCGCCATGGTCATGTCACCGGTTCCGCAGCAGATGTCTGCGATGCGTGCCTGTGGCTGTGACAAAATATGGCGGAAACGCCGAGCCGTGCGCCACCACCAGAACCGGTCGATCGATCCCGAGAGGATGTGGTTCAGCAGGTCATAGCGGGGCGCGATTGAGTCGAACATGGCCTGGACGGCCGCGGCCGCATCGTGCTCGCCTGTCGTGCCTGCCGGTTGCGCGCCACTCGCTGTCATATTTGTCGGTGCCATCATCCTGTGGAACGGCCCAGCCTCAGCCCGCGTTGGATCGCCTGTAGAAGTTCTCCGTCGGTCAGGTCATTGGCCACTTGAGCTTGCCCGATGCGCTCCAGCAGCACGAGGTGGCGGATGCCGCCAATCCGTTTCTTATCGCCCGCCGCTGCATTCAGCAGCCGGCGCGCTGTGAGGCGTGGCAGCGGCGGCAGGCCAAAGGCGTCGATGGCGGCCAGGATGCGGTCGGCTTCTGCGGAAGGGAGCTCGCGCATGCGGCTGGCTTCCACTGCGACACGCATGCCCCAACCCACGGCCTCGCCATGCAGCAGCCCGCGATAGTGGGTGAGCGCTTCGATGGCATGCCCGACGGTGTGGCCAAAGTTGAGAATCATGCGGAGGCCGGCTTCGCGCTCGTCCTGGGAGACGACACACGCCTTGATGCGCACCGATTCCGCGATCACGTGAGTCAGTGGCGCGGCTTCCTGTCGCAGCAGAGATTCAGTGTGCTGCTCAATGAACTCGAAGAGAGCCGCGTCGTAGATGAGTCCTGCCTTCAGGCTCTCGAAGAGTCCAGCGCGCAGCTCTGCCGGGGGCAAGGTGCGTAGCACCGTGGTATCGGCAAGTACAAGCCGCGGATGATGGAAGCTGCCGATCAAATTCTTGCCGGCGGCGAGGTTTACGCCGGTCTTGCCTCCAACAGAGGAGTCAACTTGCGCGAGCAGAGTCGTTGGCACCTGAATGAAGTCGATGCCGCGCATGTAGATGGCGGCGAGAAAGCCGGTGACATCGCCAATGACGCCGCCGCCGAAGGCGATCAGGACGGAGCTGCGGTCGGCACCGGCGGTGGCGAGTTGTTGAGCCAGCCGCTCCAGCGCCGCCAGCCGCTTGTGATGCTCGCCAGCCGGCAATTGCAGAACCGCAGGCGATTCGTTGAGGGCAAAGCCGGCCAGAAAGGCTTCTGACCACAGCGCCCAGACCTCCGGCGCGGTTACGACGAAGGTTCGGCGCGGCCGCTCGCCAAAGATGGCACGCAATTGCAGCGGCAGACCGGCCAGCAGGCCTTCGCCGAGGAGCACGTTATATGTCGCAGAAGCAGTCTGGATCGGGAGAGTGCGCACTCGGCTCATCGTACCGCAGGCAACCTGTATAGATGATGAATACGGGTGCATACGGATGATAGCCTCGGCTCATGGGGAGAGTGGCACTCAGCATTCCGGCGGTTACTGATTTTCTGATCATTGGTGCCGGGATTGCCGGACTTCGCGCCGCGATCACGCTGGCTGCAGCGGGGCGTGTCCTTGTGGTCACCAAGGAAGCGCTGGGCGAGTCGAACACGCAATACGCGCAGGGCGGCATCGCGGTTGCGATCAGCGGAGCAGAGGACGTCGAGCTGCACCTGGAAGACACGCTTGCTGCCGGTGATGGCCTGGTGGACGCGACTGCGGCGCGGGTGCTGGTGGAAGAGGGGCCGGCGCGCGTGGAAGAACTGCTGCGCTGGGATACACGCTTCGATCGCTACGCCGCGGGAGAGCACGCCGGGGAGCTGATGTTGACGCGCGAAGGCGCGCACAGCCGCAACCGCATTCTGCACGCGAATGGCGATGCCACCGGCCGCGAGATTGGACGTGCGCTGCTGGCACGCGCGTCCACGACGGCGGGCATCACCCTTCTGCCCTGGACGCTATTGACCGATCTGCTGACGGTGGATGGGCGCGTCTATGGAGCACGGCTACTCGATGAGAATGGCGAGGTCCAGACGGTGAATGCGCGCTCCGTTCTGCTGGCAAGCGGCGGCGCAGGCCAGGTGTATAGCGACACGACGAATCCTGCAGTGGCTACCGGTGACGGTATTGCGGCGGCGCTCGCCGCGGGCGCCGAGCTGGCCGACATGGAGTTTTATCAGTTTCATCCCACGGCGCTGAGCCTGCCGGGCGTGCCGCGTTTTCTGCTCTCCGAAGCACTGCGCGGAGAAGGCGCCTGGCTGGTGAATGCGGCAGGCGAGCGCTTCATGCATCGCTACCATCCGCAGCTGGAGCTGGCGCCGCGCGATGTGGTGGCACGGGCTATCACGCGCGAGGGCTTCGGGAAGCAGCCGGGGGAAACGCTGCCGGTCTACCTGGATATGCGCCACGTCGGGGGTGCCAACGACAATGGGATCGATCTGGACGCGCGCTTTCCCGGCATCTCTGGATTTCTGCACCAGCACGGGCTGGATCTGGCGCGCGATCTGATTCCGGTACGTCCGGCGGCGCATTACCTGATGGGCGGCGTGCGGACTGACGTCGACGGGCGAACATCGCTGCCCGGACTGTATGCCGCAGGCGAGGTGGCGTGCACTGGTGTGCATGGCGCAAATCGGCTGGCCAGCAACTCGCTGCTGGAGGGGCTGGTCTTCGGCGCGCGCGCGGCGGAGAGCATGCGGCGGGAAACGGATATGCAGATGAAGCTTGCTGATCTGAAGGCACGGACGCTAGTGCACGAGACAGCAACGCTTCCGCCGGTTGAAGGAGCCATTGAACAATTGCAGCAGCAGATGTGGAAGCATGCGGGCTTGTTGCGCGATGCGGAGCTGCTCAAGAGCATCGATCTCGCGGCAGCGAGCCGATATGTGGAGGCGGTCCCATCTGCTGAGTGGAAACGACGCGACTACGAAGCGCGTTCCCTGGCGCGGGTAGCGCGAGCGATTGTGGTCAGCGCGCTGGCGCGGGAGGAGAGCCGCGGCGCGCATTACCGCAATGACTTCCCGCAGCGCCATGATGCGCGATTCGCGACGCACTCGCACCTAATGGGCAACAGCGTTCGCTTCGGACCTCTCGTCGGGACGAGCACAATCCCCGCGCAACGGGAGTCGCCGGCACTACCTTGATTGCTGCGGTATTGAGTGCTCCGGTTGGGCGGGTAGCAGCAGAGACGCGGCAGCGG